>NZ_JARTVT010000017.1:0-50897 GCF_029625685.1 Mesorhizobium sp. WSM4976
CTCGTAGGAGCCTTCCGCGAACAGCTTCAGCACCTGATCGTCCGACATCGGCTTGGACGCGGGCGCCGGAACGGACGGAGCGCCGGCCGGCCCTTTCGCGGCAGGCGTCGCCTTGGCGCCGCCGGAAGAGATCGCCGCCTCGACGTCGACCTTCACCACGCGGCCATGCGGACCGGAACCCGTCAGCGCCGTCACGTCGACGCCGGCATCCTTGGCGATGCGGCGGGCCAGCGGCGACGCGAATACACGATCGCCGGCGGCGTGGCCGTTGGCGACGGGAGCAGGCTCGGCCTTCGCCGGCGCGGGCGCCGCGGCTGCTGGCTTGGGTGGCTCCTTGGTGGCTTCGGCCTTCGGAGCATCCGCCTTCGGCGCTTCGGCCTTTGGCACGGCGCTGCCACCGCTCTTGGCTGCGGCGCCGGCATCCTCGCCCTCGCCGGCCAGGATGGCGATCAGTGCGTTGACCTTGACGCCTTCGGTGCCGGCCGGAACCACCAGCTTGGCGACCGTGCCTTCATCGACGGCTTCGACTTCCATCGTCGCCTTGTCGGTTTCGATCTCGGCGATCACGTCGCCGGGCGAAACCTTGTCGCCTTCCTTGACCAGCCATTTCGACAAATTGCCCTCTTCCATCGTCGGAGAGAGCGCCGGCATGGTGATGTTGATTGGCATGATGTCCTCCCGACCGGCTTAGCGATAGGTAACGGCTTTGACGGCATCGACGACCTCGCCGACATTGGGCAGCGCCAGCTTTTCGAGGTTCGCCGCATAGGGCATCGGCACGTCCTTGCCAGCGATGGTGATCACCGGCGCATCGAGGAAGTCGAAGGCGCGCTGCGAGACTTGGTTGGCGATGTGGTCGCCAACCGAGTTCTGCGGAAAACCTTCTTCCACCACAACGAGGCGGTTGGTCTTCTTCACCGAGGCGATGATCGTGTCGAAGTCGAGCGGCCGGATGGTCCGGAGATCGATGATCTCGGCATCGATGCCCATGCCACGCAGCTCGGCTTCCGCCTTGACGGCATAGGTCATGCCGATGCCGAAGGAGACTAGCGTGACGTCCTTGCCCTGCTTGTGGATACGCGCCTTGCCGATCGGCAGCACGAAATCGTCGAGCTTCGGCACCTCGAAGGAATGGCCGTAGAGGATCTCGTTCTCGAGGAAGATGACCGGGTTCGGATCCCGGATCGCAGCCTTGAGCAGGCCCTTGGCGTCGGCAGCCGTGTAGGGCATCACCACCTTCAGGCCGGGGATATGGCTGTACCAGGCGGCGTAGCACTGCGAGTGCTGTGCCGCGACGCGGGCTGCGGCGCCGTTCGGGCCGCGGAAGACGATCGGCGCGCCCATCTGGCCGCCGGACATGTAAAGCGTCTTGGCGGCCGAGTTGATGATCTGGTCGATCGCCTGCATGGCGAAGTTGAAGGTCATGAACTCGACGATCGGCTTTAAGCCCGCCATCGCCGCGCCGACGCCGACGCCGGCAAAGCCGTGCTCGGTGATCGGGGTATCGACGACGCGACGCGGCCCGAATTCCTGCAACAGGCCCTGCGTGATCTTGTAGGCGCCCTGGTATTCGGCGACCTCCTCGCCCATGACGAAGACATCGCCATCGCGGCGCATCTCCTCGGCCATGGCGTCGCGGAGCGCCTCGCGCACCGTGGTCGAAACCATCTCGGTGCCGGCGGGAACGTCCGGGTCGGCCGCGACTTCCGTCTTCGGCGCGGCGGCGACAGGGGTCGGAGCATCGCTCTTGGCGGCAGCAGGCGCCGGCGCGGCTTCAGCCTTGGCCGGCGGTTCTTCACCGACACCTTCGCCGGCCTTGTCGACGTCTTCACCGTCGACCGCGAGCACGGCGATCACCGCGTTGACCTTGACGCCCTCAGTGCCGGCCGGAACGACGATCTTGGCGAGCGTGCCTTCGTCGACGGCTTCGACCTCCATCGTCGCCTTGTCGGTCTCGATCTCCGCGATCACGTCACCGGCGACGACCTTGTCGCCTTCGTTCTTCAGCCATTTGGAAAGATTGCCCTCTTCCATCGTCGGCGAGAGCGCGGGCATGAGAATTTCGATCGGCATGTCCTTGCCCTCTCCTTAGAGTACGATGTCGGTCCAGAGCTCGGACGGATCCGGCTCGGCGTCGTTCTGGGCGAATTCGGCGGCGTCGGCGACGATGTCGCGGACTTCCTTGTCGATGGCCTTGAGCTCGTCCTCGCTTGCCCATTTCTTGTCGAGCAGCCGCACCCGAACCTGCTCGATCGGGTCGTGCTCGGAGCGCATCTTCTGCACCTCCTCCTTGGAGCGGTACTTCGCCGGGTCGGACATCGAATGGCCGCGGTAGCGGTAGGTCTGCATTTCCAGGATCAGCGGCCCGTTGCCGGCGCGGCACCATTCGGTGGCGATGTCGGCGGCCGACTTCACGGCGCGGACGTCCATGCCGTCGACCTGGATGCCGGGGATCTTGAAGGAGGCGCCGCGATGCGAGAAGTCGGTCTCGGCCGACGAGCGCGACACGGACGTGCCCATGGCGTAGCGGTTGTTCTCGATGATGTAGATCACCGGCAGTTTCCACAGCGAGGCCATGTTGAAGCTTTCATAGACCTGGCCCTGGTTGGCGGCGCCGTCGCCGAAATAGGTCAGCGAGACGTTCTTGTTGTCGCGGTAGCGATTGGCGAAGGCGAGACCGGTCCCGAGCGACACCTGGGCGCCGACAATGCCGTGGCCGCCATAGAAATGCTTCTCCTTGGAGAACATGTGCATGGAGCCGCCCTTGCCCTTGGACAGGCCGCCGCGGCGGCCGGTGAGCTCGGCCATGACGCCGCGCGGCGACAGGTCCATCGCCAGCATGTGGCCGTGGTCGCGATAGGCGGTGATCATCTGGTCGCCTTCGACCAGCGCCATCTTCATGCCGGTGACGACGGCCTCCTGGCCGATATAGAGATGGCAGAAGCCGCCGATGAAACCCATGCCGTAAAGCTGGCCGGCCTTCTCCTCGAAGCGGCGGATCAAGAGCATATGCCGGTAGGCCGAGAGCTCTTCTTCCTTGGTGAAATCAGCGGGTTTGGGCGCTGACAGATTGGGCTGCTTGTCGGATCTGGATTTGTTGTCGGATCTGGATTTGGCGGGCGCTTTTTTGGCGGCGGTGGCCATGCATCACTCCCTGTTGGCGTCTCTTTGCGGACATTCAGGGAGAGCGAAAGGTCTCTCCACCGATTTGCGCGAGGCTAACATGCAAGGATGCATTGCGCCATGCCGAAAAATGCATGGCTGGCATGCATCTAAGCAATTAGAATCATTACGAATAAGCTCGATTAACCGAAATTCGGTTATTTCGTCTGAGCGGGCAGCATGATGGTGATTTCGTCGGGCTGGGACAGATTGAGCGCCTTTCGTGCCTGCTCGTCAAGCATATCCTTCTCCAGCGAGCCTTCATGCATCAGCTGGACACGGCGCTCGAAGTCGATCCGGCGCGCCTTGACAGCATCGAGCTGCGCCTGCAACTCGGCCTTGCGAGCTTCAAAGCGGTATTTGGAATAGATGCCGAATTCGCCGTGATAGGCATGGAAGCCGAAATAGGCCAGGAACAGCACGCAGAGCGAAGGAATGATCAGCCTGCCGGTGTTTCTCTGCTTGTGCTGACGTGTCCACATGACCCGAACCCCTCGCGGCCGCGAACGCAAGCGGCCATGAGTCGTATTTCGCCCGATTGTACTTAATGGACGGTTACGGGCGACCTCTCTCGGGGACCGGAAACGAAAAAGGGCGGGATGCCCCGCCCTTTCCAAACTGTTTCAAACAGGCTGGATCAGCCCTTGACCACCGACTTGCCAGCGTAACGCGCCTGCTTGCCGAGCTCTTCCTCGATGCGGATGAGCTGGTTGTACTTGGCCATGCGGTCCGAACGTGACAACGAGCCGGTCTTGATCTGTCCGCAATTGGTGGCGACCGCGAGGTCGGCGATGGTCGAATCCTCGGTCTCGCCTGAGCGATGCGACATGACGGCGGTGTAGCCGGCCTTATGCGCGGTCTCGACCGCGTCGAGAGCCTCGGTCAGCGAGCCGATCTGGTTGACCTTGACCAGGATCGAATTGGCGACGCCCATACGGATGCCGTCGCGCAGCCGCGCCGTGTTGGTGACGAAGAGGTCGTCGCCGACGAGCTGGGTCTTCTTGCCGATCAGGTCGGTCAGATATTTCCAGCCTTCCCAGTCGTCCTCGGCAAGGCCGTCCTCGATGGTGATGATCGGATAGTCGGCAGCCAACTTGGCCAGGTACTTGGCCTGGGCCTTCGGATCGCGGGTCTTCTTCTCACCTTCATAGACGTAGTTGCCGTCCTTGAAGAACTCGGTCGCCGCGCAGTCGAGGCCGAGCGCGACATCCTCGCCCGGCTTGAAGCCGGCCTTCTCGATCGATTCCATGATGAAATCAAGAGCCGACGGCGCGCTCTTCAGGTTGGGAGCGAAGCCGCCCTCGTCGCCGACATTCGTGTTGTGGCCGGCATCCTTCAGCTTCTTGCGCAGCGTGTGGAAAATCTCGGAGCCCCAGCGCACGCCGTCGCGCAGCGTCGGCGCGCCGACCGGCAGTATCATGAACTCCTGGAAATCGATCGGGTTGTCGGCATGGGCGCCGCCATTGATGATGTTCATCATCGGCACCGGCAGGATATGCGCCTTGGCGCCGCCGACATAGCGGTAGAGCGGCAGCCCCGCGGCTTCGGCCGCGGCCTTGGCGACCGCCAGCGATACACCGAGGATGGCGTTGGCGCCTAGGCGGCTCTTGTTCGGCGTGCCATCGAGCTCGATCATCGTCTGGTCGATATGGATCTGGTTTTCGGCTTCCATGCCGCCGATCGCCTCGAACAGCTCGCCGTTCACCGCTTCGACGGCGCGCTGCACGCCCTTGCCGAGATAGCGTGGCCCGCCATCACGCAGTTCAACCGCCTCATGCGCGCCGGTGGATGCCCCGGATGGCACCGCGGCGCGGCCCATCGAGCCGTCCTCCAGCACCACGTCCACCTCGACGGTCGGATTGCCACGGCTGTCCAGGATTTCACGCCCGACAATGTCGATGATGGCGGTCATTTGCGATGTCCCCGATTGATCGATTGAAGCGTCGCGCTCCTCTTAGCCAAAGCGGCGCAAAAGGCAATCGGCGGCGCCGCAATTATTGCCGCGGGCCGGATTCACGAAGCGCAAATTTTTGTCATCATAAGTCATGCGCATCGCGTGGCCTTCTGATCTATGGTCGCGTTCGCGCGGGGCGAAACAGGAGGAGTTTCGCCATGTCCCAGTTGAGCGGTATCGTGAGTTTGTTCCTGATCGCGGCAGCATTCCTGACGTCATGCGACGATCAGAAGCCGCAGCAGAGTTCGATGGAATTGTCCACGCTCCAAGCGGCGCAGTAGTTCAAAAAGCCAACCGCCTCCGGGTTTTGCCCGGGAGCGGTTGGCTTTCAGTGCACCTATCAAGCGGTCAATGCCAATAGGGCTTCACGTGATAATACTGGAATGACGCATCGCGTGCGGCTTCGCCGTCCGCGCCGGTCAGTTCCTCGATCGAATAGGCGGGCGCGGCTTGGAGTTGCTCCTTGGTGAACGGCACGACATAGCCGCCTTTGTTCTCGTCATAGTCGAGCGTCGCCCATGGAACGGCGTGATACTTCTCGCCCATGCCGAGAAAGCCGCCGAAACCGATCACTGCGAACATGATGCCGTTCGACATCTTGTCGAGCATGACGTCTTCAATACTGCCGATGCTGTCGCCTGCGGTGTTGTAAACCGATGTGCCGATAACGCGCGAGGCGGCGATGGCTTCGGTATGCCCGGACGGGGTGGTCATGATGGTGCTCCTCTCGTTTGAAATGTCTGCATTGACAATGAGAGGAGCGCGCTAAGGTTCCCGACGACCTTGCTCTGCTGTCGGTGAGGATAAAGCGACCATTATGTTACGCCGTATGCGGCAATCTTGCCGTCCGAGACTAGTGCCCCTTGGCGATGCGATCGAAGGCCATCAGCTTTTCCAGCAGCGCCGGCATGTCCTTCAACGGGACCATGTTCGGACCATCGGAGGATGTCGAGTTGTCGGGGTCCTGATGGGTCTCGATGAAGACACCGGCCACACCGACGGCAACGGCCGCACGCGCCAGCGTTGCGACGAAGCGCCGCTCGCCGCCGGAGGAGCCGCCCTGCCCGCCCGGCTGCTGCACGGAATGGGTCGCGTCGAAGATCACCGGAGCGCCGATCTCGGCCATGATCGGCAAGGCGCGCATGTCCGAGACCAGCGTGTTGTAGCCGAACGAGACGCCGCGCTCGGTGGCAAGCACGTTCGCATTGCCGGAGCCGGTGATCTTAGCGACGACATTCTTCATGTCCCAGGGCGCGAGGAACTGGCCCTTCTTCACATTGATGACCTTGCCGGTCCTGGCCGCGGCGACCAGCATGTCGGTCTGCCGCGACAGAAAGGCCGGGATCTGCAGGACATCGACATGGGGCGCGACAACAGTGCATTGTTCCTCGGTGTGCACGTCGGTCAGCACCGGGAGTTCAAATTCCTTGCGCAGATCGTCGAAGATCGGCATCGCGGCGTCGAGGCCCGCACCGCGCGTCGCCGAAAGCGAGGTGCGGTTGGCTTTGTCGTAGCTGGTCTTGTAGACGAGGCCGATACCCAGCCGGTCCGTCAGTTCCTTCAGCGCGCCGGCCATGTCGAAAGCATGCTGGCGCGATTCAAGCTGGCATGGGCCGGCGATCAGCGACAGCGGCGCATTGTTGGCGAAGACGACCTTGCCGACCGTTACCGATGAATTGGGCGCCAGGGGAATGCTCATGGGGTCTCCCGGAAGATGAAGGCGGCGCCCTGCCCGGGCGCCGGCGGAACGACGATATCATTGCCGCTCATGTTGTGTCGGACTGCGTTGTCTGCAAACAGGTGCCTGGCGGCAGCCTTGTCGCGGATCGAGAAGACAATGGCCGTGAAGCGCAGGTTCGGCGATGGCGCGACTGTCAGGCCAAAGCGCGAGCCATAGCGTTCGGACGAAAGAACGCTGAGGACTGCATTCGGCAGCCGCACGGCATCGCCATCGCCGGCGTCAGCTTCGGCGGCGGTCGCGATCAATCCGATCTGCGCCACGGGCCTGTCGCTGACGGCGATGATTTCGAGAATACCCGTCACGCCATTGGCGTGCGCCTGCAGCGCCGTGCGATCAATCTTGGGCGCGTTGATGCGCTGGCAGGCGAAGAGGAAGGCCTCGTCGGCCTCCTTGTCGGATACGAATGCCAGCTTGAAGGAAGCCATGTCGCTTTTGCCGTTTGCGTCGGTAAAGGCGCGCGAGAAGCTCAGCATCTCGCCGGCCGAAAGACCGGCCTCGACATAGCGCGCATGATCGGCATCGGCATCGGCCGTTCCGAAGACGACCGCGGAAAAACCTTCATCGCCAAGGGCTTGGCGGTAGAGGCGGTCCCGCGCGACGAAGACATTGCCTTCGCTTATGGCGAGGTCCGCCGTCTGTTCATTTCCGACCGCCAGCGGCTCCAGATAGGTGCCGTCGACGAAAAAGACGCAGGCATTCTCCGTGCCGAACGGGTGGATGCCCGTGGGCGCGACGACAAAGCCGAGCGACGTCAGGCGCGCCCGGACGGCATCGAGGCTCCCTGTCGGCAGCACGAGGTGGTCGAGCGGATGAGCTGATTTTTTGATCATACCGGCGCGGTTTGCCCTATTCCGACCCCCGGTTCAAGGGCGCCGGGCCGAGAGTGCACGCTTCGCCGGTTCAGGCCGCGGCCACGACATCGGCCGAATAGCGCAGTTCGCGCAGCGGCTTCACCTTGCTGGTCGTATCGGCATAAATCGGATGCGCCTTGTAAGCGGCAAGCGCCGCGTCGTCCTCGAACTCGGCATAGACGACCACGTCGATCGCGTTGGAGAACAGATCGACCTTGGTGTTGAGCGTTACTTCGAAATGCTTCGAATGCGGAATTTTGCTCAGCGCCAGCAGGCCCGAGCGCACAGCCTCGACATCTTCCTTGCGCCGCACGCTGAAGAAAACGATGTGCCGGATCAAGCCAGCCTCCATGGTCGTCGGTTCAGCGGTGTATTTGTGGAAGCGACGCGTGAGCGTCAACCGGAAATGATGTCGCGCCCGCGATATGCAACCGGCAAGGCTTTATCCGGTAACTTGGCGCACGATGCGCGACATTTCCCGCACGGTCACGTCGAGATAGTGACCATGATTGTAGAGGCCATCCCAGATCAGGAAGAAGGCAATGGCTGCGATGACGATTACATAACGCATGGCTAAAACTAGCGCATGTGGACGGCTGGAACCAGTGCGGAGCGGCGGCGGTCCTTCGAGTTCACGGCTTTTTGCGCCGTGCCGCTTGCTACGCGCCGGTCACTAAGCACTCGACAACAGCGCCGTGACCAGCCCACCCAGACGGTCGCGCGAGGTGGCACAGCGTCAAAGCGTGATGCGATATCTGGCGAACCCTGCCTCGCCGCTGCCGGCCGGCTCGATCTTCAAGGACTTGACCTCGGCGATGAAATCCTTGGCCCTCGGTCCCGTCTCGAAGACGACGCTGGCGCCGGGCATCGGCGCGAACGACCAGTTGTCGTCGGCGGATGGATTGATCGTGCCCTCGCTGACGACATAGCGCACGATCACGTCGCGGTTGGTGTCCGGCGCCTCGTAGATGATCCGGGAGGCATTGATGCCGGGGAAATTGCCGCCGCCGCCGGCACGATAGTTGTTGGTGGCGACGACGAATTTCGCTGCCGGATCAATCGGCCTGCCGTCGAATTTCAAATCGACGATACGGGTGGAGCCGGCATTCGCGACGCCGCCCTTGGCATCGTATTTCGGCGGCTGCGACAGGTCGATCCTGTAGGTGACGCCGTCGATGACGTCGAAGTTGTAGGATGGGAAATCGGCGTTGATCAGGGGCTGGTCCGCCTTGCCCGGCTCGATATGGTTGAAGACGCCGGCCGACATCTCCAGCCATTCCTTCACCTCGGCGCCGGTGATTTCGACGGCGCGCACCGTGTTCGGGTAGAGATAGAGATCGGCGACGTTCTTGATGGCGATATTGCCCGCGGGAACGTCGGTATAGTAGTCGGCGCCGTTGCGGCCGCCGGCCTTGAAGGGCGCCGCCGCCGACAGGAGCGGCACGTCCTTCCACTTGGTGCTCTTCAAGATATCCTTGAGATACCAGCTCTGCGCCTGGTTGACGATCTGCACGGACGGATCGTCGGCCACCAGCGCGAAATAGGAATAGAGCGGCGCCGATGTCTTGCCGACGGGGCGGCGGACATAGGCGAGGGTCGCCTGATGGTCCTGCTCGAGCGCTGCGGCGATGCGCTTGTCGTCGCCGACCTTCGCCTTGTTCTTGTTGTCGACGCGCTCATAGATCGGCCGCGCCTCGGAGGTGGCCGAGACGACTTGCCATTTCGAGCCGTCGCGCTCCAGAAGCAGATCGATCAGACCCATATGCGACCCCCAGAAGCCGCCCATGACCGCCGGCTTGCCCTGCAGCGTGCCGTTCTCAGCGTCGACGC
The DNA here is from genome assembly GCF_029625685.1 of Mesorhizobium sp. WSM4976. Taxonomy (NCBI): domain Bacteria; kingdom Pseudomonadati; phylum Pseudomonadota; class Alphaproteobacteria; order Hyphomicrobiales; family Phyllobacteriaceae; genus Mesorhizobium; species Mesorhizobium sp. WSM4976. The sequence continues at coordinate 9,539 of NZ_JARTVT010000017.1, forward strand.
CTTGAAGCGCCTGGAAATCCTTCTTGCCGGGGAAGACCAGATGCTGGTGGCCGGTGAAGACTGCGTCGATGCCCTCGACGCCGGCGACGAAGAAGGAAGCGTTCTCCATCTTGTCGCCCTGCCTGATATCGATGCCTGAATGCGAAAGCGCGATGATAATGTCGGCGCCCTCTTCCCTGATCTGCGGCACCCAGGCCTTTGCCGCCTCGACGATGTCGCGCGTCTGGACGTTGCCTTCGAGGTTCTTGAGATCCCAGACCATGATCTGCGGCGGGACGAAGCCGATGACGCCGATCCTGATCGGCTGCTCAGCCCCCGACCCGTCCTTGATCTTCCTGTCGAGGATTACATAGGGCTTGAGATAGAGCTTGTCGGCGCGCGGGCTGGTGGCAAGCGTGGTGCCGCGGATCAGGTTCGCGCAAACGAAGGGGAAATTGGCGCCGGCCAGCACCTTGTCGAGGAAGGAAAGGCCGTAGTTGAATTCATGGTTGCCGAGCGTCGAGCATTCATAGCCGAGCAGGTTCATGCCCTTCATGACCGGATGTAGGTCGCCATCCTTCATGCCCCTCTCATAGGCGACATAGTCGCCCATCGGACTCCCCTGCAGGAGATCGCCATTGTCGATCAGCATCGAGTTGACGGCTTCCTTGCGCACCGCGTCGATCAGCGAGGCCGTTCGCGACAGGCCCATCGTGTCGTTCGCTTTGTCGGCGTAGTAATCGTAAGGCAGCAGGTTCACATGGATGTCGGTGGTCTCCATGATCCGGAGATGCGCCTGGTTGGCCGCGGCGTGGGCGGAGAACGGATGCAGCATGATCAGCGCGCCGCCGGCAGCAATGCCGGCCAGGAATTCGCGACGGGAGAATTCGGGACGGAAGACAGGCAGTCGCGACATTTTCGTCTCCTCTTCGACAACGCGACAACCCCTGCCCCCAGCGCATTGAGCATGGCGCTGAAGACCTTCCGAGTCCATGTGCCCTCGAAGCCTTTCGATCACGAGAAGGTGAGGCGTCAATCAAGCAGGCAACGGCGAGGCGATCAGCTTTTGTCGTCATCGCCCTGCGTGATCAGCCGCGCGCTGCGCTGACCGGTCAGGTAGATCCATAGCCAGCTAAGCGAAACCGCGAGACGGTTGCGGAAGTCGATCAGAAAATAGATGTGCGCGATGCCCCACAGCCACCAGGCGAGCCAGCCGGTGAGCTTGATCCAGCCGAAATCGATCGCCGCGGCGCGTTTGCCGATCGTCGCAAGGTCCCCGGCATGCCGGTACTGGAAAGGCCGTGTCGCCGTGTCGCCGGCAAGGCGCGCCTTGATCGTCGCGGCGACATGCTTGCCCTCCTGCTTGGCGGAAGGCGCCACCCCGGGCACGGGCTTTCCATTCGGACGCAGCACATGCGCGGTGTCGCCGATGACGAAAATGTCGGGATTGCCCGGCACGGTAAGGTCGGGTTCGACGATCACCCTGCCCGCCCGGTCGGCCGCGGTCCCCAGCCATTCGGCCGCCGGCGAAGCGGCAACGCCGGCCGCCCAGATGATCGTCCTTGCCGGCAGGCGCTTGTCGCCGAAGACGACGCCTTCGGCATCGAGTTGTGTCACGGGGCGTCCGAGCTCGACGGTGACGCCCAGTCGTTCCAGGGCCTTGCGGGCATAGTCGGAAAGCTGTGGCGCGAAATTGGCCAAGATGCGGTCGCCGGCTTCGATCAGCACGACACGCGCCTGGCGGGTGTCGATGTTGCGGAATTCACCGCGCAATGTGTCATGCGCCAGCTCGACAATGGTGCCGGCGAGCTCGACGCCAGTCGGTCCGCCGCCGACGATGACCAGCGTCAGCAATGCCTGGCGCCTGGCGGGATCGGTTTCGCGCTCAGCCTGCTCGAAAGCGAGCAGGATGCGGCGCCGGATTGCGGTGGCATCCTCGATTGTCTTCAGGCCCGGCGCGAAGGGCTCCCATTCGTCATGGCCGAAATAGGCGTGGCGCGCGCCCGTGGCGAGCACCAGCGTGTCAAAGGGAACCGAGCCGCCGTCTTCGAGCACCACGCGCTTGCCTGCGCGGTCGATGCCGGTGACAGTGCCGAGAAGCGTCGTCACGTCCTTGCGCCTGCGTAAGAGATGGCGGATCGGCCAGGCAACCTCGGAGGTCGCCAGCGACGTCGTCGCCACCTGGTAAAGCAGCGGCTGGAACAGGTGGTGATTGCGCTTGTCGATCATGGTGATGCGCACCGGCGCGCCAGCCAGCGCGCGGGTGAGTTCTAGCCCGCCGAACCCGGCGCCGACGACCACGACATGATACTCGGGTTCGCTCATTTGATCCACCTCGCGGCGTAAAACCACCCCAGACATGTAGGTTTTTTTGTGCGCTGCAGCAACGTCTTGCCGGGCAGCAGACATGCCCCAGAGTCGTCGCGCGGCGTCGTGAATGCATATGTGGCGCGTGCTGCCGCAGGTATAGCGTGAGACACCACGACAGGAACCTATCATGGCTGATAATCGCGACGACGAAGGGCCGGCCCAATACGCATCACCGCCCTGCTTCATGCATGAACTCGATCCGGAATACCGGGAGCCGCTCTCCGACTGGACGGATGTGAGGCGATGGCGCAAGGCCGAACGCGAGCGGCTCATCAGCGCCCGCCTTGCCGTCTCAGCCGATGCGCGGGCGGCGATGTCGGCGCGTATCGCCAATGGCCTCGACGCGCTGATCGGCGACATAGACGGCCGGATGGTCAGCCTCTATTGGCCGTTTCGCGGCGAGCCGGATCTGCGCGGCTGGATGGCTTCGATCAACGAGCGCGGTGGCCGCACTGCGCTGCCTGTCGTCATCGAGAAGGGTCAGCCGCTGGTGTTTCGCGCCTACAGACCCGGCGACCGGCTGGAAAAAGGTGTCTGGAACATCCCGATTCCGGCCGAAGGCGATCCGGTGCTGCCCGACATCGTGATTTCGCCGATCGTCGGCATCGATCCCGGCAACTACCGGCTGGGCTATGGCGGCGGCTTCTACGACCGCACGCTGGCGGCGATGCCGTTCAGGCCGCTGGTGATCGGCGTCGGCTACGAACTGCAGCGCATTCCGACCATCTACCCGCAGCCGCACGACATTCCGATGACGACTGTGGTGACGGAGGCGAATCCCGCCTAAACGGTCCAGGTCCAATCGATCGGGTAGTGGAAAATCGGCGTGAAAGTGACGCCGACCGCTTCCATGTCCCTGCGGCCGTCGACGACCATCTCCTTCAGGGTGTTGAGTTGCGCCGCATGCTCGTCGGTATCCCAGACGCTAACTTGGACCATCTCGCCTTTCGGCGAGACGCCCGAATAAAAGTGGAGGAGTCCCGGCAGCCGCCTGACGGCTGGGATAATGTACTGCGCGGTCTTCTTGCTGGCGGCATCAACCTCGGCAAACCGAGTCGGGTCGAAGTTGGCGCGCGAGATGCGGATAACGGAGCTTGTCGGCAATGACTCGGCGAGCGTAGTTCTTTCTGTCATATCGCAGGTCCTGTCTCCTACTGGTTATGAATCCAGAACCCTAGGCCATCTCCGGCCGCAAGCCGACCGCCGTGCGGTCGACGATCTCGCGCAGCGCGAAGGACGAGTTGATCTTCGTCACATGCGGCATGGCCGACAGCCACTCCTTGTGGATGCGCTCATAGTCGACGAGATCTTTCGCCGCGATGCGCAGGATGTAGTCGTATTCGCCCGACATCAGATGGCAGGAGAGCACGTTCGGGCAGCGCTTGATCGCCGCCTCGAAATCCGACAGCGTCTTCTCGAATTGCCCCGACAGCGATATGTGCACGATCGCCGTCATCTGGTGGCCGAGCGCGGAATTGGACAGCCTGGCGTGATAGCCGCGGATGGTCCCGGATTTTTCGAGATTGTCGAGCCGGCGCGAACAGGCCGATTGGGAAAGCCCGACCTTCTCGGCAAGCGCCGCGTTGGGGATCCGGCCATCCTTCTGCAAAGTCTCCAGAATGGCGATATCAATCCTGTCGAGCGGCATTCTTCGTGGTTCCTGCGAATTTCTAGCCATTTGGCGCAACGATTATCGAAGAGCAGTCCTTGCCGCAAGTGCATTCGCAAACACATACGGAACGATTCGTGGTTGACTGCGATTATTGCGTGTCGCTTCCAAAACGCGCGGCGTTCTGGAGCTGACGGCATGCGCCAATGACAGGGAGAGCGCCCTTTGAACGGGCGCGGACAGGAGAAGAAAGATGCGTGTCGGCTGCCCCAAGGAAATCAAGAACCATGAATATCGCGTCGGCCTGACGCCTGGCTCGGTCCGCGAATATGTCGCGCATGGCCACGAAGTGCTGGTTGAGACGGGCGCGGGCGCTGGCATCGGCGCCGACGACAACGCCTATCGCGGCGCCGGCGCCACCATCGCCAAGACGGCGGCCGACGTGTTCGCCAAGTCGGACATGATCGTCAAGGTCAAGGAGCCGCAGCCCAACGAGTGGGTGCAGCTGCGCGACGGCCAAATCCTCTACACCTATCTGCACCTCGCTCCCGATCCGGAGCAGACCAAGGGCCTTCTCGCTTCGGGCGTCACAGCGATTGCCTATGAGACCGTGACCGACGACCGCGGCGGCCTGCCGCTGCTCGCGCCGATGTCGGAAGTCGCCGGCCGCCTGTCGATCCAGGCCGGCGCAACGGCCCTGCAGAAGGCCAATGGCGGACGCGGCGTGCTGCTGGGCGGCGTGCCCGGCGTGCTGCCCGGCAAGGTCACCGTGCTCGGTGGCGGCGTCGTCGGCCTGCATGCAGCAAAGATGGCGGCCGGCCTCGGCGCTGACGTCACCATTATCGACCGCTCGATCCCGCGTCTGCGCCAGCTCGACGACATCTTTGGCGGCCGCGTTCATACGCGCTACTCGACCGTCGAGGCGCTGGAAGAGGAATGCTTCTCGGCCGACGTCGTCATCGGCGCAGTGCTGATTCCTGGCGCCGCTGCGCCCAAGCTCGTCACCCGCGAAATGCTTTCCGGCATGAAGAAGGGCTCGGTGCTGGTTGATGTTGCGATCGACCAGGGCGGCTGCTTCGAGACCTCGCATGCCACGACGCATGCCGATCCGACCTATGAAGTCGACGGCGTGATCCACTATTGCGTCGCCAACATGCCCGGCGCCGTGCCGGTCACTTCGGCGCACGCGCTCAACAACGCGACGCTGCATTATGGCCTGCAGCTCGCCGACAAGGGTCTCAAGGCGCTGGTCGACGACCACCACCTGCGCAACGGTCTCAACGTCCATAAGGGCAAGATCACCAACCGCGCCGTCGCCGAAGCGCTCGGCTACGAAATGGTCGAGCCCAAGGCGGTTCTTGCCGCCTGACGTCCGGCCGGCCCTTCCTCCTGTCGCGCCCGCCGGCCATTCCGGCGGGCTTTTTCTTGCGCGCAGGTTAGGCAGTTCCACGGGAAATCGGGGCAACAAAAAAGCGGAGCAAAAGCCCCGCTTCCTCGATGTTGCGATCTGCCGCCGGTCCATCCGCGGTCGACTGATCATCAACCATTGCTTTTTAGCGCAGGAGTACGACGGGAATACGACAGTCTTGAAAGACCCGGTTTCCATCTTCCGGGCCATTGTGCACCTTGTGTGAAATGCTTCACATTCGCACCGCGCCAATGACGACTAGACACATGCCGTTACTGGCGGCCCGAGCTGTCTGCCGGGACCAGTTCCGGCCCGGACAGCACTTTGCCGACAGCTTCTGTCAGACCCTCCAACGGCCCGCCCGACCATCGGCGGGCTCCTTTTTTGGGTCATGACGGTTTGGGATCGGGCCGGTTTGGGATCACGCCCGCTCGATGCGGCATTGATAGCAATTGTTCCGGGCCGAGCGGACATGGATGTAGGCGATCTCGTCGCGCTCAAGCAGTGTTGTCGCGCGGGCTGCAATATCGCCTGTCGGCGTGACCGCACCGCTTCCATAGACGATGCGATCGTCCTTGCCATAGCCCCTGACGATATAGTCGCTGCTTTCCAGCATTTCCGGCAGCGCGTCCCCGTCGGCGGCGCGTTCGCATTCCTCGGCGTGCAGGAAGATCGGGCCGGTTTCGGCATAGGGTTGCAATTGCGGGAACGGCCTGTAGGCCACGATCAGGTAGCCGTCACCGGCTGCGACGTTCTTCATGCAGTGCCTGCATGGAACGCCGTCGCCGTCGGAGATGCGGTGTTCCGCGGTGAGGCCATAGGCATCGGGCCCTCCCCGCTGCAAGGCGCGCACGGCTTCGGTCGGCAAGGCTTTGAACTGGATGCTCATGTCAAATCTCCGATTTCGATGTCCGGAAATTATGGATAGGCGAGAGTGCCTCCCACCCGATTCCTGACGAGGCGGCGCGCATAGAGCCGGCGTCGAATCGGGGCCGCCTTCGCGCGGTCAACGGCAACAAAAAGCCCGCCGGCCGAAGCCAACGGGCATAGTTTTGCTGGAGTAACCTGGGGTGCGCCACAGGCAACGAAGCGCAAGCAGGTAATCGTTCAAAGCGCGAACTGGCTCTATGTTCCCCATAATTCCCGCCCTTCGTCCTCCAGTCGGTGTCATTCTAGGACCATGGTCGAAGCAGCTAACTCATAGGTCCAAGCCGCGAAACTTGTGCTCTCCTGGCAATTAGACACCGGCCGGCGAGCATAGTTCCTTCATCGCCGTTTCAATGGTGCCCCTGAGACCAGCGAACCGGCGGGCACCCATCGGTACAAAGGTGCGTAGTTGCCCATTCCTCAAGAACTGAACGACAAATATCTCACATTTGAGTGTCCCCAATGCGGACATCAAATCGCTCGAAAAGGACTCGGTTTAAGACGATATCGTCTTTCAAATGCCCGTCGTGCAACGCTTCGTTGCGTATTGGATACCCTGAAAAGTGACACCTTTTCGCGGCTCATATACATCTAGTAGGCAGACCCGGAAATCTAGCGCCCGAGCGGTAGCTTTGAAGCAGCGAGCAGCTCATCCTCGTCTCTTAGGCCGGCCAAGTAATTTGCTAAGAGTCGAGATGCCAACATCTCACGGCGCTCCGGCGACTGATGTTCGTTCTTCAGCTTGTCGAATACGCGGCCAAGCAGGGCGACATCTGAAGAGCTGAATATCCCTGCCTCTTTCGCCCTCTTGTAAATAGGCATGACGCCTCTGCACCTCAGTTTCCGCCGATGATCCGAGCTACAGCATGTGCACAGCACACGGGGCCCACCTTGACGTATATCAATGCCGGAAGCTTCAGCGCACCCTTGGCCCAACTAAAAAGCCCGCCGGCCGAAGCCAGCGGGCGCCGTTGAAGGTTGGTCTCGGCCCCATCAGGGTCGAGCAGAAATAGAGCCATATCGCGGGGACGCGGCGCCCCCACAAATGTTAAGTGCGTAAAACCGCTCTAGCCTCGCATGACGCTGGCCGAACGCTCGGCGAAGGTCAGCGGGTGCACGACTTCCTTCTTCTGCGCCACGGGCGTGAAGCCGAGTTTCTGGTAAAGCGGCAGAGCCGCCGGATGGTCGAGCGTGCAGGTCTGAACGGACACGAACTTTGGCCCATATGCCCAGGCCGCCGAGATCGCGGCGCCGAGGAACCAGCGGCCGAGGCCCTGGCCGTGCGCATGTTCCATCATGCCGAAATAGGCGAGCTCCACTTCCTCCGGAAGATGCGGCTTGAGGTCGAAGAAGCCGGCGGGAGCGCCGTCGAGATAGAGCACCCTGACGTCGCGGTCCTCGCGGTGCAGGCCGGCGGCAAGCTCCTCGTCGCTCATCCTCAGCACATTGACCCAGTGCCATTTGCGCCCGACGCGATCTATCAAATAGCGGTAGAAATGGAGCGGGATGTCCTTGGTCTTCAGCAGCGCGATCTGGCGATTATAGGGGATCGGAGGCGAGACCGCTGGTGCGGCGTGCATCTCCAGGAACGTGACCGTGACATCGATAGCTTGCGGCGCACCGTTTTCCATCATTCTTTCCCCGTCACCACCGGTGTGTCGCTGAGACCGCCCCATTCCGTCCACGAACCGTCGTAAAGCCGGTTATCGGTATGGCCGAGCGTCTCTAGCGCCAGCGTGATCGCCGCCGCCGTGATGCCCGAGCCGCAAGACGTGACAACCGGCTTCGACAGGTCGATGCCGGCATCCTCCATCACCTTGCGCAAGCGGTCCTTGGGCAGCAGTTCGCCATTCTCGGCAAGCGCCGTGATCGGCACATTGTGCGCGCCCGGCATATGGCCCGATCGGACGCCCGGGCGCGGCTCCGCATCGGTTCCGGCGAAACGGCCAGCCGAGCGCGCGTCGGCGATCTGGCTCTCTTGGTTGCCAACGATCCTGCGCATCTCGTCGAGGCCGACGACCCGACCTTTGTCGAAATCGGCATGGAAGACGCTCGGCGCGATCTTGGTCGGTTCGGAAGTCACTGGGCGCCCCTCGGCCTTCCAGCGGTCGAAGCCGCCGTTCAGGATGTAGACCTGGAAAACGCCCATGACCCGGAACATCCACCAGGCGCGCGGCGCCGAGAAGAGGCCAGGCCCGTCATAGACGATAATTGTGTCGTCAGCCGTAACCCCCATCGCGCCGACATACTGGGCAAAGTGCTGCGGCGAGGCCAAGGTGTGCGGCAATTTTGAATCCGGATCTGAAACCGCATCCTGGTCGAGGAAGCGCGCACCGGGAATGTGCGCGGCATCGTATTCGGCGCGGGCGTCTCGCTTTTGCGCAGGCAGATACCAGGAAGCGTCGATGATGGTGAGGCCGGGCTCGCCAAGCTGCTTCTCCAGCCAGTCGGCGTCGACGATGAAGGGGCTGTCCTGCGCCATTTTGTTCTCCCTGGTCCGCCTCGCTTTAGAGCATGATGCCGAAAGCTGTGAAGCGGTTTCCGGGCGACATCATGCTTCATCTCTTCGAGCGTCAATTCGCCGGTATTGGCCCGAAGCGGATGCGGAAGCGCCGGTTCTCGCGGCCCTTCTTCTCGATCTTGCCGATATGGATCTCGCCGACCTCGCCGGTCGACTTCACGTGCGTGCCGCCGCAGGGCTGGCTGTCGATCGAACCGTTGTCGCCAATGCAGACCAGGCGGATTTTTCCTGTGCCAACCGGCGGGCGGACGTTCTTCGATTTGACGAGGCTGGGATTGGCGGCGAGTTCGTCGTCTGTGATCAACCGGGTGAAGATTGTATGGTCGGCGCGCACCAGCTCCATCAGCCGGACCGTCACCTCTTCCTTGGTGAAGCCGGCGTCGGGGATATCGAAGTCGACACGGCTGTCGTCCTCGGCGACCGCCGCCCCGGTGATCGGAAACGGGCAAACGACCGTCAGAAGGTGGCAGGCAGTGTGCATGCGCATCAGAAGGTGCCGCCGCTCCCAGTCGATCGAAAGCTTCAGCCTTTCGCCGACAGCGGGGAGCGGCTGCTCCGGCGCTGGCACGTGGATGATCTCGTCCTTGGTCTCGCCGGTGATGGTCGCAGCGATTGCGATGCGGCTGCCGTCTGACCGCTCGAACAACCCGGTGTCACCCGGCTGGCCGCCTGACGTTGCATAAAAGATCGTGCGGTCGAGAAGGATGCCGCCCCGATCGTTGATTGCGACGACCTCGGCCTCGGCCGTCCTCTGATAGGCGTCGTCGCGAAACAGCGCCTCGGTCTTGTGCGCCATCATATTACCTTTTCGAACGGCACGGAAATGTCGGCCTTCTCTTCCATCCAACCCGGCACCGGAAGATTCTTGCCGCGCAGGAACTCCGGATTGAAGAGCTTGGACTGGTAGCGCGTGCCGTAATCGCAAAGCACGGTGACGATCGTATGGCCGGGTCCGAGCTCGCGTGCCAGCCGGATGGCGCCGGCAATGTTGATGCCAGTCGAGCCGCCGACGCAGAGCCCCTCTTCCTGGATCAGATCAAAAATGATCGGCAACGCTTCCTCGTCCGGAATCTGGTAGGAGAAGTCCGGCATGAAGCCTTCCAGATTGGCGGTGACGCGACCTTGGCCGATACCTTCGGTTATCGAGCTGCCATCGGATTTCAGTTCTCCAGTGGTGTAGAAACTGTAGAGCGCCGCGCCCATCGGATCGGCGAGCGCGATCTTGACGTCCCTGCTCTTATCCTTGAGCCCGAGCGCGACACCGGCGAGCGTGCCGCCGGAGCCTACGGCCGAAACGAAGCCATCTACCTTGCCGCCGGTTTGAGCCCAGATCTCCTGGGCCGTCGTGCGGATATGACCGTCGCGGTTGGCGACATTGTCGAACTGGTTGGCCCAGATGGCACCGTTCGGCTCGGAGCGCGCCAGTTGCTCGGCAAGGCGGCCCGACAGCTTCACGTAATTGTTCGGGTTCTTGTAAGGGACGGCCGGCACTTCGATGAGCTCGGCGCCCAGTATCTTGATCGTGTCCTTCTTTTCCTGGCTCTGCGTGTCGGGGATGACGATGACGGTGCGGTAGCCGAGCGCCTTGGCGACCAGCGTTAAACCGATGCCTGTGTTGCCGGCGGTGCCTTCGACGATAAGCCCGCCGGGCTTGAGCAGTCCACGCTGTTCGGCGTCGCGAATGATGAACAGGCCGGCCCGATCCTTGACGGATTGCCCGGGATTCATGAACTCGGCCTTGCCGAGGATTTCGCAGCCTGTCGCTTCCGAGGCTTTGTTGAGCCGGATCAGCGGGGTGTTGCCGATCGCTTCGATCACAGAACGGGGCATGCGGGATTCCTTCATGTGTGCGGCGAGACCCTAAAAACCGGACGCCGCGGTTTCAAGGCAAGATTTTGCCTGGTCCAGTCGCATTCCGGATGGTGCAATGTCCGCGATCATTTCAGTGCCAGGTGCAAAACCGCTCTTTTCAACCGATTTCTCCGCCGCTAGAGCAAACCGGAACATCCGCAGGACACCCCATGACACTCTACCGGGCCAATCCGAAAGACGGTGTCGCCTGGATCACGGGCGGCAGCAGCGGGCTTGGTCGCGCGCTGGCCAAAGATCTCGCCAATCAAGGCTACGCCGTGGCGGTGACGTCGCTGCCGGACGATCCGGCCGACACGCTGATCGTCGAAACGGCGCAAATGTCCGGACATGTGCGGTCCTTTCCCTGCGACGTCACCGACGAGCACGGCATGGCGCGCACGGCCGCCGCGATCGAGGAGCAGATGGGCCCGATCGTGCTTGCCGTCTTCAACGCCGGCAACTACATCGCCACCCCCGGCGAGAACCTGGTGGTGCGCGATTTCCACCGCTCCTTCGCCGTGAACTACTTCGGCATCGTCAACGGTGTGGTGCCTGTGGTTGAGCATATGCGGGTGCGTGGACGCGGCCATGTGGTTCTTGTCGGATCGGTCACCGCCTATTCCGGCTGGCCGACCACTGCGGCCTATGGGGGCACCAAGGCCGCGATCAACATCCTGGCGGAGTCGCTGAAATACGACTTCGACAAAATGAACATCCGCATCCAGGTCATCAATCCGGGGTTCATCGACACGCCTTTGACCGAAAAGAACAAGCTGCCGATGCCGGGTCTCATGCCTGTGCATCGCGCATCGCGCCGTATGGCGCGCGGCATCAGGAAGGGCGGCTTCGAAGTCACCTTCCCGTATCACATAAGCTGGCCGCTGAAGTTGCTCGGCCTGCTGCCGCGGCCCACCGGCCGCTTCGTCATCGGCCTGACCACCAGCTGGTGGGGGCGGCCACTGCATTTCGATCGCAGGCTGTCCAGCAAAAAAGACCCGTCCCGCGACGAGGCGACATAAGCCGGCTCAACATAAGCAGGCGAAACGGCGATTGCCTGGCGGCAGGTACGGCCATAGGTTGAGAATCATTGCTTGGAGACTGTAATGGGGCGGCGGATCGTGCTGGCGGTGCTTGGCCTTGCAGTCATCCTGGTCGCCGGCTTCTTCCTTGGCCCGCGCGTGCCGGTAGACACCACAATCAGGTTCAATCCGTCGGTGATCGGCGACGATCCGCAGGCTTATCTGGCGCGGGAAGAGGCTGCCGTGCCCAACATACGCGACGGGCTCGACAAGGAGATCATCTGGGCGAACCCGATGGTCCACGCGAAGACGCCTTTGGCCATCGTCTACATCCATGGCTTTTCCGCCTCGAAGGGCGAGGTCCGCCCCTTGCCGGACGACATTGCGGATGAACTGGATGCCAACCTTTTCTACACGCGACTGACCGGCCACGGCCAGGACGGCGCGGCGATGGCGCAAGGCAGCGTCAATGCGTGGATCAACGACTATCAGGAGGCCTTGGCCATCGGCCGCGAAATCGGCGACAAGGTGATCGTCATCGGGACGTCGACCGGCGGCTCGCTGGCGGCATGGGCAGCGACGCAGCCGGGTGCTTCGGACGGCGTCGTGGCAATCGCGTTCATATCCCCAAATTTCGGCGTCAAGGCCTCCGGCGCGGAGTTGCTGACGATGCCGTGGGGCGGGCAGATCGCAGAGCTTGTCGGCGGCAAGCAGCGCAGTTTTTCCGCGCGCAACGCGCTCCACGAAAAATTCTGGACCACCAAATACCCGATGAAAGCGGTGCTGCCGATGGCCGCGCTCACCGAGCTCGCCTATGCCGCGCCGGTCGAGAAGGCGAAGATCCCTGCCCTGTTCATCTTCTCGGATGCCGACAAGGTGGTGCGGCCGGACCGTACGCGCGAGATCGCCGGGCGCTGGGGCGGTCCGCACGAGCTGGTGCCGGTCGACGACACCGGCGATCCGGACAATCACGTCATTGCCGGCGATGTGCTGTCGCCGCAGACTACGGCCTTCCTCACCCAGCGCATCGTGGTGTGGGTGAAGGCGTTGATGCAGCAGCAATCGGGCTAGTGAAACGAGGAACGGCCGGAGCATTCGCTCCGGCCGTTCCTCGATCAGATTTGATGGGTTCAAGCAGCCCGGTTTGCCGGACGCTTGCCGCCGAAGCGGCGCTTGTTGTTGCCCTTGAAGCGCTTGAAACTGCCGGGCTTGCGCTCGCCGTTCGGCTGGGCGGCAGCCTGGCGCTCGCCCTCCGGCCTGGGAGCGCGCCCGCCATTGGGCTTGCCGGCGACGTGCTTCTTGCCACCGCCATTGCCCGGGCGGCGGCCATCGCGGCGGCCGCCATGATGCTCGCGGTCATTGGCCGGCTCGAAATGGCGCTCGGTCTTTTCCCTGGGATCGCGCTGCGGATCCGGGCTGCCGAGATGGTCGGCAATGACCGGCAGCTTCATGCGGATGATCCGCTCGACCTGCCGCAGCTTGGCATTCTCCGAAGGATCGCAAAGCGTGATCGCGATGCCGTCCCTGCCGTTGCGACCGGTCCGGCCGATGCGGTGGACATAGCTTTCCGCTTCGTCCGGCAGGTCGAAATTCACGACATGGCTGATGCCCGGCACGTCGATGCCGCGCGCCGCGATATCGGTCGCCACCAGGATGCGGACCGAGCCGTCGCGGAAATCGTTGAGCGCCTTCTGACGGGCGTTCTGCGACTTGTTGCCGTGGATGACGGCGGCTTCAAAACCGTCGCGCACAAGGTCCTTGGTGACGCGATCGGCGCCATGCTTGGTGCGCGAAAACACGATCACCGTGCGCATCGCCTCGTCGGCCAGCATCTTGGAAAGCACCTGGCGTTTCTGCCTTGTGCGGGCAAACACCACGCTCTGCACGATCTCGGCGGCGGTCGTGCTCTGCGGCGAGACCTCGACGCGGACCGGATTCTTCAGGAGGCCCTTGGCAAGCTCGGCGATCTCGTCGGGCATGGTGGCCGAGAACAGCGCCGTCTGGCGGTCCGGCGCGGTTGCCTTGGCGATGCGCTTGACGTCGTTGATGAAACCCATGTCGAGCATGCGGTCGCCCTCGTCGAGGACGAGCCATTTGGTGTCGGCAAGGATAAGGTCGCCTTCACGCACCAGGTCGGTCAACCGTCCAGGCGTGGCGATCAGGATATCGACGCCGGGCGCGATCTTCTTAACCTGGCTGAAGCGCGAGACGCCGCCGAGCACCAGCGCGGTCGAGACATGCGCGCCCTTGGCGAGCAGCTTGATGGTGTCCTCGATCTGCACGGCGAGCTCGCGCGTCGGCGCCAGGATCAGCGCGCGCGCCGTCTTCGGCCGGCGCTTGGTGCCGAGGCCGATGATCTTCGACAGGATCGGCAGCGCGAAGGCAGCCGTCTTGCCCGAGCCGGTCTGGGCGATACCGAAAATATCGCGGCCTTCGAGCTGCGGCGGGATCGCCTGCACCTGGATAGGCTTCGGCTCGGTGAAGCCCGCGGCAAGCGTGGCCTTCAGCAGCGCGCCGCCAATGCCAAGGGTCGCGAAACCGGAGAGTTCCCCTGCATCGTTGCCGGGGAGAGTGTTTTCGTTGGTCAAATTTATCTTCTTTCAAGCGGCGCAATCGCCGCAAACGTCAATGGCGGTAGGGCGCAACCTGCCGTCGAAACAATCATCAGGAAACGACAAGGCGGCGGACGGGAAACGTCCGCGCGGCTGCGCTGTCGTGCCCGCGGACTTCATGCCCCGGGGCTTTTTCGCCGTCTTGCCTATCGACCTGGGTCGACTTGAAAGAGGGAAAACAGACGCAACCAGTCTCATTCGTGGAGAAAGCCGGACATACCGGCCCAAGCGCCTATGTCCCGCATATGGCCGAGTCCGGCCCGAAATGCAAGGGGGCATGCTGCAATGCAGCAAAACAAGGGCGCTTGCGCTCCTCTGCCCTCCCCATTACCACAAATCACTTATCCGTTTTGGGGACCAGCGATGAAAGACGTGCTGAAGGAACTCGAGCGTCGCCGCGATATTGCCCGCATGGGCGGCGGCAAGGACCGCATCGAGGCCCAGCACAACAAGGGCAAGCTCACCGCCCGCGAGCGCATCGAGGTGTTCCTCGACGAGGGCTCGTTCGAGGAGTTCGACATGTATGTCGAGCACCGGTCGACCGATTTCGGCATGGAGAAGACCAAGATCGCCGGCGACGGTGTCGTCACCGGCTGGGGCACGGTCAACGGAAGGCCGATCTATATCTTCGCCAAGGATTTCACAGTGTTCGGCGGATCGCTGTCGGAGGCGCATGCCGAAAAGGTGATCAAGGTGCAGGAGATGGCGCTGCGCAACCGCGCGCCGATCATCGGCCTCTACGATGCCGGCGGCGCGCGCATCCAGGAGGGCGTGGCGGCGCTCGGTGGCTACGCCGAGATCTTCCAGCGCAACGTGCTGGCATCCGGCGTCATCCCGCAGATATCGCTGATCATGGGCCCTTGCGCCGGCGGCGATGTCTACTCGCCAGCCATGACCGACTTCATTTTCATGGTGCGCGACACCTCCTACATGTTCGTCACCGGACCGGACGTTGTGAAAACGGTGACCAACGAGACCGTGACTGCCGAAAGCCTCGGCGGCGCTTCCGTGCATACCACCAAATCCTCGATCGCCGACGGCGCCTATGACAACGATGTCGAGGCGCTCTTGCAGATGCGCCGGCTGGTCGATCTGCTGCCGGCGTCGAACACGGCGGAGATTCCCGAGATCGAGTGCTACCAGTCGGTGACGGACCACGACCTGTCGCTCGACCGGCTGATCCCCGACAACGCAAACAAGCCTTATGACATCAAGGAACTGATCCTGAAGGTCGCCGACGAAGGCGACTTCTTCGAGATCCAGCAGAGCTTTGCCAGGAACATCGTCACTGGCTTCGGCCGCGTCGAGGGCCGCACGGTCGGCTTCGTCGCCAACCAGCCGATGGTGCTGGCTGGCGTGCTCGATTCCGATGCCAGCCGCAAGGCGGCGCGCTTCGTGCGGTTCTGCGACAGTTTTTCGATTCCGATTGTCACCTTCGTCGACGTGCCGGGCTTCCTGCCGGGCACCGCGCAGGAATATGGCGGATTGATCAAGCATGGCGCCAAGCTCCTCTTCGCCTATGCCGAGGCGACCGTGCCGAAGATCACCGTCATCACCCGCAAGGCCTATGGCGGCGCCTATGACGTGATGGCGTCGAAGCATTTGCGCGGCGACATGAATTATGCCTGGCCGACGGCGCAGATCGCGGTGATGGGCGCCAGGGGCGCGGTCGAGATCATCTACCGCAAAGACATCGGCGATCCGGAGAAAATTGCCGCTCACACAAAAACTTACGAGGATCGCTTCCTGTCGCCCTTCGTCGCCGCCGAGCGCGGATATGTCGATGAGGTGATCATGCCGCACTCGACCCGGCGCCGCGTTGCGCGCGCGTTGCGCATGCTGCGCAACAAGGACATGCAGAACCCCTGGAAGAAGCACGACAACATCCCGTTGTGAGAAGCCGCGCCGACAAGAAATGCGCATAACCCTTGCAGCTCAGAGCCTTATTCCGGCCAAGGGGTATGGCGGAACGCAGCGCCAGGTCGAGTGGCTGGTCACCGAACTGGTCAAGCTAGGGCACCATGTCGTCCTGATCGCCGCGCCGGGATCGTCGCATCCGATGTGCGAGGTCAGGCATGCGGTCAGTGATGCCGAGTGCCGCGCGGCGATTCCCCTCGACACCCAGATCGTCAATCTCCACGCCTGGAAAATCGAGGTCCCCTTCCCTACGCTCAACACCGAGCACGGCCACCTTCCGGACTATCCGCGGCCGCAGCCCAACTGGAACTTCCTCAGCGCCCGTCATGCCGAACTGCATGGCCGCAAGACCTTCGTCTACAACGGGTTTCCCGTTGACGCTTACCGGCTGACGCCGACGAAGAACGATCATCTCTTCTTCATGGCGGCGATTGCGCGCGCCGGAAAGGGGCTGAACCGCGCGGTGGATCTCGCCAAGAAATTCGACTTCGTCCTCGATATCGCCGGCGGTTCGCGCTGGAAGCTGCTCGGCCGCAGCAAGACGCGCCGCGAGGGCGTGTTCTTCAAGAGCCTTTCCGCCCGCTACCGCTTTCACGGCATGGTCGATGGCCAGGACAAGCTGCGCCTGCTGGGTGAATCGAAGGCATTTCTGAATCCGATCTCGTGGGAAGAGCCCTTCGGCATGGCGCAGGTCGAGGCGATGTTGTGCGGCACTCCCGTGCTCACCACGCCACGCGGCGCGCTCGTGGAAACCGTCGATGCCGATACCGGGCGCTTCTTCCAAACCGACGAGGAGTTCGGGCACGGTCTTGCTGAGATAGGAGGCCTGTCGGCGCAACGATGCCGCCAGTCGGCCGCCGACAGGTTCCCTATCGAGAAGACGGCCAAGGCCTATCTGGAACTCTATGCGCGCGTCCTTGATGGCGAAGCGCTTCCGTGACAAATCACCGTCATGTTAGCCATTGGTGGCGATTGTTCCGGATCTAAAGGTAGCGCCCGTTGCGTCCCATCCTCGTCTTCTGCTTGCCGGCGATCGGAGACTTCATCCGTTGCCATTCGGCAATTCAGATTCTGGCCGGGAAGTTTCCCGGGTATCCGATCGACGTCGCCACTTCGCCGCTTGCCGCGCCGCTGGCGCGGCTGATGCCGCATATCCGCAAGACATGGATTGTCGAGAAGCATTGGAAGCCCGGGCTGAAACAACGGGCAGGTCTGGCGCGCGAAATCCGCAAGGAGAACTACCAGGCGGCCTATATGCTCACCAGCAGCACCAAGGCCGCGCTCGTGCCATGGCTGGCCGGCATACCGGAACGCATCGGCTATCCACGGGAATTTCAGTTCGGCATCATCAACCGCCTGCCGGCCGGCTGGCTGAAGAGCTTCGTGGCGTTCGGTCCGCGCAAGACCAGATTGTACGAACAGGTCTGCGCCATCGCGATGCTGGGTGAAAAGCCAGTCGACGGCATGCGGTTGCCTGCTCCACAAATGGCTATTTCGGCCGAAGCGCTTTCCGATTGGCGAGCCCGACACGGGATCGATCCCGCGCGACCGGCGCTGGCGCTTTATACGTCCGCTTTCTCCAACTTCCGCTCATGGCCGGCGGAGCGTTTCATCTCGGTAGCGAGAGATCACGCCCGGCGCGGCTGGTCGGTTTGGCTCATCGGCGGCCCACGAGAACGCGAGGCCGCCGCGCAGATCCGGGCAGCGCTTCCGGAGGCGGTGGATTTCACGTCGACACCGCAGCTGACGGACGCCATGTGCCAGATCGCCGCCTCGACTGTCTTCCTCGGCGTCGATGGCGGCCTCTGCCATGCGGCCGCAGCGCTGGGCAGACCATGCGTGCTTATCTTCGGATCAAATCGGTCTTATGAGACAGGACCTGTAAACGATCAGGTGCGTTATCTCGAACCACCGATTTCGACGCCGAGCTGGGTGCTTGACACACGCGGTGTCAGCGAGGAGCGAGTTCTCGCAGCTTTGGCCGACGCCGCACCTGGAAAATGAATCATGAGCCCCGTCCGAATCATCGGGCACTGCCCTCCAGCAGGTCGCGGATAACAGGCCCCATCGCCAGGGGCAGGTCTTCGGCTATCAAGCCCGGGCCAAAGCGACTGCCGGCCTCGGCATGGATCCAGACCCCGGCGCAAGCCGCTTCGAAGGCCGGCATGCCTTGGGCAAGAAAGCCCGCAATGATGCCTGCCAGCACGTCGCCCGAACCGGCCGTGGCGAGCCACGGGGCACCATTGGCGTTGATCGCGGCGCAGCCGTCCGGCCCGGCGATGACGCTGTCGGCCCCCTTATAGACGATCACGGCGTTGGCGCGTTGGGCGGCTTCGCGCGCCTTGGCCAGCTTCGACAACGCCTTGTTGCCCGCAATGTCCGCGAACAGCCTGCCGAACTCACCCTCATGCGGCGTCATGATCAACGCCGGTGCATCCGGTCTGCCGGCCGCCTCGAACAGCTTCGCGTCCGCATTGCGGAAAGACGTGATGCCGTCGGCGTCGAGCACTAGGCCCTCAACGCCATCGCCCTCTCGCTTCCTGGACAGCACGCCTAGCGTGAAATCGCGCGCCTTGTCGCCGATGCCGAAGCCGGGACCGAGGACAAAGCTGGACGGCCGGCGATCGCCGATCAGGTCATGCACGTCCTCGATCGCGTCGACCTTGCGCAGCATGATCGAGGTCAGATGCGCCGCGTTGACCTGCATGGCGTTTGCCGGTGAGAGCACGGTGACGGCCCCTGCCCCGCTTCTTGCGGCCGCCAGCGCCGAAAGGCGCGCCGCGCCGGTCGCGGATGGTCCGCCCGAAAAGACGCTCGTATGGCCGCGCTTGTATTTGTGCGCGTCGACCGCCGGCACCGGAAAGTTCGCGATCCAAAGCCCGGGCCGGTTCTCGAAAGCGTGGGGCGCCACCTTGTCGATAATCTCGTCGCCAATGCCGATGTCGGCCAGCACGATCTCGCCGCATCGCTGGCGGCCCGGCAGCAACAGGTGCCCGGGCTTCTTTCGCGCAAAGGTCACCGTGAGCCCCGCGTGAAATGCCGAGCCGAGCACTTCGCCGCTATCGCCGGAAACGCCCGAAGGAAGGTCGATCGCGACCACCGGCAGGTTCATCCCTGTCACGATGTCGACCGCGGCCTCGGCGTCGCCGGTGAGAGGCTTCGATAGGCCTGCGCCAAAGAGCGCGTCGACGACCAGCGACCCGGCTTCGGCCGTGAGGGCCGACAGCGGGCGCCGCTCCAGGGTGCAGGCGGCTGCCGCGAGCGCGGCGTCGGTGCCAGCCCGGGGTTCGCCCAACGCCCAAAGAAACACATCGACGCCCGCATCGGCCAACAGCCGCGCCACGACATACCCATCGCCGCCATTGTTGCCGGGGCCGCAAAGCACATGCACCCTCTTCGCGGTGGGGTGGCGCGCCAGCACCAGGGCCGCGACCGCTTCGCCGGCGCGCTGCATTAATCCGTAACCGTCGAGCGGTCCGCCCGCGATCGCCAGTCTGTCCGCCTCAGCCATCTCGGCCGTCGATAGAAGTTCATTGCGCATGGGATTGCCGATCTCCGTGCGATCAAGCATTGTCCAGTTTTCGGTCCGAAGCAAACCACCGCGGCCGCGCATCATTTGCAAATGTGGTCGCATCCGAGAGGGGTCTGCCTGCCAATTGCGCTTCCTGCCCAATTTTTGTGCAGGACTGAGGAGGGGCGATGTATAGGGTTTGGGCGTCCATGCCGCATCCGACGCAGCGGATGACGCGAATTTGCATCCGTGCGCGATGCGGAATCGAAAACGCCCTGTGCCGCCTCCGCTCCCTTGGATTGGCACGGTTCGTGCTAGATGGAGGCGCAAGCGGGGTACACAACCCGTCTTCTTGGCAGTGGAGGCCATTTTATACATGAAAAAGATCGAAGCGATCATCAAGCCATTCAAGCTGGACGAAGTGAAGGAAGCGCTTCAAGAGGCCGGACTGCAAGGCATCACCGTGACGGAGGCCAAGGGTTTCGGCCGTCAGAAGGGGCATACCGAGCTTTATCGCGGCGCCGAATATGTTGTCGACTTCCTCCCCAAGGTGAAGATCGAGGTGGTGCTGGGCGACGAAGCCGTCGAAGGCGCCATCGAGGCCATCCGGAAAGCGGCGCAAACGGGCCGGATCGGCGATGGAAAAATCTTCGTTTCCAACATAGAGGAAGTCGTGCGCATCCGTACCGGCGAAACCGGTATCGACGCCATCTGACGCCCCCCATCCTTCCGCAACGTCATCATCAAAAACACGTCATCACACAGGGATACATGACATGACGACAGCCAAAGACATCATGAAGCAGATCAAGGACAACGACGTGAAATTCGTCGACCTGCGCTTCACCGATCCGCGCGGCAAGCTGCAGCATGTGACGATGGATGTCGTCGAGGTCGAGGAAGACATGTTCGCCGATGGCGTCATGTTCGACGGCTCCTCGATTGCCGGCTGGAAGGCAATCAACGAGTCCGACATGGTGCTGATGCCCGACACGGACACCGTGCACATGGATCCGTTCTTCGCGCAGTCGACCATGGTCATCCTGTGCGACATCCTCGATCCGATCTCGGGCGAGGCCTACAACCGCGACCCGCGCGGCACCGCCAAGAAGGCCGAAGCCTACATGAAGTCGGAAGGCATCGGCGACACCATTTATGTCGGCCCCGAAGCCGAGTTCTTCGTGTTCGACGACGTCAAGTACAAGGCGGACCCCTACAACACCGGATTCCGCCTGGACTCCACCGAACTGCCGTCCAATGACGACACCGACTATGAGACCGGCAATCTCGGCCACCGTCCGCGCATCAAGGGCGGCTACTTCCCTGTGCCGCCGATCGATTCCGCACAGGACATGCGCTCCGAAATGCTGACCGTGCTGGCCGAGATGGGCGTGCGCGTCGAGAAGCACCACCACGAAGTCGCAGCCGCCCAGCACGAGCTCGGCATCAAGTTCGACACGCTGGTGCGCAACGCCGACAAGATGCTGATCTACAAGTATGTCGTGCACCAGGTCGCCAATGCCTATGGCAAGACGGCCACCTTCATGCCAAAGCCGGTGTTCGGCGACAACGGCTCGGGCATGCATGTGCATCAGTCGATCTGGAAGGGCGGCAAGCCGACTTTCGCCGGCAACGAATATGCAGGCCTCTCGGAAACCTGCCTCTATTACATTGGCGGCATCATCAAGCACGCCAAGGCGATCAACGCTTTCACCAACCCGCTCACCAACTCCTACAAGCGTCTGGTGCCGGGCTATGAAGCGCCAGTGCTGCTCGCCTACTCGGCGCGCAACCGCTCGGCCTCCTGCCGTATTCCGTTCGGCTCCTCGCCGAAGTCGAAGCGCGTCGAGGTCCGCTTTCCCGATCCGGGCGCGAACCCCTATCTCGGCTTCGCCGCCATGCTGATGGCCGGCCTCGACGGCATCAAGAACAAGATCCATCCGGGACAGCCGATGGACAAGGATCTCTACGACCTGCCGCCGAAGGAGTTGAAGAAGATCCCGACCGTCTGCGGCTCGCTGCGCGAGGCGCTGCAGAACCTCGACAAGGATCGCGGCTTCCTGAAGGCCGGCGGCGTCTTCGACGACGATCAGATCGATGCTTACATCGAGCTCAAGATGGCCGAGGTGATGCGCTTCGAAATGACCCCGCATCCGGTCGAGTACGACATGTACTATTCGGTCTGACCACCGAACTTATCCGCATCGGCGACAAAGACGGACCCCGGCGTTTCGCCGGGGTTTTCGTATGGGCAAGCCTATCGGCGGGCTGTCGCCTTTCCGCAAACCCATCGGAACCACGCAGCACGCGGCGGTCCGCCGCTGCAGAAGTAGCCGTCATGGCTCAATCGCGTAGCGTTGCTGCCGGCTGATGGCGGCGGGCGAAACATTCCCGCCGGTGCCTGCCACGCAAAAAGCCCCGGCGAAGAACGCCGGGGCTTGCGAAATTGAAACTTATGGGGCGCAGGCGCGAGGCCCGCGCTTGGATAATCAGGCGGCAGCCGAAACAGCGGCGGTCGGAACCTCCGAGATCGTTTTCAGGACCTGCGAGGCGATCTGGTAGGGGTCGCCCTGCGAATTCGGGCGGCGGTCTTCCAGATAGCCCTTGTAGTCGTTCTTGACGAAGGAATGCGGCACGCGGATCGAAGCGCCGCGGTCGGCGACACCGTAGGAGAATTTATTCCACGGGGCGGTCTCGTGCTTGCCGGTCAGGCGCTTGTCATTGTCCGGGCCGTATACGGCGATGTGATCCATCAGGTTCTTGTCGAACTGGGCCATCAACGCCTCGAAATAGGCTTTGCCGCCGACCTCACGCATGTAAGCGGTCGAGAAGTTGCAGTGCATGCCCGAGCCGTTCCAGTCCGTGTCGCCGAGCGGCTTGCAGTGGAACTCGATGTCGATGCCGTATTTCTCGGTCAGGCGAAGCAGAAGGTAGCGCGCCATCCACATCTGGTCGGCGGCCTTCTTGGAGCCCTTGCCGAAGATCTGGAATTCCCATTGGCCCTTCGCCACTTCGGCGTTGATGCCTTCATGGTTGATGCCGGCGGCCAGGCAGAGGTCGAGATGCTCCTCGACGATCTGGCGCGCGACATCGCCGACATTCTTGTAGCCGACACCGGTGTAGTACGGGCCCTGCGGCGCCGGGTAGCCGCTCTCGGGGAAGCCGAGCGGACGGCCGTCCTTATAGAAGAAATACTCCTGCTCGAAGCCGAACCAGGCGCCCTCGTCGTCTAGGATGGTGGCGCGCTTGTTCGAGACATGCGGGGTCACGCCATCGGGCATCATGACTTCGCACATGACCAGCACGCCATTGGTGCGGGCCGGATCCGGGTAGACGGCGACGGGCTTCAGCACGCAGTCGGAGCTGTGGCCCTCGGCCTGATTGGTGGACGAGCCATCGAAACCCCACAGCGGCAGTTGCTCCAGCGTCGGGAACTCGGCAAACTCCTTGATCTGGGTCTTGCCGCGCAGGCTGGGGGTCGGGACGTATCCGTCGAGCCAGATATACTCGAGCTTGTATTTTGTCATTCCAGTGCCTCTCGTTGCTAGGACGCCGCAAGCGGCGTCAACGCATGGCCGGGCTTGCCGGCCTGCCGATGGTTAAAAAGCAATTCGTATGCCACTCCGCCGTCGGCGGGTGCGGCAAAATGGTCCTGGCAACACGTGGATTTTGCTCGGCCGCCTCAATAATGCGCTCGGATCGCTCAATCGATATTTCTGCACAAACAATTGGCAAGTAATGATCTTTTTGTAGGCATATTGCCTAAACGAATCGCAGAACCTATCTTGCTTGCTACGTTGAATCGGCAAGTCTCTAGACAAGCAAGGAGGTCGCCAATGCAGGTCATGCAACCGCGTCCGTCGGCCAAAATCCTGATGTTCCCGCTGGCAGGACGTAAGTCTGCCTCAAATTTGGGCGCAAAGGCGAAATTCGCGGCAGAGCTTGCGACGCTTCGCGGCGAGCATGCCGACTTTGATGGCTGGTATCATCAAGCAGCCGTCGAGGAAGAAAATCAGCGCAAGAGCTGATCGCCCCTTAGTTTTATGAACGAAATAGCCCGGCACGATCGCTCGCGCCGGGCCTTCTTTTTGAGCAGATGACCGAGGTCAGTCCTTGGCGTGCAAGTCGGTGCCGAGCGTATCCCTGACGAAGATCATGCCGATGATCAGCGACATCGCCGCGATGATCACCGGGTACCAGAGACCATAGTAGATATCGCCCTTGTAGGCGCTGAGCGCGAACACGGTCGCGGGCAGCAGGCCGCCGAACCAGCCGTTGCCGATATGGTAAGGCAACGACATGCCGGTATAGCGGATGCGGGTCGGGAACATCTCGACCAGGATCGCGGCGATCGGCCCATAGACCATGGTCACGAACAGCACCAGGATGAACAGGATGCCGATCGTCATCGGCCAGTTGATGGCTGCCGGATCGGCGAACATGGCGAACGCGCCGCCGCCCGGTATGTTGTGGACCGTGACTTCCGTCGCACCGGCCGCCTCGTCCTTGGTCAGCAGCTTGTCGGCGATCGCCTGCTCGGCCGGAACCGAGGCCTTCTCGCCACCACGGATCGTGGCCGCATCGAGCTTCAGCTCTGGATTGGCCGCGATGAAGGCATCGAGCTTCTGGTCGGGCACCTTGATCGCGGCGCGCTTCAGCGGATAGCCGCCGTCCCTCAGCGCCATGTTCACCGCCTTCTGGAAGACTCCCTCCTTGGCCTTGGCCTGATCGCCGGCGGCAACGGCGTCATAAGACTCCACCGTCTCGTTGCCGATCTTGACCGTGGCCGCGGTTCCAGGCGCGGCCGTGGTGACGACGTCGTATGGCACCGAGTTCTTGGTCAGGAACGAGGTCGCGATATCGCAGGATGTCGTGAACTTCGCCGTGCCGACCGGGTTGAACTGGAACCTGCAGTCGCCAGGAGCCGCCGTCACCGTCGCGCGGGTGTTCTGCTGGGCGGTGGCCAGAGCCGGGTTGGCGGCCGAGGTCAACGCCTTGAACAGCGGGAAGGTACAGACGATGCCGAGCGCAAGGCCGGCCATAATGATCGGCTTGCGGCCGATCTTGTCGGACAGCCAGCCGAACACAACGAAGAAGATCGAGCCGATGGCAAGCGCGATGGCAATCATGATGTTGACCGACTGCGCGTCAACCTTCAGCACGTTGGTGAGGAAGAACAGGGCGTAGAACTGGCCATTGTACCAGATCACGGCCTGGCCGGCGGTGAGGCCGAGCAGCGCAAGAAGGGCGATCTTGGCGTTTTTCCACTGGCCGAAGGCCTCCGTCAGCGGCGCCTTGGAGCCCTTCCCCTCGTCCTTCATACGCTGGAAGGTCGGCGACTCCGACAGCGACAGCCGGATCCAGACCGAAACGGCGAGCAGCAGGAAGGAAACGATGAAGGGAATGCGCCAGCCCCAGCTGGCATAGGTTTCCTTGCTGAGCGAGGCCTGCACGATCAGGATGACGATGAGCGACAGGAACAGGCCGAGCGTCGCCGTCGTCTGGATCCATGACGTGTAGTAACCACGGCGATCGTCGGGCGCATGCTCGGCGACATAGGTCGCGGCGCCGCCATACTCGCCGCCGAGCGCCAGGCCCTGCAGCATGCGTAGCCCGATCAGGATCACCGGAGCCGCGATGCCCCAGCTCGCATAACCGGGCAGCAGGCCGACCAGGAAGGTCGACAGGCCCATGATCGTCATGGTGACGAGGAAGGTGTATTTGCGGCCGACGAGATCGCCGATGCGGCCGAACACGAGAGCGCCGAACGGGCGCACCAGGAAGCCTGCGGCGAAGGCCAGCAGTGCGAAGATGTTGCGCGTCGCCTCCGGGATCGCCGGGCTGAAGAAGGTCGAGCCGATGAAGGCGGCCAGCGAACCGTAGAGATAGAAATCATACCATTCGAAAACGGTGCCGAGCGATGAGGCGAAGATGACTTTCTTCTCCTCCCGCGTCATGCCGCGGCTGGTCCCGCCGGCGGTCGAAGCCATTGCCATTTGAATATCCTCCCGTGAGATCCCGTCTGTCCTCGATGGCTGCGCGCCACCATCCGCGTTGCTCCGAACGCGGACTCAAAACGCAACCAACGAAGGAAAAAATGACAGAAACAACGAGCGAAAGGCACCGCGACAATGGGATTATGACTTTGGTATTAGGTGCACTGCGAAAGCGGCGTGCGCCTGGAGTGGCTCAACACCCGGCCGGTCGCCGGTCCACTCCAGATTTGTTTGTTTAGGCAATTCCAGACGGAATTGCTTTTAGCCTTGCAGTGCCTCGAGCAGGCTGACCGCCGCCATCATGTCGCGTTTGCGAGCCGAGCGGCGGGCGACAGCCTCCGCGTCCTGGCCCCAGTGTTCGATCTGCCAATCCTCATCGACATGGGCCGCAAGCCAAGCTTCCTCGGCGTCCAGCTCGCCGAAATCCACGGCCAGCGCCAGCAGCGCCGAACCGGTCAGCGCCGTCATGACATGGATCGCGGCCAGCCGCATCGGCTCGGAGCGCTGGCCGAGATGCGCGCCGAGGACGGCTATGGCTTCGCGCGGCTGCTCGACATGGATGACGCCTTCGGCAAGGTTGAAGCGCGCGCCGAGGCTGCCGCGTGCCCAGTCCAGCACCGGATCCCACAGCCTGTTCTGACGATCGACCAGACCTTGCGGACCGTCGGCGCGATAGCAAAGCAGATCGGACGAGGCGAAGCGCAGCACATCTTCCAGCACCGCCTGCGGGTCGGAGGCGACGCCGTCAATGGCGGTGTTGACGAGGCGCATGACCGGCATCGTCACGGGGTCGATGACCTCCCCCTGCGCGCTGAATTCGCCGGCCACAAGTGCTGCGGCCTTTTCGGTCGGCAGCACCATCGCCGCCTTGCCCGGCGTGCGCACCGGCCGGCCGTCGAGATGAACGGCAAAACCGTTTTCCACCGGGACGACCGAAACCGCCTTGTAGAAACGCTTCGGCAGCGGCGTCTTCATCTGGATCTGGGCGCGGCGCACGGGATCGGGATCGGAAAGCAGTTTTCCGGATTCGAGGTCTTCGAGGATGTCGCGCATGCCGAACTCCCTAAACTGTTGGCTGCCTGCGCGCCGGCCGGTTGACGACGATGAGACCGGCGGCAATCAGGGCCAGAGCCAGGAATATCCTGGTGGTCGGCGCTTCACCAAGGACCACCGCGCCGCACAAGACGCCGAACACCGGCGACAGGAAGGCGAAGCTCGACAGACCGGACGCGGGGTAGCGCCGAAGCAACCAGAACCACAATACATAGGTGAAGGCGACGATATAGAAAGACTGGAAGAGCAGCGCCAGCGTCGGCAAGGCGGCAACCGCGCGGATGGGCGGGCCGGCCAAGGGCATCACCAGGACACCGACGACGGCGGCGCCGGCCAGTTGGTAGAGTAGCAGTTTCTCGGCGCTGGTCGCGACCAGTTTCGAGCGCTTGATGACGATGCTGGTCGCCGCCCAGAGAATGCCCGAGCCGAGACTGAGCAGATCGCCGGTCAGCGTTGCGTCGCTGCCCGCGACAATGCCGTCCGAGAACACGGCCACCAGGCCGCAGAAGGCCAGGACAAGCCCACCGAGCTTGCGCGCGTTGATGTGCTCGCCGAGCAGGAAATGACCGCCGATCAGCACCCAGAACGGCATGGTGTTGACCAAGAGCGTGTTGCGAGCGACGGTCGTGTACTCGAGGCCGATATAGAGGCACAGGAACTCGACGCCGAAAAGCACGCCGACGGCGATGCCGGCGGCCAGCGTTCCATCCGCTTCGAACAGCTTGATGCCGCGCAGCCGGCACCAGCCAAGCACGCAGAGCCCACCGAGGAGCGAGCGTGCGATCGAGACGAAGACGGGATCGTAGCCTGCGTAGGAAATCTTGGCGGCGACGTAGTTCAGTCCCCACGAGAAGGTCAGCCCGACCATGATGG
This sequence comes from Mesorhizobium sp. WSM4976, assembly GCF_029625685.1. Taxonomy (NCBI): domain Bacteria; kingdom Pseudomonadati; phylum Pseudomonadota; class Alphaproteobacteria; order Hyphomicrobiales; family Phyllobacteriaceae; genus Mesorhizobium; species Mesorhizobium sp. WSM4976. The sequence continues at coordinate 37,185 of NZ_JARTVT010000017.1, forward strand.
CCGCTGCCGCCATGTCGACCGCGTCGCGGCGATCCAACTCCGCTGCCGTAGTCATTGCTTCGATTGGCTTTCGAGTTTTGCAAGCAGCGCTTTCAGCGCTTCGGTGTTCTGCCTGACCGCCTCGGTGTTCTCGCGGCCGACCTCGGCCATCGATCCCTGCCTTGTCGCGATCCGACGCGTATAGACAACCCACACGACAAAAATCAGGACGAACGGCAGCCACCCGATCAACTGGCTCGCGAGACTGTTCCCTTCCATGATCGGGGTCCCCTCCTTAGTCCTCGGCACTCTGCTCATCAAAACCGAGCAGGTTCCAGCTCTGGCGCATATGCGGCGGCATCGGCGCCGTAACATCGATGACGCCCTGGTCCGGATGCGGGATGACGATGCGGCGGGCATGGAGATGCAATCGATTCTGGATGCCGCCCGGGAATTCCCAGTTGGTATCGGCCTCGAAATATTTCGGGTCGCCGATGATCGGGCAGCCGATATGAGCGGCGTGAACGCGCAGCTGATGCGTGCGGCCGGTATAGGGCTCCATCTCCAGCCAGGACAGCGACTGCGCCGCCTGCTCGACGACGCGATAGTAGGAAACGGCATGGTCGGCGCCCTTCTCGCCATGCTTGGCGACACGCACGCGATCGCCGTCCGGCGTCGTCTCCTTGACCAGCCAGGTCGAGATCTTGTCCTCGCGCTTCGGCGGCACGCCCTTGACCAGCGCCCAGTAGGTCTTCTTGGTCTCGCGCGCCCGGAACGCTTCGGAAAGCTTCATCGCGGCCAGGCGGGTTCGGGCGACGACCAGAACGCCGGAGGTGTCGCGATCGAGACGGTGGACCAGGCGCGGCTTCTCACCCTTCTGGTTGCGCCAGGCCTCCAGCATGTCGTCGACATTGCGGGTGACTCCTGAGCCGCCCTGCACCGCCAGGCCGGCCGGCTTGTTGAAGACGAAGACCTTCGGGTCCTCGTGCAGAAGCATCTTGGCGAGCACGTCGGCATCGCCCTGGTTGCGGATCGAGTGGCCGGTGAGGGAGCCCTCGCCCTTCTTGTCGACGTCGAGCGGCGGAACGCGGACGGACTGGCCGGGCTCGACGCGTGTGTCGGCCTTCACCCGTCCGCCGTCGACGCGGATCTGGCCCGAACGCAGGAGCTTTTGCAGGTGGCCGAAGCCGAGGCCCGGATAATGGACCTTGAACCAGCGGTCGAGCCGCATGCCCGCCTCGCCGGCCTCCACCGTGATCTGTTCAACACCTGCCATGGATACGCTTTTCCGTTTGAAAGCGGGGCCATAGCACTAAGGCGATTAGGTTGCGAGCCAAAGACCCAACAAAGCGCGACGATTACCCCAATCGCGGCGCTGCGTGCCGTCCAGTCTATTCGCTCAGTTGCCGGAAGATGGCGTCGGGACGGCGCAGATCGTCGAGCGGGTGAGAAACCTCTTCTCGCGGCCATTGTCGAGGGAGAACATGCCGCCCCTGCCCTTCACCACGTCGATGATAAGGTCGGTGTGCTTCCACGCCTCATAGTGAGAGGCGCTGATATAGACCGGCGTAACGCCGATCTCGCCGAGCTTCACGTCACTGTCGCCGATCATGAACTCACCACGCGCATAGCACATCGGCGAGGATCCGTCGCAGCAGCCGCCGGACTGGTGAATGAGCACTGGCCGTGGTCGGCGATGATCTCGGCCAGCAGCGCCTCGGCCTCCGCCGTGGCTGTGACTTTGCCCAATGAAGTCCTGTCCATGGCAATCCTCCTATGTTGAAGGGAGAGCACCGTCCGCGGCGCCCTCCCTTCCCCTTCGCCCTGGGAGGATCAGAAGAAGCCGAGCTTCTTCGGGCTGTAGCTGACCAGCATATTCTTGGTCTGCTGGTAGTGGTCGAGCATCATCTTGTGCGTCTCGCGGCCGATGCCGGACTGCTTATAGCCGCCGAAGGCGGCATGCGCCGGATAGGCGTGATAACAGTTAGTCCAAACGCGACCTGCCTGGATGGCGCGGCCGAAGCGGTAGCAGCGGTTCGCGTCGCGGCTCCAGATGCCTGCGCCGAGGCCGTACAGCGTATCGTTGGCAATCGACAGCGCCTCGTCATCGTCCTTGAAGGTCGTTACCGACACCACCGGCCCGAAGATCTCTTCCTGGAAGATGCGCATCTTGTTGTGACCCTTGAAGACCGTCGGCTTCACGTAGTACCCGCCGGCGAGGTCGCCCGGCAGGTGGTTCTGCTCGCCGCCGGTCAGCACCTGGGCTCCCTCCTGGCGACCGATGTCGAAATAGGAGAGGATCTTTTGCAACTGCTCGCTCGATGCCTGCGCGCCGATCATGGTGGCCGGATCGAGCGGATCGCCCTGCACGATCGCCTCGACGCGCTTCAGCGCCCGCTCCATGAACTTGTCGTAGATCTTCTCATGCACCAGCGCGCGGCTCGGGCACGTGCAGACCTCGCCCTGGTTGAGCGCGAACATGACGAATCCCTCGATCGCCTTGTCGAAGAAGTCGTCATCCTCGCCGACGACGTCCTGGAAGAAGATGTTGGGCGACTTGCCGCCGAGTTCCAGCGTCACCGGGATGAGGTTCTGCGAGGCATACTGCATGATCAGGCGGCCAGTCGTCGTCTCGCCGGTGAAGGCGATCTTGGCGATGCGGTTGGACGATGCCAGCGGCTTGCCCGCCTCGAGGCCGAAGCCGTTGACGATGTTGAGCACGCCTTCCGGCAAAAGGTCGCCGATAAGGTCGGCCCATAGCATGATGGTGGCGGGCGTCTGCTCGGCCGGCTTCAGCACCACGCAATTGCCGGCGGCGAGCGCGGGCGCCAGCTTCCAGCAGGCCATCAGCAACGGGAAGTTCCAAGGGATGATCTGGCCCACGACACCCAGCGGCTCATGGAAATGATAGGCGACCGTGTCATGGTCGATCTCGGAAAGGCTGCCCTCCTGGCTGCGAAGGACGCCGGCGAAATAGCGGAAGTGGTCGATGGCCAGAGGCAGGTCCGCCGCCGTCGTCTCGCGGATCGGCTTACCGTTGTCCCATGTCTCGGCCAGCGCCAAAAGGTCGAGATTGTCTTCCATGCGGTCTGCAATGCGATTGAGGACCAAGGCGCGCGCCGCCGGGCTGGTCTTGCCCCAGGCATCCTTCGCCTTGTGCGCGGCGTCGAGCGCGGCTTCGACGTCCTGTGCGTCGGACCTTGCGATCTCGCAAAGCGGCCGGCCGGTCACCGGCGAGATGTTGTCAAAGTATTTTCCGGCATGCGGGGCGACCCAGCGGCCACCGATGAAGTTGTCATAGCGCTTGGCGAAGGGAACCTTGGCCGCGCGTGCGAACTCAACCTTGTTCATTGTCTGCCTCCCAGCAAAACGGCGTCACGGAATGTGGCGCGTCGCCGGAAACACTTGCGGATGCTCTTCAGCCTGTCATCCCCAGGCAAACGGATCGCGGCCGGCGAGTGTCGCAGAACTGCGACAGGTCAGGTTGCGTAAATCAACGCGGCCGGCGGATGCTGAAACGCGCGAGCTTGCGATGCAGCGTCGCGCGCGAGATGCCGAGGCTCTGCGCCGCCGCCGAGACATTGCCGCCGGTGCGCGCCATCGCGCGCTGCAGCACGCTGCGCTCGGCATCGTCGAGATCCTCCCGGGCCCTGGCCGGATCCCCAAGGATGTCGGCGGCGAGCAAGCCCCTGGCCAAGCCTTCCGAGGTTATGCCAAGAGCAAGCCGAGCCGAGCGTGTCGCGCCGATCACAAGGTCGTCGGCGTCGACGGCGATTAGCGCGCCGGCGCTACGCTCGGCGACCGGTGCAAGCAGGATGCGGGCATTGGAATAGACCATACGGAAATTCTCCGCCTCGATCCGGCGCGAGGCGTCACCTACCGCGACCGAGATAAGCTGGACGAAGCCTTCCGTGAGGTCAGAGCGGCAGGACGATACGTCGAGCGCGGCTGCCAGGTTGCCTTCATGGTCAAAGACGGGAGCCGTGGTGCAGCTCATGAGCGTGTTGCGCGAAAAGAAATGCTGGTCGCGATGGATGGTCAGCGGCCGCTGATCGGCAAGACAGGTGCCGATGCCGTTGGTGCCTTCACTGTCTTCGCTCCAGACCGTGCCGGTCCACAGACCCCATTCGTCGAAGGTCTCGTCGTCGGCGACCGCGCCCCGGCGCTCGACAGGGATGCCGTCGCGGTCGGCCAGTATCACGCAGCAGCCGACACCGCCGACCGCCTGATAGAGCCGGTTGAGGCTTCCCTCGGCCGCGCGGATCATTCGCTCCATGCGTTGACGGGCTTGGCGCAATTCGGCTTCGGTCAGTCGTCTGGGTGCCTTGCGCTCAGCCGGATCGAGATGATGCAATTGAAGGGAGCGCCGCCAAGAGGCGACCAACGCCGAATGGGCCGCATCGCTTCTGGCGATCGAAGCCTGGACGAAATCCGCATGACCGGCTGCTTGCCGCCCGCTCAAACCTATCCTCCCAGCGAGCGGACCTCCTTCCGCCCGTCGTTATATCCTGGTGGATATATCCGATGGAGGAGTTGTAACGGTTGCAGCCGATCGGCGCTATAGGACGTTGGTTTAAGAGTAGGCATCGGAGGCTCGGCCGCGCAGGCCGAGCCAGGTTGAAGAGTCGCCAGGATCAGTTGGCGGCGGCCTTCGGCTTGGACGACCCGATCATCTTCCAGTTCTTGTAGAAGATAGAATTGATGCGCTCAACGCTGACCGAGACGATGGCGAGAAGGCCCGCGATCAGTTTTGGGAACGGAGACGGCCGGATGATGTCGACGAAGACGCAGTAGCGGCGGCCGTCATATTCGTTGACCGAGCGGTGGAACAGCGTGTCGTCGAAGATGAACAAAGGGTTGTCGTACCAATAGTTCTTCCTGCTGCCGCACTGCACGAAGATCTCCGCCTGCACCGGGATCAGATTGTAGAGGATGCGCAGACTGAGGCGGAGCGGACCGAAATGCCAGGACGTGGATTCGCGCTTGCTGAAAACGGATACGGCGATCGTCTTGATGTATTTGTAATCCTTGTTGAATTCGGGAACGTTGTCGATCTTGTGCTTGCCATACCACTGGTAGACATACATGCCGCGCCTGCCGGCGCCGAAATTGGCGTCGATGTCGGCGATGATCTCGTCCTTGCGGGCCTTGAAGACGCCCAGGACCTCGTTGATCTCGCGCTGATAGTCCTCAGGGAACTGTTCGGGCTTCCATACGCCGGGGTTGCGATAGCAGAGCAGGTCGACGATCAGGTTGAACGGCGACAGCAGCCAGGTGAACATGCCGTTGCCGAGAAAGTAGCGGTCGAAAAGCTTCCAGTTCTTCTGATCGTTACGCAGGACGTCGATCAGGCCGCAGACGACCCAGATCGCGGTCAGGATCGGGATGAAGTAGAGAGCGAGCGCGAGAACCACGACCGCGATGGCGGCCTTGCGGAGCGACTTGACGGTTTTCTTTTTCATTGCCATTCGCGCGGGAGGCGCGATCCTGTTCCATGCGACAAAATCACGGCGACCCCCGTCAGCCGTGCGTCTTGATAGGATTTTTTGTTTCCCGGTACAATGCCGTCGCGCGAACCCGTCAATCGGCCAACAGAAATATTGGAGTTACAACTCCACCTCAATGCTCAGCCGACATGCTGCTAGCATGCCGACCACGGGGCCACGCACCTCAGTTGTTCCGTTCGCTGCGCAGCTTCGCCCAATATTCCAGCCGCTTGCGGATATCGCGCTCGAAACCGCGCTCCGGCGGATCGTAGAAAGTGTGCCGGCCCATTTTCTCGGGAAAATAGTCCTGGCCTGAAAACGCGTCGGGCTCGTCGTGGTCGTAGCGATAGCCGGCGCCATAATCCTCCTGCTTCATCAGCTTGGTCGGCGCATTGAGGATGTGCTTGGGCGGCAGCAGCGAGCCGAACTCCTTGGCGGCCGCGGTCGCAGCCTTGAAGGCTGTGTAGACAGCGTTCGATTTCGGCGCGGTGGCGAGATAGACGGTGGCTTGGGCGAAGGCGAGTTCGCCCTCGGGCGAGCCTAGATAGTCATAGGCGTCCTTGGCCGCGTTGGCGACGACAAGCGCTTGAGGATCGGCGAGCCCGATATCCTCCACAGCCATGCGCACCAAACGCCGCCCGAGATAGAGCGGATCCTCGCCGGCGTCGAACATGCGGGCAAGATAGTAGAGCGCCGCATCAGGATCGGAGCCGCGCACCGATTTGTGCAGCGCCGAGATCAGGTTGTAATGGCCGTCCTGGCCCTTGTCGTAGATCGGCGCACGGCGCTGGATGACGCGCTGCAGGCCTTCCGGACCGAAGACCTCGCCTTTCTTGGCGGCGCGCCAGACTTCCTCGGCCAGCGTCAGAGAGGCGCGGCCGTCGCCGTCCGCCATGCGGATCAGCATCGCGCGGGCCTCGTCGTCGAGCGGCAGCGCCCTGCCCTCGGTTTCTTCCGCCCGCGCCAGAAGCTTGGCGAGGCTTTCCTCGCCCAGCGAACGGAACACCAGCACGCGCGCTCGCGACAGAAGCGCCGCATTGAGCTCGAATGACGGGTTCTCCGTGGTTGCGCCGACCAGCACCACGGTGCCGTCTTCCATCACCGGCAAAAACCCGTCCTGCTGGGCACGGTTGAAGCGATGGATCTCGTCGACGAAGAGCAGCGTCTGGCGGCCGTTGGAGCGCCTGAGCTTCGCCGCCTCGAAGACCTTCTTGAGGTCCGCGACGCCGGAAAATACGGCCGAGATCTGCTCGAAGGCGAGCTTGGTCTCGCCGGCCAGCAGCCGGGCCACCGTCGTCTTGCCGGTGCCGGGCGGCCCCCAGAAGATCATGGAGCCCAGCGAACCGGAATCGATCAGCCGGGTCAGCGCGCCGTCGGGGCCGGTCAGATGCTCCTGGCCGACGACCTCGCCGAGATTTTTAGGGCGCAGCCGATCGGCCAGCGGCCGTCCGGGCGGCGCTTTCTCCGGCTCATCGGAACTGAACAGATCGGCCATGCAAGTCTTTTGGTTGAAACGCGATCCCACTCTTTTGAGAGCATGATCTTTTCAGGTGAACCTTTCGGTTCGGGATCATGCCTTAAATGGGCAGACCGCCTCAATAGCGCAACACCTGGCGCAGTATCTGCCCGCCGCGCTCGACGGTAAAGCGCCACCAGCGCGTGTCCTGCTGGGCAACCTGTGCCAGCGTCGCCGCGGTGTCGATGCTGGTGCCGTTCACCTCGCGCACGATATCGCCGGGCTGGAAGCCGAAATCGGCGGCCGGCGAATCGCGGCTGATATCGATGACGGTGACGCCCTTGAGATCGGTGCGAAGGCCAAGCCGCTGGGCAAGCCTGGGCGACAGCTCGGCGACCTTGGCGCCGGCAAAGGGACTGCGGCCGCGCAAGGTCACCTCGCTGGGCTTGGCGCCCTCCGGCGCGCGATCAAGCGGGATTTCCAGCGTCGCCTGCTGGCCCTTGCTCAGTACGACGAAGGTCGCCTTGGTGCCGATCGATAGCGTCGCCATGCGATAGTCGAGCGCCTCGATGCTTTCGACCGGGGTGTTGTTGAGCGACAGGATGACGTCGCCGGGCTTCAGGCCGGCCTTGCCGGCGGGGCCGGAACCTTCGACCGATGAGACCAGCGCGCCGGTCGGCTTCTCCATGCCGAGCGATTCCGCAATCTGCGGTGTCACCATTTCGAACTCGGCGCCGATATATGGCCGCTCGAAAAAGTCGAGACCAGCCTTGGCGGCATCGGCAAAGGCGCGCACCATGTTCGAGGGGATGGCGAAGCCGATACCGATCGAGCCGCCGCTGCGGCTGTAGATCGCCGTGTTGATGCCGACCAGCTGGCCGCCCATGTTGATCAGCGCGCCGCCCGAATTGCCGGGATTGATGGCGGCGTCGGTCTGGATGAAGTAGCCGGAATCCGAAACGCCGATGTGGCTGCGAGCGAGCGCGGAAACGATGCCACTGGTGGTGGTCTGGCCGACGCCGAACGGATTGCCGATGGCCAGCACAAGGTCACCGACCTCCAGCGCGTCCGAGTCGCCGATGGCAACCACCGGGAACGGCTTGTCGGCCGAGATCTTGAGCACCGCGAGATCGAGTGTCTCGTCCTTGAGCATGACCTTGGAGGTGAACTCGCGCCCGTCCGCTGTCGCGACCTTCACCTCGTCGGCGTCCTTGATGACATGGAAATTGGTCACGATGACGCCGCTCGGATCGACCAACACGCCCGATCCCAGCGACGATTGCGCGCGCGGCTGGGCGCGACCGAAGAACTCCTCGAAGAAGGGATCTCCCTCGAAAGGCGACGTCACCTTGGCGGTCTGCGAGGCATAGACGTTGACCACGGCAGGAGCTGTCTGCTTGACCAGCGGGGCGAAGGAGAGCTGCACCTGCTCGCGGCCGAACGGCACGCGCTTTTCCGGGCTGGCCGTGCCGTTCTCACCTTCAACGCCATGCAAAAGATCAGTCAGCACGTCGGAGAGGCCCGGGTCGGCCGGCTTGGCGGCGTTGTCGGCAAAAGCCTGTCTTGCGGCCGGTGCCGCAGCAAAGACGGCAAGCGCAGCAACAAGAACCAGTCGCTTGAGGTGCATCTTCGAATACCTCCAGATCGGGGGCCATTGTCCCGACGATTGTGCAGAATGAAAGGCTAATGCACACAAATGCGACACTTGTCGCGCAAAAGCTTGAGCCCGGACGTGAAATTCCGCTCGCTCGGCTCAAACCGTCCCAAATGCAGAAAGGGGCCCGAAGGCCCCTTGAAGTCATTGACGAAAATGCAGGCCTCAGGCGGCCGCGGCTTCCTCGCTGGTGCCTTCCGCCTCAAGGCGGGCCCGATCGGCGGCGCCCTTGGCCGAGGTGTCGCGATCAACGAATTCGATGACCGCCAAGGCGGCGTTGTCGCCCTTGCGGAAGCCAGCCTTCATGATGCGCAGATAGCCACCGTTGCGCTGCGCGTAACGCGGCGCAATCGTGTCGAACAGGCGCTTGACGACCGGCTCGTTGCCGATCTGGGCGATGACCTGACGACGAGCGTGCAGGTCGCCGCGCTTGCCGAGCGTGACGAGCTTCTCGACGATCGGACGCAGGTCCTTCGCCTTCGGCAGGGTGGTGACGATCTGCTCGTGCTCGATCAGAGACACGGCGAGGTTGGCGAACATCGACTTGCGGTGGCTTACGCTGCGGGCGAAGCGACGGCCTTTGAAACCGTGGCGCATGGCTCTTTTCCTTCTTCAGTTGTTCAAGAGGCCACGGCCTCTGATGGTTTTCCGCATGACCGTCGGATCGAGTGGCTTACGCCGCCGACCCTTGGAATTCATGCTCAATATTGGTCTTCGTAACGCTTGGCGAGGTCTTCGATGTTTTCCGGCGGCCAATCCGGCACTTCCATGCCGAGGTGGAGGCCCATGGCCGCCAGCACTTCCTTGATCTCGTTCAGCGACTTGCGGCCGAAGTTCGGGGTGCGCAGCATCTCGGCTTCGGTCTTCTGGATCAAGTCGCCGATATAGACGATGTTGTCGTTCTTCAGGCAGTTGGCCGAACGCACCGAAAGCTCGAGCTCGTCCACCTTCTTGAGCAGCGCCGGGTTGAAGGCGAGCTCGGTGACGGCTTCGGTCGCGACTTCCTTCTGCGGCTCGTCGAAATTGACGAACAGCGCGAGCTGGTCCTGCAGGATGCGGGCGGCGAAAGCGACCGCGTCCTCGCCCGAGATCGAGCCGTTGGTCTCGATGGTCATGGTCAGCTTGTCATAGTCGAGCACCTGGCCTTCGCGGGTGTTCTCGACCTTGTAGGAGACCTTCTTGACCGGCGAGTAGAGCGAATCGACCGGGATCAGGCCGATCGGCGCGTCCTCGGCGCGGTTGCGCTCGGCCGGCACATAGCCCTTGCCGGTGTCGACGGTGAACTCCATGCGGATCTCGGCACCCTCGTCCAGCGTGCAGATGACGTGGTCGGGGTTGAGGATCTCGACGTCGCCGACGGTCTGAATGTCGCCGGCGAGCACGGCGCCCGGGCCCTGCTTGCGCACGACCATGCGCTTGGGACCATCACCTTCCATGCGGATGGCGATTTCCTTGATGTTGAGCACGATATCGGTCACGTCCTCGCGCACGCCGGCGATGGACGAGAATTCATGCAGTACGCCGTCGATCTGCACGGCGGTGACGGCCGCGCCACGCAGCGAAGACAGAAGCACGCGCCGCAGCGCGTTGCCCAGCGTCAGACCAAAGCCGCGTTCGAGCGGCTCGGCCACCAGCGTGGTCAGCGTCTTCTTCTTCGACGAGAACTCGATCTTGTTCGGCTTGATCAGTTCCTGCCAGTTTTTCTGGATCATAAATGTCTTCCTTCCTTTGCCCCGCCACCATCCAATCGTGGCGGGCGACACGGAAAACCGCGGAGGAACGCCGTGGCGTTCGCGCGGCGCTTAAAAATCAGACGCGGCGCTTCTTGCGCGGACGGCAGCCATTGTGCGGGATCGGCGTCACGTCGCGGATCGAGGTGATGGTGAAGCCGGCGGCCTGCAGCGCGCGAAGGGCCGATTCACGGCCGGAGCCGGGTCCGCAGACCTCGACCTCAAGCATGCGCATGCCGTGTTCCTGCGCCTTCTTGGCGACGTCCTCGGCAGCCATCTGGGCGGCGAACGGGGTCGACTTGCGCGAACCCTTGAAGCCCTGGGCACCGGCCGACGACCAGGCGATCGAATTGCCCTGCGCATCGGTGATGGTGATCATGGTATTGTTGAAGGTCGAATTGACGTGGGCAACGCCCGACGAGATGTTCTTGCGTTCGCGACGGCGAACACGAGCGGCTTCCTTGGCCATGATAGTCCTTTCAGTTGATCTCTACACCGCCGTAATGCCAGCGGCTCCACCTTGGAGAGGCAGTAGGGGATCAAGGCAGTAAGGGAGTAGGGAAAACGCGATCCCTTTTGCCTTACTGCCCTACTCCCTTACTCCCCCAATTACTTCTTCTTGCCGGCGATTGCCTTGGCCGGGCCCTTGCGGGTGCGCGCATTGGTGTGCGTGCGCTGGCCGCGGACCGGCAGCGAGCGGCGGTGACGCAGGCCGCGGTAGCAGCCGAGGTCCATGAGCCGCTTGATGTTCATCGAGACTTCGCGGCGCAGGTCGCCTTCGACCTGGTAGTCGCGGTCGATCGTCTCGCGGATCTGCAGCACTTCCGCGTCAGTCAACTGGTTGACGCGGCGGTCCGCCGGGATGCCGACCTTGTCGACGATCTCCTGGGCAAACTTCTTGCCGATGCCGTGAATGTACTGAAGCGCTATGACGACGCGCTTGTTGGTCGGAATGTTGACGCCGGCTATACGAGCCATATTCTTCTCTTTCTCCATGTAGGCCGGACGAGCCGGCGTTCGAGTTACCCCGCGTCCGGTGGAGGCCGGCCCTTGCGGGAGTTTCCTGGTTCAAAGCGGACGCCTTGCCCGCAAGGGCAAGCAAAGTCCATGCCTAATAGGAAGACGGGCCGCCATACCCCAACGGCTCACTTCAGTCAAGCGCAATCTTTAATTGTCGGCGCGAACTATTTCGCCGCGGCCGCGAGCACCTTATCGATCTCGGCGGTCACCGCATCGATACTGGCCATGCCGTCGACGGTCTTGAGCTTGCCTTTGGCATAATAGTAGCCCGTCAGCGGCGCGGTCTTCTTGTAGTATTCGCGCAGGCGCTCCTCGAACACCGCCGGGTTGTCGTCCTTGCGCACCGGCTGGCCGGCGGCCTTGGCATCCTCCGCGCGCTTGATGATTCGGCCGACCAGCGCCTTGTCGTCGACGACAAGCTCGATGACCGTGTCGAGCGCGATGCCGCGCTCGGCAAGCATGGCATCGACCGCGTCCGCCTGGACCAGCGTGCGCGGATAGCCGTCGAGGATGAAACCCTTGGCGCAATCCGGCTGATCGATGCGCTCGGCGACGATGGCGTTCACGATTGCGTCAGAGACCAGCTCGCCGGCATCCATCACCGCCTTGGCGCGCTTGCCGACCTCGGTTCCGGCCTGGACGGCGGCACGCAGCATGTCCCCCGTCGAGAGCTGGGGGATACCGTGTTGTTCTACCAGTCTTTGTGCTTGCGTCCCCTTGCCCGCCCCTGGCGGCCCAAGCAATATCAGCCTCATCTGCTCCTCTTCCCCCCGCGCAACTTCGACTTCTTGATCAGGCCCTCATACTGGTGCGCGATCAGGTGACCCTGAATCTGCGCCACCGTGTCGAGCGTGACACTGACCACGATCAGAAGCGATGTGCCACCGAGGTAGAAAGGTACGCCAGTCGCTGAAATCAGGAACTCAGGCAGCAGACAGACCAGCACCAGATAGATGGCGCCGATGACGGTGATACGCGTCAGAACATAGTCGATATACTCAGCCGTGCGCTCGCCCGGCCGATAACCCGGGATGAAGCCGGAATGCTTCTTGAGCTGGTCGGCCGTGTCCTTCGGGTTGAAGACGATCGCCGTGTAGAAGAAGGCGAAGAAGACAATCATGCCCGCATAGAAGATCATGTAGAGCGGCTGGCCGTGGCCGAGCGAGGCCAGGATCGTGCTTGCCCAGGCCGGCAAGTTGGTCGCCTGCGAGAAGCCCGCGACCGTTGCCGGCAGAAGCAGCAGCGAGGATGCGAAGATCGGCGGGATGACGCCCGAGGTGTTGAGCTTCAGCGGCAAATGCGAGGTATCGCCCTGGAACATGCGGTTGCCGACCTGGCGCTTCGGATACTGGATGAGCAGCCGCCGCTGCGCGCGCTCGAAGAAGACGATGAGCGCGATGACGATGATGGCCAGCACTATGATCGCGAGGATGAGGCCCGTCGACAGTGCGCCGGTGCGGCCGAGCTCCAGCGTGCCGGAGATCGCCCGCGGCAGGCCGGCGACGATGCCGGAGAAGATGATCAGCGAAATGCCGTTGCCGATGCCGCGCGCCGTGATCTGTTCGCCGAGCCACATCAGGAACATGGTGCCGCCGACCAGCGTGACGACGGTCGAGATGCGGAAGAACATGCCGGGATCGTTGACGATGCCGTTGCCGCCTTCGAGGCCGATCGAGATGCCGTAGGCCTGGATCAGCGCCAGGAGCACGGTGCCGTAGCGCGTGTACTGGTTGATAATCTTGCGGCCCTGCTCACCTTCCTTTTTCAGCGCCTCCAGCGACGGGATGACCGAGGTCATCAGCTGCATGATGATGGAGGCGGAGATGTAGGGCATGATGCCCAGCGCGAAGATCGCCATGCGCTGCACGGCACCGCCGGCGAACATGTTGAACATGCCCAGCACGCCCTTGCTCTGCGACGAGAAAGCCTGGGCGAAAGCGTCGGGATTGATGCCGGGAAGCGGGATGTAGGTGCCGAGGCGGTAGACGAGCAGCGCGCCGATGGTGAACCAGATGCGCTTTTTGAGATCCTCGGCCTTGGCGAAGGCCGCGAAATTCAGATTGGAGGCTAGTTGTTCAGCAGCCGAAGCCATGCCTGATTCTCCGCTAGAGCATGATGCCGAAAAGTGTGGAGCGGTTTCGGACTACATCCTGCTCTACTTCATTGATTTCCGTGTCACGCTCGACGCCCACAGCTTGAGGCGGCGCGTGTCACCGAAGCTCACGAGATAAGCTCCGGACCTTGAACATGCAAGCGGCCGCGGTGACGCGGCCCCCCCATACAAAAGATAAAAAACCGGGGGGGGGGAAAAAAACAAATGAAAACCTTGAAACCCCCGAAAAAAAGCCCGTTAAAGGCGGCGGCCCCATACCGCCGCAAAAACCACCC
>NZ_JARTVT010000017.1:50907-135480 GCF_029625685.1 Mesorhizobium sp. WSM4976
TTGCTATATTTATTTTTTTTCCGTGTCCCGCCCCCCCCCCACTGTTTGGGGGGGGGGGTGTCACCTATCCACACTATATACGCCCCGCACTTTCAACTTCCACGCGGCGGGGTTGCCGGGGCCGCCCATTCCATCTGATCAAAGCGCGGTGCGAGGGAAAAAGCGAAGTCATCCCGTTCAGCCGCGCTTCAAATCGCCGTTACTCGGCGGCGGCCACTTCCGGCAGCTTCACCGACCCGCCGGCCTTCTCGATCTTCTCGATCGCGGCCTTGGAGGCGCCGGCGACGTCGAAGGAGAGCTTGGCCTTGAGCTCGCCGTCGGACAGCACGCGCACGCCATCCTTGGCGCGGCGGATGACACCGGCGGCGACCAGGGCCTCGGCCGTCACAGCCGCCTTGGCATCAAGCTTCTTGGCATCAACCGCCGCCTGGATCTTGGCCAGCGAGACGACCGCGAAGCTCTTGCCGAACAGGTTGTTGAAGCCGCGCTTCGGCAGGCGCCGATAGAGCGGCATCTGGCCGCCTTCGAAGCCGTTGATGGCAACGCCTGAACGGGCCTTCTGGCCCTTGACGCCGCGACCGGCGGTCTTGCCCGAGCCGGAGCCGATGCCGCGACCGAGGCGCTTCCTGGAATGCGTGGCGCCGTCCTTGTCACGCAGATCGTTGAGTTTCATCATTCTTCTCCTGCGCTTCCGTTCAGGCCTCGTCCACGACGCGGACGAGGTGCTGGACGGCTGCGATCATGCCGCGCACGGATGGGGTGTCTTCCAGCGTGCGCCGCTTGTGCATCTTGTTCAGGCCGAGGCCGACCAGCGTCGCGCGCTGCTCCTTCGGCCGGCGGATCGGCGAACCGATCTGCTCGACGGTGATGGTCTTGGTAGCTTTCTTGGCCATGGTCGAAATCCCTGGTCAGCGTCGACTATTCTTCAGCCGCAACGGCGGTGCCGCGGCGGGCCTGAAGGGTCGAATACTTGATGCCGCGCGCGGCAGCCACATCCTTCGGATGCATCTGGCTCTTCAGCGCGTCGAAGGTGGCGCGAACCATGTTGTAGGGGTTCGACGAACCCATCGACTTGGCGACCACGTCATGCATGCCGAGCGTCTCGAAGACGGCGCGCATCGGGCCACCGGCGATGATGCCGGTACCCTGCTTGGCGGCGCGAAGGAGAACGCGTCCGGCGCCCCAGCGGCCCTCGACGTCGTGATGCAGCGTGCGGCCCGAACGCAGCGGCACGAAGATCATGTCACGCTTGGCCGATTCGGTCGCCTTGCGGATCGCTTCCGGCACTTCGCGCGCCTTGCCGTGGCCGAAGCCGACGCGGCCCTTCTGGTCGCCGACAACGACGAGAGCGGCAAAGCCGAAACGACGGCCGCCCTTCACCACCTTGGCGACGCGGTTGATGTGGACGAGCTTGTCCACCATGCCGTCGTCACGCTCTTCGCGTTCACGCTCGCGGCCGCGGCCGCCTTCTCTACGTTCCTGTGCCATATCCTAGTCCTTGTTCTTTTCCGGAAGCACGGGTTGCTGTTTGCCGATGCCGCTTTGCGCCATCAGCGGCGAACTTTTCCTTTGCATGAGCTTGTCCGAAAAGTCTGCAACTTTTCGGGATCATGCATTAGAAGCTCAACCCGCCTTCGCGGGCAGCTTCGGCCAGCGCCTTGACGCGGCCATGATAGATGTACGGGCCGCGATCGAAGACAACTTCCTTGACACCGGCCTTCGAAGCGCGCTCGGCGATCAGCTTGCCGACCGCAGCCGCGGCGGCGGTGTCGGCGCCGGTCTTGAGCGAACCCTTGAGGTCCTTCTCGAGCGTCGAGGCGGCAGCCAGCGTGTGGCCGTTGGCATCATCGATGACCTGGACGTAGATGTTCTTCGAGGTGCGGTGCACCGAAAGCCGCGGACGCGCGCCGGCGACCTTCTTCAACTGGCGGCGGACGCGCTGCGCGCGGCGCTGGATGGTTTCCTTGGGGCTTGCCATGATGTCAGTTCCTTGCCTTCAGAAAACGGGGGCAACCCTGTGCGGTAGGCCAAGCCTCCCGCGGCCGCTCCCCGCGGCGTTACACTTCTCAAGCCTGGCCCCTTCCGAAAAGTCCGCGACTTTCCGGGGCCAAGCCTATTACTTCTTCTTGCCTTCCTTGCGCACGATGCGCTCGTCGGCATAGCGCACGCCCTTGCCCTTGTACGGCTCCGGACCGCGATATTCGCGGATCTCAGCGGCGACCTGGCCGACCTGCTGCTTGTCGATGCCCGAGACCGTGATCTCGGTCGGCTTCGGCACAGTGATGGTGATGCCCTGAGGCGTCTCATAGACGACGTCGTGGCTGAAGCCCAGCGCAAGCTGCAGATTCTTGCCCTGCAACGCCGCGCGATAGCCGACGCCGGTGATCTCGAGCTTCTTCTCGAAGCCGTCCTTCACGCCCTGCAGGATGTTGACGATCTGCGTGCGCGACATACCCCACTTGGAGCGGGCGGTCTTGGTCTGGTCGCGCGGCTCGACGGAGATCTCGTTGTTCTCCATCTTGACCAGCACTTCGTCGTTCACAACGAACTTCAGTTCGCCTTTCGGGCCCTTCGCCGTCACGGTCTGGCCGTTGACAGAGGCGGTCACGCCCTGCGGCAGCGAAACGGGTTTCTTTCCGATACGAGACATTTTGTTGTCCTCGTCACTTCTTTGGTTTCAGGTTCCAATTCCCGGGCGCGATCCCGAGAACCGAAGCCCATTCATCAATCTCTCAGCCGATCAGAAGATCTGGCAGAGGATCTCGCCGCCGACATTCTGCTCACGCGCTTCATGGTCGGCCATGACGCCCTTCGGCGTCGAAAGGATGGCGATGCCGAGGCCGTTTGCGACATGCGGGATCGACTTGGCCGAGACATAGACTCGGCGGCCGGGCTTCGAGACACGCTCGATTTCGCGCACGACCGGAGCGCCGTCGAAATACTTCAGCTCGATCTCGATTTCCGACTTGCCGTTTTCGAAGTCGGTCTGGCTGTAGTCGCGGATATAGCCCTCCGACTTCAGCACTTCCAGGACGCGGGCGCGCAGACGCGAGGCCGGGGTCGAGACGCTCGACTTCTTGCGGCCATAAGCGTTGCGGATGCGGGTCAGCATATCGCCGAGAGGATCGCTCAATGACATCTCAGTGTCTCCTTACCAGCTCGACTTGACCAAGCCCGGGATCTGGCCGGTATTGCCCAGATCGCGAAGCGCGATACGCGAAAGCTTCAGCTTGCGATAGTAGGCACGCGGACGGCCCGTGACTTCGCAACGGTTGCGGATGCGGATCTTGGCCGAGTTGCGCGGCAGCGCCGACAGCTTCAGCTGGGCGCGGAAACGCTCTTCCATCGGCTTGGACTGATCCATGATGATGGCCTTGAGCGCCGTGCGCTTGGCGGCGTACTGGTCGGCGAGCTTGCGGCGCCTGTTGTTCTTCTCGACTGAGCTGGTCTTTGCCATTTCAGATTTTTCCTTTTTCGCTGCCGTTACTGGCGGAAGGGGAAGTTGAAGGCCTTGAGCAGAGCCCTGGCCTCGTCATCCGTCTTCGCCGTCGTACAAACGATGACGTCCATGCCCCAGACCTGATCGACCTTGTCGTAGTTGATCTCCGGGAACACGATGTGCTCCTTGATGCCCATGGCGTAGTTGCCGCGGCCGTCAAAGCTCTTCGGGTTCAGTCCGCGGAAGTCGCGAACGCGCGGCAGCGCGATGTTCACGAGGCGGTCGAGGAACTCGTACATGCGTTCCTTGCGCAGCGTGACCTTGGCGCCGATCGGCATGTTCTCGCGCACCTTGAAGCCGGCAATCGAGTTGCGGGCGCGGGTGACGACGGCCTTCTGGCCGGCGATCAGCGCGAGATCCTCGGCCGCGACCGAGGGCTTCTTGGAATCGGCGGTTGCTTCGCCGACACCCATGTTCAGCACGATCTTGTCGATGCGCGGAACCTGCATCTCGTTGTCGTAGCCGAACTGCTCCTGCAGCGCCTTGCGGATGGTCTCTTGATAGACCTTCTTGAGGCGCGGCTCGTTCTTGGCAGCCGCCTGCTTGGTTTCAGCCTTAGCCATTGATGACTTCTCCCGAACGCTTGGCGACGCGCACCTTCTTGCCGTCCTTCTGGACGGTGAAGCCGACGCGGGTCGGCTTGCCGTCCTTGGGGTCGGCCAGCGCGATGTTCGACAGGTGGATCGGCGCTTCCTTGGTGATGATCCCGCCCTCTTGGGACTGGGTCTGCTTCTGGTGACGGCGAATGAGGTTCACGCCGCGGACGACAGCGGTGTCTTCTTTCGGCTGCACCGACAGGACTTCGCCCGAACGGCCCTTGTCCTTGCCGGCAAGCACGACGACCTTGTCGCCTTTTCTGATCTTTTGCATTGGTCCGGCTCCTTACAGCACTTCAGGCGCGAGCGAGATGATCTTCATGTGGTTCTTGGCGCGCAGCTCGCGCGGAACCGGTCCGAAGATACGGGTGCCGATCGGCTCTTTCTTATTGTCGACGAGAACGGCCGCGTTCTTGTCGAAACGGATCACGCTGCCGTCCGGACGGCGGATGTCCTTGGCCGTGCGAACCACGACCGCCTTCATCACATCGCCCTTCTTAACGCGGCCGCGCGGAATGGCTTCCTTGATCGACACCACGATGATGTCGCCGACGGAGGCGTACTTCCGCTTCGAACCGCCCAGCACCTTGATGCACATGACACGACGGGCGCCGGAATTGTCCGCGACGTCGAGGTTTGTTTGCATCTGAATCATGACTGGCCGCCTTCTTCTTTTCTAACGGGACAGGCGCGCGACGCCCCTCCCCGGTCTGTCCAAAATTCGTTTGTTTACGCCTGGTCCGAGGTAACCACGACCCAGCGCTTGTCCTTCGAAATCGGCTTCGATTCCTGGATGAACACCTGGTCGCCGACCTTGTGGGCGTTGTTCTCGTCGTGCGCCTTGTACTTCTTGGTCATGCGCACGGTCTTCTTCATCACCGGATGCGTGAAGCGACGCTCGACCTTGACGACAACCGTCTTCTCGTTCTTGTCGCTGACGACGGTGCCCTGCAGGATACGCTTCGGCATGGTCTTAACCCTTCTTGGCCGCGGCTTTTTCCGCGGCGATGGTCTTGATGCGCGCGATGTCCTTGCGGACCTGCTTCACGCGTGCGGTCTTCTCGAGCTGGCCGGTGGCCTTCTGGAAGCGCAGGTTGAACTGCTCCTTCTTCAGCGCGGCCAGATCGTCGGTCAGCTGATCCTGGGTCTTGGTCCGGATGTCTTCGGCTTTCATGATCGCCTGTCCTTATTCTGCGATGCGCTGCACGAAGCGCGTCTTGACCGAGAGCTTGGCGGCGCCGAGACGCAGCGCCTCACGCGCGGTCTCCTCGCTGACGCCGTCGATCTCGAACATGATACGACCGGGCTTCACGCGCGCCGCCCAATAGTCGACGGCGCCCTTGCCCTTACCCATGCGGACTTCGGTCGGCTTCGAGGTGACCGGCAGGTCCGGGAATACCCGGATCCAGACGCGGCCGGCGCGCTTCATCTCGCGGGTGATCGCGCGGCGGGCCGCCTCGATCTCGCGCGCGGTGACGCGGTTCGGCTCAAGCGCCTTCAGCCCGAAACCGCCGAAATCCAGATTGGTGCCGCCCTTGGCGGTACCGTGGATACGGCCCTTGAACTGCTTGCGGAACTTTGTGCGCTTTGGCTGCAGCATCGTTCTAACTCCAAATTCTCAAATGTCTCAGGCGTTCTCGCGACGACGTCCGCGTTCGCGCTCGCCGCCAGCACCGCCGCCGCCATGCGCGGCATCGCCTTCGGTTGCACGGCGCTCGGAAGCCATCGGGTCGTGCTCGAGGATCTCGCCCTTGAACACCCACACCTTGACGCCGCAGATGCCATAAGCCGTGTTCGCCTCGGCCGTGCCGTAGTCGACATCGGCGCGCAGGGTGTGCAGCGGCACGCGGCCTTCGCGGTACCACTCCATGCGCGCGATTTCGGCGCCGCCGAGACGGCCGGAGCAGTTGATGCGGATGCCTTCGGCACCGAGACGCATGGCCGACTGAACGGCGCGCTTCATGGCGCGGCGGAACGCGATGCGGCGCTCGAGCTGCTGAGCGATCGACTGGGCGATCAACGTGGCGTCGATTTCGGGCTTGCGCACTTCAACGATATTGAGGTGCGTTTCGGACTTCGTCATCTCGGTCAGCTTCTTGCGAAGCTTCTCGATGTCGGCGCCCTTCTTGCCGATGATCAGGCCTGGACGCGCCGCGTGGATGGTGACGCGGCACTTCTTGTGCGGGCGCTCGATCACGACCTTGGAGATCGCGGCCTGCTTGAGTTCCTTCTCGAGATACTTGCGGATCTTGAGGTCCTCATGCAGCAGCTGGCCGTACTCGCCGGTGTTCGCGAACCAGCGCGAATCCCAGGTGCGGTTGATGCCGAGACGCAGCCCGATCGGATTGACTTTCTGGCCCATTATGCGGCCTCCCCTTTTTCCTCGACTTCACGAACGACGATCGTGAGGTGCGAGAACGGCTTCTCGATACGGCTGGCGCGACCGCGGCCACGAGCGTGGAAACGCTTCATGACGATCGACTTGCCGACATAGGCTTCCGCCACCACCAGCGCATCGACGTCGAGGTCGTGATTGTTTTCCGCGTTGGCGATCGCCGATTCCAGCGTCTTCTTGACCGTGCCGGAAATCCGCTTGGCCGAGAATTCGAGGTCGGAAAGTGCTGTCGCGACCTTCTTGCCGCGGATCAGCGCGGCAACCAGGTTCAGCTTCTGCGGGCTGATACGGATCGTGCGCAGAACGGCGCGAGCCTCGTTATCAGCAAGCCTGCGCGGAGCTTTGGCCTTGCCCATGATTATTTCCTCTTCGCCTTCTTATCCGCGCCATGACCGTAATAGGTCCGGGTCGGAGCGAATTCACCGAACTTGTGGCCGACCATGTCCTCGTTAACCGAGACCGGGACGTGCTTCTGGCCGTTGTAAACACCGAAGGTGAAGCCGACGAACTGCGGCAGGATGGTGGAGCGACGGCTCCACATCTTGATCACCTCATTGCGACCGCCTTCACGAACCTTATCCACCTTCTTGAGAAGGTAGCCGTCGATGAAGGGGCCTTTCCAAATCGAACGAGTCACTTGGCGTTACCTCTTTTTAGCTCTTGCGCTGATGACGCGAGCGCAGGATGAACTTGTCGGTCGCCTTGTTGGACCGCGTCTTCTTGCCCTTGGTCGGCTTGCCCCAGGGCGAAACCGGATGACGGCCACCCGAGGTGCGGCCTTCGCCGCCGCCATGCGGATGGTCGACCGGGTTCATGGCCACGCCGCGATTGTGCGGACGCTTGCCGCGCCATACGGTGCGACCGGCCTTGCCGTCATTGATGTTGCCGTGGTCGGGGTTCGACACGGCACCCACGGTGGCCATGCAGGAACCGTGCACGACGCGCTGCTCGCCCGAGTTGAGGCGCAGGATCGCCATGCCCTGGTCGCGGCCGACAAGCTGGGCGTAACCGCCAGCCGAACGGGCGACCTGGCCGCCCTTGCCTGGCTTCAGCTCGATGTTGTGGACGATCGTGCCGACCGGCATGGAGGCCAGCGGCATCGCATTGCCCGGCTTCACGTCGACCGCTTCGCCGGCCACGATCTTGTCGCCGGCAGCAAGGCGCTGCGGGGCCAGGATGTAGGACAGCTCGCCATCGTCATACTTGATCAGCGCGATGAAGGCGGTGCGGTTCGGATCGTATTCGATACGCTCGACCGTGCCGACGACGTCATACTTCTTACGCTTGAAGTCGATGATGCGGTACGAACGCTTGTGACCGCCGCCGATGAAGCGAGCCGTGATGCGGCCGTAATTGTTGCGGCCGCCCGACTTGGTCAGGCCTTCGGTCAGGCCCTTGACGGGCTTGCCCTTGTAGAGGCCCGAGCGGTCGACGATGACCAGCTGGCGGGTGCTCGGCGTTACCGGGTTGAATTTCTTGAGTGCCATTGTCCTGTCCTCGCGGCCTTGCTCAGAGACCCGTCGCGACGTCGATCGACTGGCCGTCGGCCAGCGTCACAACCGCCTTCTTGACGTCGCCCTGGCGGCCAACCGTGCCGCGGAAGCGCTTGATCTTGCCCTTGCGGACGAGTGTGTTCACAGCCGTCACCTTGACGCCGAAGAGAGCTTCCACGGCAGCCTTGATTTCCGGCTTCGACGCCTTCTTGGCGACGTTGAAGACGACCTGGTTCTGCTCGGAAGCCATGGTCGACTTTTCGGTGATCGCCGGCGAGACGATCACGTCGTAGTGACGGAGGTCGGTCATTTAAAGCGCTCCTCGAGAGCCTCGACGGCGGCCTTCGAAAGGACCAGCGTGCCGCGGCGCAGAATGTCGTAGACGTTGATGCCCTGGATGGGCAGCACGTCGATGTTCGGAATGTTCGTCGCGGCCAGCTTGAAGTTCTGGTCAAGCTCGGCGCCGCCAATCACGAGGGCGTTGGTCAGCCCCAGCGTCTCGAGGTTCGCCGCCAGCGCTTTGGTCTTGGCTTCGGCAAGCTTCAGCTCGTCGACGATGATGAGCGAAGCGCTCTTGGCCTTGGCCGAGAGGGCGTGCTTGAGGCCAAGCGCGCGCACCTTCTTTGGCAGCTCATGCTCGTGGCTGCGTACGACTGGGCCGTGCGCCTTGCCGCCGCCGCGGAACTGCGGCGCGCGAGCCGAGTGGTGACGGGCGCGGCCCGTACCCTTCTGCTTGTACATCTTGGCGCCGGTGCGCGCGATCTCGGCGCGCCCCTTGGCCTTGTGCGTGCCCTGCTGCTTCTTGGCGAGCTGCCAGCGCACGACGCGCTGCAGGATGTCCTCGCGCGGGTCGAGGCCGAAAATCTCTTCGGAGAGCTTCAGCTCGCCGGCGTCCTTGCCGCCCAGCGTTTTAATCTTGAGGTCCATTATTCCGCTCCCTCAGTGGCCGGGGCTTCGTTCTTGGCGGCAGCAGCGGCACGGATCGCGGCGGGCTTCGGCGCGTTGGCCGGCAGCGCAACCTTGGCAGCGTCGCGAACCAGGATCCAGGCGCCCTTGACGCCGGGAACCGCGCCGCGGATCAGGATCAGGCCGCGATCCACGTCCGTCGAGACGACCTCGACATTCTGCGTGGTCACGCGGGCGTCACCCATGTGGCCGGCCATCTTCTTGCCTTTGAACACCTTGCCGGGGTCCTGGCGCTGACCGGTCGAGCCGTGCGTGCGATGCGAGACCGAGTTACCGTGGGTCGCGCGGCCACCGCCCATGTTGTGCCGCTTGATCACGCCCTGGAAACCCTTACCGGTCGAGGTGCCGGTGACGTCGACCTTCTGACCGGCGACGAAATGTTCGACGGTCAGCTCGGCGCCGACATCGATCATGTTGTCGGCGGAGACGCGGAACTCCGCGAGCTTGGCCTTCGGCTCGACGGAGGCGGCGGCGAAATGGCCGCGCAGCGCCTTCGACGTGTTCTTCACCTTGGCGAGGCCAACGCCGAGCTGGACGGCGGTGTAGCCGTTCTTCTCCTGCGTGCGCTGAGCCACGACCTGGCAGTTCTCCATCTGGAGAACAGTGACGGGAACGTGTTCGCCGGCATCGTTATAGATGCGGGTCATTCCCACCTTCTTTGCAATCACACCTGAACGCATCGGTTCAATTCCTTTAGAGTTCCGGGCCAGGGGCAGTGCCCCTTGCCGCGCTCTCGTTCCCTTAGAGCTTGATCTCGACGTCGACACCGGCGGCCAGATCGAGCTTCATCAAAGCATCGACCGTCTGCGGGGTCGGATCGACGATGTCGAGCAGCCGCTTGTGCGTGCGCATCTCGAACTGCTCGCGGCTCTTCTTGTCGACGTGGGGCGACCGGTTGACCGTGAATTTTTCGATCCGCGTCGGCAGCGGGATGGGGCCGCGGACGTTGGCGCCGGTGCGCTTGGCGGTCGACACGATTTCTCGGGTCGAGGCGTCGAGCACCCGGTGGTCAAACGCCTTAAGGCGGATGCGGATATTCTGTCCGTTCATGCGTCAATTCCTTGTTCTGGCGCGGCGCGGGCAGCTCCCGCGCCCGCGACAGATCCGTTTCAGTCCAATTATTCCTTGATGGTGACGACGATGCCTGCACCGACGGTGCGGCCGCCTTCACGGATGGCGAAGCGCAGCTTCTCTTCCATCGCGATCGGCACGATCAGCTCGACGTCGACGGTGATGTTGTCGCCGGGCATCACCATCTCGGTGCCGGCCGGCAGCGTCACGATGCCCGTAACGTCCGTCGTGCGGAAGTAGAACTGCGGACGGTAGTTGGTGAAGAACGGCGTGTGACGGCCACCCTCGTCCTTGGTCAGGATGTAGGCTTCGGCCACGAACTTCTTGTGCGGCTTCACCGAGCCGGGCTTGGCCAGAACCTGACCGCGCTCCACGCCTTCGCGGTCGATGCCGCGCAGCAGCGCGCCGATGTTGTCGCCGGCCTGGCCCTGGTCGAGCAGCTTGCGGAACATCTCTACGCCCGTGCAGGTCGTCTTGGCGGTCGGACGGATGCCGACGATCTCCAGCTCCTCGCCAACCTTGACCACGCCGCGCTCGACGCGGCCGGTCACGACCGTGCCGCGGCCCGAGATCGAGAACACGTCCTCGATCGGCATCAGGAACGGCTTGTCCAGCGGACGAACAGGCGTCGGGATGTAGGCGTCGACCTGAGCCATCAGCTCGCGGATGGCGTCCTCGCCGATGGTCTTGTTGGAATCCTCAAGCGCAGCCAGAGCCGAGCCCTTGACGATCGGAATGTCGTCGCCGGGGAACTCGTTCTTCGACAGAAGCTCGCGAACCTCAAGCTCGACCAGCTCGAGCAGCTCGGCGTCGTCGACCTGGTCGACCTTGTTCAGGAACACCACGATCGAAGGCACGCCAACCTGGCGGGCCAAGAGGATGTGCTCGCGGGTCTGCGGCATCGGGCCGTCGGCGGCCGAAACGACCAGGATCGCGCCGTCCATCTGCGCGGCACCCGTGATCATGTTCTTCACATAGTCGGCGTGGCCGGGGCAGTCGACATGGGCATAGTGACGGTTGGCCGTCTCATACTCGACGTGAGCCGTCGAAATCGTGATGCCGCGCGCCTTCTCTTCCGGCGCCGCGTCGATCTGGTCATAGCGCTTGTATTCGCCAAAATACTTCGTGATCGCCGCCGTCAGCGACGTCTTGCCATGATCGACGTGGCCGATCGTGCCAATGTTCACATGCGGCTTGGTGCGCTCGAATTTACCTTTTGCCATGTGATCTCTCCATTCCTGCCTGCCCGTGCGGGCCTTGAATTAAGGTCTCGTGCAACCCGCTCGAGTTACGCGTATTTCTTCTGAACTTCCTGGGCGACCGCGGTCGGAACCGGCTCGTAGTGGTCGAACTGCATCGTGTACTGGGCGCGGCCCTGCGACATCGAACGCAGATTGTCGACGTACTTGAACATGTTCGCCAGCGGCACCATCGCGTTGATGACGACGGCAACGCCGCGCGCTTCCTGACCCTGTATCTGGCCACGACGGCCATTGAGGTCGCCGATGACGCCGCCAACATAATCTTCCGGCGTCACGACCTCGACTTTCATGATCGGCTCCAGCAGCTGCACGCCGAGGCGCGGAGCCGCTTCCTTGAAGCAGGCGCGGGAAGCGATTTCGAAGGCCAGCACCGAGGAGTCGACGTCGTGGAAGGCGCCGTCGACCAGCGTGGCCTTGACGCCGATCATCGGGAAGCCAGCGAACGGGCCGGAACCCATGACGCTGTTGATGCCCTTCTCGACGCCCGGGATGTATTCCTTCGGAACCGCACCGCCGACGATCTTGGACTCGAACACGAACTCTTCGCTCTCGGTGTTCGGCTCGAAGATGATCTTGACGCGAGCGAACTGGCCGGTACCGCCGGTCTGCTTCTTGTGCGTGTAATCCTGTTCGTGCGTGCGGGTGATCGTTTCGCGATAAGCCACCTGCGGCGCGCCGACATTGGCTTCCACCTTGAACTCACGGCGCATGCGGTCGACGATGATGTCGAGATGCAGCTCGCCCATGCCTGCGATGATGGTCTGGCCCGATTCCTCGTCGGTCTTGACGCGGAAGGACGGATCCTCAGCCGCCAGGCGATGCAGGGCGAGGCCCATCTTTTCCTGGTCGTTCTTGGTTTTCGGCTCGATGGCGATCTGGATGACCGGATCGGGGAATTCCATACGCTCGAGGATGACCGGGTGCAGCGGGTCGCAGAGCGTGTCGCCGGTGGTCGTGTCCTTGAGGCCAGCCAGAGCGACGATGTCGCCGGCATAGGCTTCCTCGATGTCGGCGCGCGAGTTCGCATGCATCTGCAGCATGCGGCCGATGCGCTCCTTCTTGCCCTTGACCGTGTTGTCGAGCGATGTGCCCTTGGTGAGCTTGCCCGAATAGATGCGGGCGAAGGTCAGCGAACCGACGAACGGGTCGTTCATGATCTTGAACGCCAGCATCGACAGCGGCTCGTTGTCGTCGGCATGACGCTCGATCTCGGCGTCGGTCTTGGCGTCGACGCCCTTGATGGCCGGCACGTCGATCGGCGACGGCAGGTATTCGACGACGGCGTCGAGCAGCGGCTGCACGCCCTTGTTCTTGAAGGCCGAACCGCAGAACATCGGGAAGAACTTGACCGCGATGGTGCCCTTGCGGATCAGCGCGCGGATCTCGTCATTCGACGGCATGTTGCCTTCGAGGTAGTTCTCGAGCGCGGTCTCGTCCATCTCGACCGCGGCTTCGATCATCTTCTCGCGGTACTGAGCGGCCTTCTCCTTGAGGTCGGCCGGGATCTCGACGACGTCCCAGGCAGCACCCAGGGTCTCGTCGCGCCAGACGAGCGCGTTCATCTCGACGAGGTCGACGACGCCCTTGAACTCGGTCTCGGCGCCGATCGGCAACTGCATGACGACGGCCTGAGCGCCGAGGCGCGAACCGATCATTTCCACCGAGCGGTAGAAGTCGGCGCCGATCTTGTCCATCTTGTTGCAGAAGATCATGCGCGGCACGTGGTATTTGTCGGCCTGGCGCCACACGGTCTCGGTCTGCGGCTCCACGCCGGCGTTGGCGTCGAGCAGCGCGATGGCGCCGTCGAGCACGCGCAGCGAACGCTCGACTTCGATGGTGAAGTCGACGTGTCCGGGAGTGTCGATAATGTTGAAGCGGCGCATCTTGCCGTCACGACCCTTCCAGAAGGTCGTGGTCGCGGCAGACGTGATGGTGATGCCGCGTTCCTGCTCCTGCTCCATCCAGTCCATGGTGGCAGCGCCGTCATGGACTTCGCCGATCTTGTGCGACTTGCCCGTGTAGTACAGGACGCGCTCGGTCGTCGTCGTCTTGCCGGCGTCGATATGCGC
The DNA here is from genome assembly GCF_029625685.1 of Mesorhizobium sp. WSM4976. Lineage (NCBI taxonomy): Bacteria > Pseudomonadati > Pseudomonadota > Alphaproteobacteria > Hyphomicrobiales > Phyllobacteriaceae > Mesorhizobium > Mesorhizobium sp. WSM4976. The sequence goes on from NZ_JARTVT010000017.1 coordinate 64,259, forward strand.
CATGATACCGAAATTGCGGTAGTCTTCGATCTTGTATTCGCGGGCCATGGGAGGTGCCTCTCAGTCTCTTTCGCGTTACCAGCGGTAATGCGCGAAGGCGCGGTTGGCTTCCGCCATCTTGTGGGTGTCTTCACGCTTCTTGACGGCCGTGCCGCGGTTATTGGCCGCGTCCATCAGCTCGCCCGAGAGGCGGTCGACCATGGTGGTCTCGTTGCGGTTGCGAGCCGCGGCGATCAGCCAGCGGATGGCCAGCGCCTGACGGCGCTCGGGGCGCACATCGACCGGAACCTGGTAGGTGGCGCCGCCGACGCGACGCGAGCGCACTTCCACATGCGGCGCGACATTGTCGAGCGCCTGATGGAATACGGTGACCGGCTCCTGCTTGGTCTTGGCCTGGACCTGGTCCAGCGCGCCATAGACGATGGTCTCGGCAACCGACTTCTTGCCGTCATACATGACGGCGTTCATGAACTTGGTGACGATCAGATCGCCGAACTTGGGATCCGGATTGATCTCACGCTTTTCTGCACTGTGACGACGGGACATGGGAAACCCTTACTTCGGACGCTTGGCGCCGTATTTCGAACGACGCTGCTTGCGGTTCTTCACACCCTGCGTGTCGAGCACGCCGCGGATGATGTGGTAGCGGACGCCCGGCAAATCCTTGACGCGACCGCCGCGGATCATGACCACCGAGTGTTCCTGAAGGTTGTGGCCTTCGCCGGGGATGTAGCCGATCACTTCAAAACCATTGGTCAGGCGAATCTTGGCCACCTTGCGCAGCGCCGAGTTCGGCTTCTTCGGCGTCGTGGTGTAGACGCGCGTGCAGACGCCCCGCTTCTGCGGGTTCTGCTGCATGGCCGGGACCTTGTTTCGCTTCACCGGCGCCAGGCGCGGCTTGCGGATCAGCTGGTTGACGGTAGGCATTAAACCCTCTTGTCTCTCAATTCCGTGTCTGCCCTGTCAGGGCCGCTCAAAGCGTCATTTCCATACGCGAATTCGGGCAACACACCGCGTCTCGCGGTCCTGCCCGAACAAATTGCAGAGGAAGCGGATGCCGCTTCATGCGCGCCGGAAATGTCTTTTCGCTCGTAAAACGAACCCTGTTTGAGACAAACTCCAAAGCGTGTCGCCTCGGAAAGGCTGGTCTCACATCGGTTCTGACGTCGCGGCTTCTACTCGTAAGGCCATTGCCCGTCAACCCCGCAACGGCAAATATTGCGGTCAATTCGAGGCTAATGAGCCATGCGCAAAACGCATGTAATTTTATTGCGCCTTTTTTCAAGAGCGAGGAAGAAAGTGACCGGCTTGCGGCTGTCTTCCGCACCGGCTTCGTGCCAAAAGGCGGCTTGAGCCGGACTTTCTGCCGGAAAACGAGGAATCAGCCCGTGAACGACAACGAAGAACGGCCGGTCACCATCATCACCGGACGAGTCTGGCGCAAGAAGGGCGGCAAGCCGGAGGGCGTGCATGTAATGCTCGTTGCGCCCGACGATGATTCTGCCGTGCGCCGCGCGCTCGAATCGCTCGCCGCGGAAGGATTCGCGGAGGCCGAGCTCGACCAGATCGGCGACATGGAAGGCGAGCCGGACGAGGAACCGCATCTGTCAGCCTATCAGGGCGCGCTGGAAGGCGAGGTCTCCATCGTCACTTTCGACGAGCCGTTCTGATCTCGCTGCCGGGCGCAACATCCCTTCCCGCTCTGCCCCCCACGCTTCTCTACTAGACGGCCATTCTTTCCTTCCGGAGTTCCCCATGACCAGCAATCCCATCAAGCTCGGCATCGTCGGCGTGGGAAAGATCGTGCGCGACCAGCATCTGCCGGCGGTCGCCAAAGACGGCGACTATCAGCTCGCCGCCGCGGCCAGCCGCCACGGCAAGGTCGACGGCATCACGAACTATCCGACGATCGAGGCGATGCTTGCGGCTGAACCAGGTCTTGAGGCGGTCTCGCTCTGCATGCCGCCGCAGTTCCGGTACGACGCTGCGCGCACCGCGCTGGAGGCGAAAAAACATGTGTTCCTCGAAAAGCCGCCGGGCGCGACGGTGAGCGAGGTCGAGCATCTCAAGGCGCTGGCCGAAAAGAACGGCGTCTCGCTCTTTGCCAGCTGGCATTCGCGTTATGCGCCGGCGGTAGAGGCTGCGCGCTCCTTCCTCGGTTCGGCCAAGCTGGCTTCGGCCGCCATCAACTGGAAGGAGGATGTGCGCCGCTGGCACCCGAACCAGGAATGGATCTGGGAGCCCGGCGGCTTCGGCGTCTTCGATCCGGGCATCAACGCGCTGTCGATCGCCACCCACATCCTGCCGCCGATGTTCATCACCTCCGCCGTGCTCGACTTTCCGGAGAACCGCGCGGCTCCGGTCGCGGCGCATGTCGCCTTCCGCACCTCGAACGGCCTGCCGGTGACGATGGAACTCGACTGGCTGCAGACCGGCCCGCAAAGCTGGGATATCCTGGCCGAGACCGACAAGGGCAAAATGGTGTTGTCGGGCGGCGGCGCGAAGCTCATCGTCGACGGCAAAGTCATCCACGACGAGCCGGAGGCAGAATATCCGATGCTTTACAAGCGTTTCGCCGAGATCATTCGCGGGGGAGTTTCGGATGTCGATCTCGCGCCGCTGCAGCACGTCGCCGATGCCTTCATGCTCGGCAAGCGTAATGTGGTCGAGGCGTTCTTCGACTGAGTCAGCGGCAATGCGCCGAGGCGAACGAGGGCCTTATTCTACGATCGCGATGGCAAAGCCGTCATAGCCCTTGGCGCCGACGGTCTGGACGGCGGTGCCGTCCAGCCGCTTCTCGCCGCCGATGAACGAGAACGCGGCGCGGGCGCCTTCGACATTGACGTCGCCGCTGTTCTTCTTCACGACCGCGCCGTCGCGGATGACGTTGTCGCAGACGATGACCGTGCCCGAACGTGACAGCTTCATCGCCCAGTCTAGATAATTCGGGTTGTTGGGCTTGTCGGCGTCAATGAAGATCAGGTCGAACGTGCGGGCATTTTCATCAACCAGCGCGGCGAGCGACTGGAGCGCGGGACCGACCAGCAGGTCGACCTTGTCGGAAACCCCAGCCCGCTCGAAATTCGAGCGCGCAACCTTGGCATGGTGCGGATCGAGTTCCAGCGTCACCACCTTGCCGTCCGCCGGCAGTCCCCTCGCCATCCAGATGGTCGAGTAGCCGCCGAGTGTGCCGACCTCCAGCACGGTCTTCGCGCCGCGGATGCGCACCAGCAGCGACAGAAACTTGCCCTGGGCAGCCGAGACGTCGATCGCCGGCAGCCCCTGGTCGCGGTTGGCCGTAAGCACCGCGTCCAGCACGGGGTCCGCTTCGAAAAGCGACGAAACGATGTAGTCGTCGACTGCGACCCAGGTCTTGCTACTCATAGCTCTTCCTCGTTGCATGAAGCCAGATCAGGATGACGGCTAAGAGCCATCATCCCGATCCGGTTTCTTTGTTGAAGCATGATCTTCCCGAAAACCGGTACCCACTTTTCGGGATCATGCTCTGAATGCAAGAAGGGGCCCGCGTGGGCCCCTTCTCTTCTTCTCTCACATCATGCCGCTTTACTGCGCGGCGTTGACCATGTCAGTCAGCATCGGCTCGGCGACCTCGACACCGGAGGCCTTGCGGCGCTCGTCGATGATGAGCTCGTCGCGCGAGGTGGCGATGCGCCTGATCTGGCTCATCGTGCCGCCGGTGCCGGCCGGGATCAGACGGCCAACGATGACGTTTTCCTTCAGGCCCTGCAGCATGTCGGTCTTGCCGGCAACCGCAGCCTCGGTGAGCACCCTGGTCGTCTCCTGGAAGGAGGCGGCCGAGATGAAGGACGGCGTCTGCAGCGAGGCCTTGGTGATGCCGAGCAGCACCGGCTGACCTTCGGCCGGCTTCTTGCCGTCCTCGATCAGGCGCTCGTTGACCTCTTCCAGCTCGATCACGTCGACGTGGTCGCCCGGGATGTAGGTGGAGTCGCCCTGCGTGGTGATCTCGACCTTCTGCAGCATCTGGCGAACAATCACCTCGATGTGCTTGTCGTTGATCGACACGCCCTGCAGACGGTAGACCTCCTGGATTTCGTTCACGAGATAGGAGGCAAGCGCCTCCACGCCCTTGATCGCCAGGATGTCGTGCGGCGCCGGATTGCCGTCGAGGATGTAGTCGCCCTTCTCGATGACGTCGCCGTCCTGGAGATGGAACGGCTTGCCCTTCGGGATCAGGTACTCCACCGGCTCGAGCGTCGAGTCATGCGGTTCGATGATGATGCGGCGCTTGTTCTTGTAGTCGCGGCCGAAGCGGATCGTGCCATCGATCTCGGCGATGATGGCGTGATCCTTCGGACGACGAGCCTCGAATAGTTCGGCCACGCGCGGCAGACCACCGGTGATGTCCTTGGTCTTGGCGCTTTCCATCGGGATACGCGCCAGCACGTCGCCAGGCTTCACATGCGCGCCTGGCTCGACCGAGAGGATGGCCTCGACCGAGAGCAGGAAGCGCGCATCGCCGCCCTTCGACAGCTTGCCGACCTTACCCTTGGCGTCCTGGATGACGATCGCCGGCTTCAGGTCGCTGCCGCGCGGCGTCGAACGCCAGTCGATGACCTCACGCTTGGTGATGCCGGTCGACTCGTCGGCCGTTTCCTGGACGGAGATGCCGTCGACCAGGTCCTCGAACGCCACCCGGCCCTCGATTTCGGTGAGGATCGGACGGGTATAGGGATCCCACTCGGCGATACGCTGGCCGCGCTTCACCTTGTCGCCGTCGTCCACGAAGATGCGCGAACCATAGGCGACGCGATGCGTGGCGCGCTCCTTGCCGGCCTCATCGAGGATGAGCACCGCCATGTTGCGGCCCATGACCATCTGCTGGCCTTCCGAGTTGCGCACCACGTTGCGGTTCCGGATCTGCACCTTGCCCTCATAGGAGGCTTCAAGGAACGAAGAGTCCACCACCTGCGCCGTGCCACCCATGTGGAAGGTACGCATGGTGAGCTGGGTGCCCGGCTCGCCGATCGACTGCGCCGCGATGACGCCCACAGCCTCGCCCTGGTTGACGGGGGTACCGCGGGCCAGGTCGCGACCGTAGCAGACGGCGCACACGCCGGTCCTGACCTCGCAAGTCAGCGCCGAACGGATGCGGACCGACTGCACGCCGGCCTTTTCGATCTGCTCCACATCGCGCTCGTCCATCAGCTTGCCGGCCTTGACCAGCAGATCGCCGGTGACCGGATGGTTGATGTCGTCCAGCGCGGTGCGGCCCAGCACGCGCTGGCCAACCGAAGCGACGATCTGACCGGCATCGACGATCGGCTGCATGGTGAGGCCCTTGTCGGTGCCACAATCAACCGAGTTGACGATGCAGTCTTGCGCCACGTCGACGAGGCGGCGGGTGAGGTAACCCGAGTTCGCCGTCTTCAAGGCGGTGTCGGCCAGACCCTTGCGGGCGCCGTGGGTCGAGTTGAAGTACTCGAGCACGGTGAGGCCTTCCTTGAAGTTCGAGATGATCGGCGTCTCGATGATTTCACCCGACGGCTTGGCCATCAGGCCACGCATGCCGGCGAGCTGACGCATCTGAGTGGGCGAACCGCGCGCACCCGAATGCGACATCATGTAGATCGAGTTCATCGGCTTCTGACGGCCGTTGTCCTCGAACTCCACCGCCTTGATGCGGGCCATCATCTCGTCGGCGACCTTTTCGGAGCACTTGGCCCAGGCGTCGACGACCTTGTTGTACTTCTCGCCCTGCGTGATCAGGCCGTCATTGTACTGCTGCTCGTACTCCTTGGCCAAAGCCTCGGTTTCGGAGACCAGCTTCAGCTTGGTATCCGGGATCAGCATGTCGTCCTTGCCGAACGAAATGCCGGCACGGCAGGCATGGGCGAAGCCGAGCGCCATGATGCGGTCGCAGAAGATGACCGTCTCTTTCTGACCGCAGTGGCGGTAGACGGTGTCGATCATCTTGGAGATGTTCTTCTTGGTCATCTCCTGGTTGGCGGTCTCATACGGCACGTTGACGTTCTTCGGCAGAAGCTCGCCGATGATCATGCGGCCAGGCGTGGTGTCGTAGATCTTCGACACGACGTTGCCTTCGGCGTCGACCGTGCGGAAGCGGCCCTTGATCTTGGCGTGCAGCGTCACGGCCTTGGTCTCCAGCGCATGCTGGAGTTCGCCCATGTCGGCAAACACCATGCCCTCGCCCGGCTCGTTCTGGTTGACGATCGAGAGATAGTAGAGACCGAGAACCATGTCCTGCGACGGCACGATGATCGGCGCGCCGGAGGCCGGGTGCAGGATGTTGTTGGTCGACATCATCAGCACGCGGGCTTCGAGCTGCGCTTCCAGCGACAGCGGCACGTGGACCGCCATCTGGTCACCGTCGAAGTCGGCGTTGAAGGCCGTGCAGACCAGCGGATGGAGCTGAATTGCCTTGCCTTCGATCAGGGTCGGCTCGAACGCCTGGATGCCGAGGCGGTGCAGCGTCGGCGCACGATTGAGCAGCACCGGATGCTCGCGGATGACCTCGTCGAGGATATCCCAGACCTCCGGACGCTCCTTCTCGACCAGCTTCTTTGCCTGCTTGACGGTCGAGGAGAACCCCTTGGCGTCGAGGCGGGCGTAGATGAACGGCTTGAACAGCTCTAGCGCCATCTTCTTCGGCAGGCCGCACTGATGCAGTTTCAGCTCCGGGCCGGTCACGATGACCGAACGGCCGGAATAGTCGACGCGCTTGCCGAGCAGGTTCTGACGGAACCGGCCCTGCTTGCCCTTGAGCATGTCGGACAGCGACTTCAGCGGACGCTTGTTGGCGCCGGTGATGACGCGGCCGCGACGGCCGTTGTCGAAGAGCGCATCGACGGCTTCCTGCAGCATGCGCTTCTCGTTGCGCACGATGATGCCGGGCGCGCGCAGCTCGATCAGTCGCTTCAAGCGGTTGTTGCGGTTGATGACGCGGCGATAGAGGTCGTTGAGGTCGGACGTCGCGAAGCGGCCGCCGTCCAGGGGAACCAGCGGACGCAGATCCGGCGGGATCACCGGAACCACCTTCATGATCATCCATTCCGGACGGTTGCCGGATTCCATGAAGTTCTCGACGACCTTGAGCCGCTTCAGATACTTCTTCTGCTTCAGCTCGGAGGTGGTCGAAGCCAGCTCCGAACGCAGATCGCCGGCGATCTTCTCCAGGTCCATGCCGGCCAGGAGGTCATGGATGGCCTCGGCGCCGATCATGGCGGTGAAGGAATCCTCGCCATACTCGTCGACGGCGAGCATGTACTCCTCCTCGCTGAGGAGCTGGTTCTCCTTCAGCGCGGTGAGGCCCGGCTCGGTGACGATGTAGTTCTCGAAGTAGAGCACACGCTCGATGTCCTTGAGGGTCATGTCGAGCAGCGTGCCGATGCGCGAGGGCAGCGACTTCAGGAACCAGATATGGGCGACGGGGGCGGCGAGCTCGATATGGCCCATGCGCTCGCGGCGAACGCGCGACAGCGTGACCTCGACGCCGCACTTTTCGCAGATGACGCCCTTGTACTTCATGCGCTTGTACTTGCCGCACAGGCACTCATAGTCCTTGATCGGACCAAAAATGCGCGCGCAGAACAGGCCGTCACGCTCCGGCTTGAAGGTGCGGTAGTTGATGGTCTCCGGCTTCTTGATCTCGCCGAACGACCAGGACAGAATCTTCTCTGGGCTGGCAAGCGAGATCCGGATGGAATCGAACACCTGCGCAGGCGCCTGCGGGTTGAAGAGATTCATGACCTCTTGGTTCATGCCGTTCTCCTTTTCGGGGTCCTCGATAACCCCTTCAATCGATCGCGGACGAAATGTCCGCAGACTGGCCGGTTGCCCGACCGAAAATTTGAAGGGCGCGCCGCTCACAGGATGCGGCGCGCCATAGGCTTTACTCGGCCGCGTCGGGCAGACGCGTCTGGGTCTCTTCGACCTGGGTGTTCTCCAGCTCCACATTGAGGCCGAGCGAGCGCATTTCCTTGACGAGAACGTTGAAGCTCTCCGGAATGCCGGCCTCGAACGTGTCGTCGCCGCGCACGATCGCCTCGTAGACCTTGGTGCGGCCGGCGACGTCATCCGACTTCACCGTCAGCATTTCCTGCAGCGTGTAGGCGGCGCCGTAGGCTTCGAGCGCCCAGACCTCCATTTCGCCGAAGCGCTGGCCGCCGAACTGGGCCTTGCCGCCCAGCGGCTGCTGGGTGACGAGCGAGTACGGACCGATCGAACGCGCGTGGATCTTGTCATCCACCAGGTGATGCAGCTTGAGCATATAGATATAGCCCATCGTCACCTTGCGATCGAACGGCTCGCCGGTGCGGCCGTCATAGAGCTGCGACTGACCGCTGGTGTGCAGGCCTGCCTGCTCCAGCATGGTGTTAATGTCGACCTCGTGCGCGCCGTCGAACACCGGTGTCGCGATGGAGACGCCGCGGCGCATCTGCTCGCTCAGGCGAACGATGCTCTCGTCGTCATACTCGCGGATCGGCTCGTTGCGGTCGTTGGCCGGCATGAAGCTTTCCAGCGTCTTGCGCAGCGGCTTGATGTCACCGCCACCCTTATACGCGTCGATCAGCTCGCCGATCTTCCTGCCCATGCCGGCGCAAGCCCAGCCCAGATGCGTTTCCAGGATCTGGCCGACATTCATGCGGCTCGGCACACCCAGCGGGTTGAGCACGATATCGGCATGCGTGCCGTCCTCGAGGAAAGGCATGTCCTCGACCGGAACGATGCGCGACACGACACCCTTGTTGCCGTGGCGGCCGGCCATCTTGTCGCCCGGCTGCATCTTGCGCTTCACTGCCACGAAGACCTTGACCATCTTCATGACGCCCGGAGGCATTTCGTCGCCGCGCTGCACCTTCTCGACCTTGTCCATGAAGCGCTGCTCGAGCGCCTTCTTGGACTCGTCGTACTGGCCGCGGAGGGCCTCGAGCTCGCCCTGGAGCTTCTCGTTCTCCACGGCGAACTGCCACCACTGCGAACGCGGATACTCGTCGAGCGTGTCCTTCGACAGCTTCGAGCCCTTCTTGAAGCCCTTCGGTCCGGCGATCGCTTCCTTGCCGACCAGCATGTCGGAAAGACGCGCGTAGACGTTGCGGTCGAGAATCGCCTGTTCGTCGTCGCGGTCCTTGGCCAGACGCTCGATCTCCTCGCGCTCGATCGCCATCGCGCGCTCGTCCTTCTCCACGCCGTGGCGGTTGAAGACGCGCACTTCGACGACCGTGCCGAAGGTGCCCGGAGGCATGCGCATGGAGGTGTCGCGGACGTCCGAGGCCTTTTCGCCGAAGATAGCGCGCAGAAGCTTCTCTTCCGGCGTCATCGGGCTTTCACCCTTCGGCGTGATCTTGCCGACCAGGATGTCACCCGGCTGCACTTCGGCGCCGATATAGACGATGCCGGCTTCATCGAGGTTCTTCAGCGCCTCTTCCGAAACGTTCGGAATGTCGCGCGTGATTTCCTCCGGCCCGAGCTTGGTGTCGCGCGCCATGACCTCGAACTCCTCGATGTGGATCGAGGTGAAGACGTCGTCGGCCACGATGCGCTCGGAGAGCAGGATCGAGTCCTCGTAATTGTAGCCGTTCCAAGGCATGAACGCGACCAGGACGTTGCGGCCGAGCGCCAGATCGCCCAGCTCGGTCGACGGACCGTCGGCGATGATGTCGCCCTTGTTGACGCGGTCGCCCATGCGCACCAGCGGACGCTGGTTGATGCAGGTGTTCTGGTTCGAACGCTGGAACTTCATCAGCCGGTAGATGTCGACGCCCGACTTGCCGGGATCGAGATCCTCCGTGGCGCGGATGACGATACGGGTAGCGTCCACCTGGTCGACCACGCCGCCGCGGCGGGCGCCGATGGCCGCGCCCGAGTCACGGGCGACGACCGGCTCCATGCCGGTGCCGACGAACGGCGCCTCGGCGCGCACCAGAGGCACGGCCTGACGCTGCATGTTCGAGCCCATCAGCGCGCGGTTGGCGTCGTCGTTCTCGAGGAACGGGATGAGCGCTGCCGCGACAGACACCATCTGTTTCGGCGAGACGTCCATCAGGTCGACGTTCTCGCGTGGCGCCATCATCACTTCGCCGGCGTTACGGCAAATGACGAACTCGTCGACGAAGCTGCCGTTCTTGTCGAGCTCGGCGTTAGCCTGCGCGACATAGTGCTTGGCCTCTTCCATCGCCGACAGGTAGACAACCTCGTTGGTCAGCTTGCCGTTCACGATCTTGCGGTACGGGCTTTCGATGAAGCCGTACTTGTTGACCCGCGCGAAGGTGGCCAGCGAGTTGATCAGACCGATATTCGGGCCCTCCGGCGTCTCGATCGGGCAGATGCGGCCGTAATGCGTCGGGTGCACGTCGCGCACCTCGAAGCCGGCGCGCTCGCGGGTCAGACCGCCCGGTCCAAGCGCCGAGAGGCGACGCTTGTGGGTGATCTCCGACAGCGGGTTGGTCTGGTCCATGAACTGCGACAGCTGCGAGGAGCCGAAGAACTCGCGCACGGCGGCGGCCGCCGGCTTGGCGTTGATCAGGTCCTGCGGCATGACCGTGTCGATCTCGATCGAGGACATGCGTTCCTTGATCGCGCGCTCCATGCGCAGCAGGCCGACGCGATACTGGTTCTCCATGAGCTCGCCGACTGAACGCACGCGGCGGTTGCCGAGATTGTCGATGTCGTCGATCTCGCCCTTGCCGTCGCGCAGCTCGACGAGCGTCTTGACCACGGCCAGGATGTCTTCCTTGCGCAGCACGCGCACGGTGTCCTCGGCCTTGAGCTCGAGGCGCATGTTCATCTTGACGCGGCCGACGGCCGACAGGTCATAGCGCTCGCTGTCGAAGAACAGCGAGTTGAACATGGCTTCGGCGGTCTCGAGCGTCGGCGGCTCGCCCGGGCGCATGACGCGGTAGATGTCGAACAGCGCGTCCTGGCGGCTCTCGTTCTTGTCGACGGCCAGCGTGTTGCGGATGTAGGCGCCGACATTGACGTGGTCGATGTCCAGGATCTGGATCTCTTCCTCGCCGGTGCCGAGCAGCACCTTCAGCGTCTTGTCGTCGATCTCGTCGCCGGCCTCGAGGAAGATCTCGCCGGTGGCGTAGTTGACGATGTCCTCGGCAAGGTAGTTGCCGAGCAGGTCCTCGTCGGTCGCCTTGATGGCCTTGAGGCCCTTCTCGCCGAGCTGGCGGGCCTGGCGGGCGGTGATCTTCTTGCCGGCCTCGACAACAACCTCGCCCGTGTCGGCGTCGACAAGGTCGCCAACGGCCTTGAGGCCGCGGAACCGCTCGACGTTAAACGGAATGCGCCAATGGTCGCCGGAGCGCTTGTAGGTGATCTTGTTGTAGAAGGTCGACAGGATCTCCTCGCCGTCCATGCCGAGCGCCATCAAGAGCGACGTCACCGGAATCTTGCGGCGGCGATCGATGCGGGCATGCACGACATCCTTGGAATCGAACTCGATGTCGAGCCACGAACCGCGATAGGGGATGACGCGCGCGGCAAACAGCAGCTTGCCCGACGAGTGCGACTTGCCCTTGTCATGGTCGAAGAAGACGCCCGGCGAACGGTGCATCTGCGAGACGATGACGCGCTCGGTGCCGTTGACGATGAAGGTGCCGTTCGACGTCATGAGCGGCATGTCGCCCATGTAGACGTCCTGCTCCTTGATGTCCTTGATCGACTTCGCGCCGGTATCCTCGTCGATATCGAACACGATGAGGCGCAGCGTCACCTTGAGCGGCGCAGCATAGGTCAGGTCGCGCTGACGGCACTCGTCAACGTCGAATTTCGGTGCCTCGAACTCATACTTCACGAACTCCAGCATAGAGGAGCCCGAAAAGTCGGAGATCGGGAAAACCGACTTGAAAACGGCCTGCAGCCCTTCGTCCGGACGGCCGCCCTTGGGCTCGTCCACCATCAGGAACTGGTCATAGGATGCCTTCTGAACCTCGATCAGGTTCGGCATCTCCGCAACTTCCGGGATCTTTCCGAAGAACTTGCGTACGCGTCTGCGGCCATTGAAAGTCTGGGTCTGGGCCATCGTCGCTCCTTAGCTCTAAACTCGGGACGAACCTCGCCGCGGCTCGCCTTGCACCAACGGGCGGCCTCGGCGGCTGCCCCTAACTGTTTTCCGGCCTTCACTACCAGCAGCTTGGCGGCAGTCGGCTAAAACGGGAGAAAACCCGTTTCCGGAAGGCCGCTTTTCGGCCCTCGGGAAAGAGGTTTTCAAACGCCTCGCGCAACAAAGCCCCTCCCTCATCCAAGGGAGGGGGCGGACGGCGCGAGACCGTCCGCCCTCACCTATTACTTCAGCTCGACCTTGGCGCCAGCTGCTTCCAGCTGAGCCTTGAACTTGTCGGCGTCGGCCTTGGAAACGCCTTCCTTGACCGGCTTGGGAGCCGCTTCGACCAGGTCCTTGGCTTCCTTGAGGCCAAGGCCGGTGATGGCGCGGACTTCCTTGATGACGTTGATCTTCTGGGCGCCGGCGTCGGCAAGAACGACGTCGAATTCCGTCTTCTCTTCGGCCGGAGCAGCGGCAGCGGCAGCACCACCAGCAGCGGCGGCAACAGCCACCGGAGCGGCGGCCGAAACGCCCCACTTCTCTTCCAGGAGCTTCGACAGCTCAGCCGCCTCGAGGACGGTCAGCTTCGAAAGGTCGTCTACGATCTTCGCGAGATCAGCCATTTTGATATTCCTTTACTTGGTTCGAACGTGTGTTGTTGACAGCGAGGAACGGCCTCATGCCGCCTCGTCCTTCCGGGCGTAAGCGCCGATGACGCGCGCGACCGAAGCCGCGGGTGCATTGACGATCTGGGCGATCCGGGTTGCCGGCGTGGCGATCATGCCAACCAGCTTGGCGCGCAGCTCGTCGAGCGACGGCATCGTGGCGAGCGCCTTGACACCATCGGCGTTGAGCGAGGTCGTGCCCATCGCGCCGCCGAGAATGACCAGCTTGTCATTCCCCTTGGCGAATTCGGACGCGACCTTCGGCGCCGCAATCGGATCCTCCGAATAAGCGACCAGCGTCTGTCCCTTGAACAGATCGATGATCGATGCGGAGTCCGTGCCCTGAAGAGCGATCTTGGCGAGACGGTTCTTCGCGACTTTGACGGTGCCGCCGGCAGCGCGCATCTTCGACCGAAGGTCGTTCATTTGCGCCACGGTGATACCGGCGTAGTGGGCCACGACGACTGAACCCGCGTTCGAGAACGCATCATTCAGGCCCGTGACGAGTTCGCGCTTTTCCGCTCTGTCCACTGCCTATCTCCAGTTGACCACTGCCTCATTTTCGAGGTCAGAAGTCGGGTTGCCTTTTGCCGGCCGGGCCATCCAAAAAACGGATCTCCCGAACGACGCTCGAGGATCCTGCCCCCTTTCGCCACACCGACGGCAAAGCCGGCGATGCGCTGACAAAAGGCAAACACGGTTCGAACCTTTCATTGGAGCCTTGGCTCCTTTGTCGGGTCTTCACCCGTCTCATGCAGGCCTACATGAATTAAGGCTGTTGGGCCGCCTGCAATCTCGGACAGGATATCCGGAAACCTTTCGGCTCCCGGGGTACCGGGCCGCCGACAGATCGGCGATCCGGAATTCTTCAAGGGTCGACTCAGAGCCGACCCGACGACACTTACGACGCGGCGAGCGTCGCGACGTCGAGCTTGAGGCCGGGGCCCATCGTCGAGGTGACCGACACCTTCTTGACGTAGTTGCCCTTGGCGCCCGCAGGCTTGGCCTTGTTCACAGCATCGGCGAAAGCACGCACATTCTCTTCCAGCGCCTTGACGTCGAACGAGACCTTGCCGACGCCGGCCTGGACGATGCCGGCCTTCTCGACGCGGAACTCGACGGCGCCGCCCTTCGAAGCCTTGACGGCGGCGGCGACGTCGGTGGTCACGGTGCCAACCTTCGGGTTCGGCATCATGCCGCGCGGGCCGAGCACCTTACCCAGACGGCCGACCAGCGGCATCATGTCCGGCGTGGCGATGCAGCGATCGAAATCGATCGTGCCCTTCTGGACGATGTCGACCAGGTCCTCGGCGCCAACGATATCGGCGCCGGCGGCCTTGGCTTCCTCGGCCTTGTCGCCACGGGCGAACACCGCGACGCGCACGGAGCGGCCGGTTCCGTTCGGCAGGTTGACCACGCCGCGGACCATCTGGTCGGCATGACGCGGGTCGACGCCGAGATTCATCGAGATCTCGACGGTCTCGTCGAACTTCACCTTGGACCGGTCCTTCAGCAGCTGCAGCGCCTCGGAGAGCGCGTAAGCCTTGTTCGGATCGATGCCTTCGCGGCTCTTGGCAACACGCTTTGCAATCTTTGCCATGATCTTAGCCCACCACTTCCAGGCCCATCGAGCGGGCGGAGCCCTCGACCATGCGCATGGCCGCTTCGACGTCGTTTGCGTTCAGGTCCTTCATCTTCTGCTCGGCGATCGCGCGCACCTTGTCGCGGCTGATCGTACCGACCTTGGTCTTGCCCGGCTCCTTGGAGCCCGACTTCAGGTTGGCGGCCTTCTTCAGGAAGTAGCTCACCGGCGGCGTCTTCATGACGAAGGTGAACGACTTGTCCTGGTAGTAGGTGATGACGACCGGGATCGGCGACCCCTTCTCAAGCTCCTGCGTCTGCGCGTTGAACGCCTTGCAGAATTCCATGATGTTGATGCCGCGCTGACCAAGCGCCGGGCCAATCGGGGGCGACGGCGTGGCCGAGCCCGCGGCAACCTGGAGCTTGAGCTGGCCTGCAACTTTCTTAGCCATCTCTATTCCTGCCTTTTCTCATGCCGGCCCATTAGCGGGACACCGGCGGTTGCAGTCTGGTGGTGCGGTTCCGACGGCCGGCTATGCCGCCCTCGCCTCCCACCCGTTCATGCGGCGCTTTAAGCAACCGCCCCTACGCCCTGCGGGCGCGGGTGTGCCGACGCCTTGCGGCGCGGCCAATCGGATCAGCCCTTTTCGACCTGTCCGAATTCCAGATCGACGGGCACGGCGCGCCCGAAGATCGAAACTTCCACCTTGAGGCGGGCCCGCTCCTCGTCCACTTCCTGAACGACGCCGTTGAACGACGCGAACGGTCCATCCGAGACGCGGATCGCTTCGCCGATCTCGAAGGTGACCGAAGGCTTCGGCCGCTCGACACCTTCCTGAACCTGATTCAGGATGCGCTGCGCTTCGGTCTCGGTGATCGGCACGGGCTTGGAGTCGCCCAGGAACCCGGTGACCTTCGGAGTGTTCTTGACCAGCGAGAACACCGCGTCCGTCAGATTTGCCTTCAGGAGCACATAGCCCGGGAAGAACTTGCGCTCGGCATCGACCTTGCGGCCACGGCGGATCTCGACGACCTTCTCGGTCGGCACCACGATCTGCTCGATCTCGCCGGCCAGGCCCTTCTGCTTGGCCTTGTTCTCGATGTCCTCGGCGACCTTCTTCTCGAAGTTCGAATAGGCGTGGACGATATACCACCGCGCAGTCATTTCACGACCTCTCCGTAAACCGCCGAATTAATGCCCGAGACCCAGGATCCACTCGATCGCATAGCCCATCAGAATGTCGGCCGCGAAGAAGAAGAGCATTGCGATCACCGCAAACACCAGGACCATCACGGTCGAGATCATGGTTTCGCGCCGCGAAGGCCATGTCACCTTTGCCGTCTCCGCACGAACCTGCTGGAGAAAGGTGAAGGGATTAGTGGTTTTCGAAGCCATGTGCCGCCTGTTTTCAAGGCCCGTTGGCCGGGCCTCCTGGATGATCCCGCTGGCCGGGACGCGCCGCCTGGGTTCAATGTGGCGCCGAATCAGCGCTCCATTTCACCCACGCAAATCAGACGCGTAAAGCCGGCTTCCCAGCTCCACGCGTCGCGTGTCTGTTCTGTCTACATAAAACCGATTCTTAATCCACGCAAGTGGCAAGGGTCCGCTTTATGTCCTAACGCCGCCTCGGAACCATCCAGTCGTCCCGTCCCGGCTATGCGGGGCTTATGCCCCAATTTCCGCCATATGGCAAGCCACCCGCCGCTTTTCAACCGCGGAGGCGTTGATCGGCCACTTTTGGGGGAGATGGCACGGGCAGCAGGGCTCGAACCTACGACCTGCGGTTTTGGAGACCGCCGCTCTACCAACTGAGCTATGCCCGTGCATGCGCTTGTTCGGCGCAGGCGCTTCCTAAAAGCTTCCGGGCCCTCTGTAAAGAGCACTGACCTGCCGTTTTCAAAGCTTTGCGGATTTCTCGGTTGCATCTTCGCCAGCGACGGACTGCGTTCCCGGGAAAGCGCGCCTGGCCTACGACTTTCCGCCCGGCGGCTTATAAGGTCCGCCCGGCACGCCCCAGCCCCAGGCCGGCATCGGCTCCGTCTCAGGATCGCAAGTCTCGGCGAGATTCGAGTTCATTTTCGCCAGCCGCGATCCCCATTCGACATACCCCATGAAGGCGGACCGGAACTCGGGGTCGTCCGGCAGGCCGACTTCGTCCGCCGCGTCGGCAAGAAGACTGATCCAGCGCCGCCGCTGCTCCTCGGTCAGGTGCTTGCCGAGATGGCGCATCACCATCTCGCGGTGACCGCCAAGGTCCTCGCTGTAGGTCTTCGGGCCGCCGAAAACCTCGCCGATGAAGGCGGCGACATGAGCCGGATGGTCCGGCGACATGGTCTTGAACACTGGGCCGACGATCGGATCCAAAGCCACTTTGTCGTAGAAAGCGCGTGTCAGCCTGTTGAGCGCCTCGCTGCCTCCGGCCCATTCGTACAAAGTCGGAATTTCCGCGCTCATCGTCGATCCTCCATTCCGCAAATCGCGCGAGGAGGATAGCGGCACCGCCCTGCCCGCCTCAACCTGCCTCGATGGCCAGTGCGGGTTATCTCCTTGTCTACGCAATTCCGGATGGAAAACCGTAAACACGTTTCCTGGAATTGCTCTAAAGTTTCGCCGGCGCCTCGGCCTCGGCATTGGCGGCCGGCAGCACTCGGCAATTGTCCGGTTTCGGCGATGAGCTGCAGATGGTCGCCCCGGTCAGCGCATCCACTGATTGCGGTCCGGTCGTGAGCCCGAATTCGCGCAGTTCGCCCTGGCTAAGTTCCCTGTGCTTGGCATATTGGGCCGACTGCATCGCGGCAAAAAAGCCTGAGCCGATCGCCATATCGTCGAGATATGCCCTGACCTTCTCTTCCATCCCCATGGAATGCACCAAAAAATGCGCATGCGCGCCGACAAGGCGCCTGATGCCGCCGGCGATCATCACCCCGCAGGCGGCGTCGCATTGGGCGCCCGCATCGATGGTGAGGCCGCTGTAGAGCCCATCGGTCGCTTCGCAACCTGCCTTGCCCGGTTCGCAATCAAGAAAGTCCGTCCGGGCGACCGCGACATCCAACCCGCGCTCACGGATCAGGCGGCCTGCGGCAAGGGCCGCCTGCACATCGCCACCCGGCGAGTTGACGACCACCGGCAATCTGCGGCCGCCGATCGTATCGAGCAGCTGGCGAAGCTTGCCGGCCGTGCCTGCGGCGATCGTGCCTTCGGCCGAGATCCATTCCGGACAATCGGGATTGCAGAGCGGATTGCTGCCGCGCACGACAACGAGGCGCATCTCCTGTTCCTGGACCTGCGGCCAGGGCGCCGGGGCCGGAGCAGCGGGCGGAGGCGCGGTTTCGACGTTCGCGACCTCGGCTGGGTTGGCGTTCGACGGCACCTCGCGGCAATTCGCCGGTACGGGATTGCGCCGGCACATGGTCTTCTCGGTCAGCAGATCGATCGAATCCAGGCTGGTGACGAGCTTCATCTCCAGCATGTCGTCGGGCTCGATCTGCCTGATATCGCTGGCGGGCGTCGCCTTCATCACATCCAGCACGCCCTGTTCGACGCCCATCTCCTTCAGATAGGCCGACAGCCGCTTCTCGACCGCCTTGCTCATCTCATAGGTCTTATAGCTGCCGGCATTCTTGCGGCTGACGATCCTGGTGCTGATGATCTTCTTCTTGCCGTTCACGACCCGATAGGTGGTGCGGTAGAGCAGCTTCTCGCGCCGGAAGGTGGTGGTGATCTGGTGGACACCGAGATAGGCCCATTCACCGACGACGCGGCGGACGCCGCCGGCAAACATCAGCGGACAGGCCGAATTGCACATCGCGCCGCTGTCGTAAGCGACTCCGGAATAGGGCTGCTGCTTTGCGTCATTGTCCCGGCAGTTTTTCGTCCCCGGCAGGCAGCCGGAAAACTCCGTGATGCCGACCGCGATATCGAGCTTGTTCTTGCGGATCATGCGGCCAAGCTGCAGCGCGGCATCGACATTGCCGCCGGGAGAATTGACGACGATCGGCAGTTGCCGCCCGCCGAGCGTGCTCAGCAAACGCCTGAACAGCGCCGGCGTGCCAGCCTCGATCGTGCCTTCGGCGGAAATCCATTCAGGGCAGTTCGGCTCGCAGCCCGGCGCGCTGCTCCTCACGACGACGAAACGCATCGTCGGGCCATAGTCCGGCGGATCCTCCTTCGCGGCGGCACCGAAGGCGGCCAGCATCAGGGCAGCGGCCAACACTAGCCGCACCAATCCGCGCCAACGCCGTATGATCTTTGAACGGAATACGGAAACCACGCCTGGCAAGCCCCTCGGGTACAACTATACTAGTTGCAGCGACCATGCTTGCAACAGAATTGAGCTTGCCCGCCCGATACTGCTTCCAAAACGAAAAAGGGCGGCCCGAAGACCGCCCTTTCCTTGTCGAGCCGGCAAGTGCCGGATCAATTATTCCTTGATGGTGACGACGATGCCTGCACCGACGGTGCGGCCGCCTTCACGGATGGCGAAGCGCAGCTTCTCTTCCATCGCGATCGGCACGATCAGCTCGACGTCGACGGTGATGTTGTCGCCGGGCATCACCATCTCGGTGCCGGCCGGCAGCGTCACGATGCCCGTAACGTCCGTCGTGCGGAAGTAGAACTGCGGACGGTAGTTGGTGAAGAACGGCGTGTGACGGCCACCCTCGTCCTTGGTCAGGATGTAGGCTTCGGCCACGAACTTCTTGTGCGGCTTCACCGAGCCGGGCTTGGCCAGAACCTGACCGCGCTCCACGCCTTCGCGGTCGATGCCGCGCAGCAGCGCGCCGATGTTGTCGCCGGCCTGGCCCTGGTCGAGCAGCTTGCGGAACATCTCTACGCCCGTGCAGGTCGTCTTGGCGGTCGGACGGATGCCGACGATCTCCAGCTCCTCGCCAACCTTGACCACGCCGCGCTCGACGCGGCCGGTCACGACCGTGCCGCGGCCCGAGATCGAGAACACGTCCTCGATCGGCATCAGGAACGGCTTGTCCAGCGGACGAACCGGCGTCGGGATATAAGCGTCGACCTGAGCCATCAGCTCGCGGATGGCGTCCTCGCCGATGGTCTTGTTGGAATCCTCAAGAGCAGCCAGGGCCGAGCCCTTGACGATCGGAATGTCGTCGCCGGGGAACTCGTTCTTCGACAGAAGCTCGCGAACCTCGAGCTCGACCAGCTCGAGAAGCTCGGCGTCGTCGACCTGGTCAACCTTGTTGAGGAACACCACGATCGAAGGCACGCCGACCTGACGGGCCAAGAGGATGTGCTCGCGGGTTTGCGGCATCGGGCCGTCGGCGGCCGACACGACCAGGATCGCGCCGTCCATCTGCGCCGCACCCGTGATCATGTTCTTCACATAGTCGGCATGGCCGGGGCAGTCGACATGGGCATAGTGACGGTTGGCCGTCTCGTACTCGACGTGCGCCGTCGAGATCGTGATGCCGCGCGCCTTCTCTTCCGGCGCCGCGTCGATCTGGTCATAGCGCTTGTATTCGCCAAAATACTTCGTGATCGCCGCCGTCAGCGACGTCTTGCCATGATCGACGTGGCCGATCGTGCCAATGTTCACATGCGGCTTGGTGCGCTCGAATTTACCTTTTGCCATAGTCTCTTTCCTTGGACGGCCTTGACCTTCAGTTCAGTCGAATGCGGGGCGATTAGCGACAACGGCCGAAAAACACAAGTGCCTTGTGGCTGAGCGGATTCCCGCTCGACCCTAACCAACGGTCGATTTCATGGGGATGTGGGCGGATATAGGGCTGCCGCGCGCAAAATCAAAGGCGCGGGCTGGCCCATTGCCGTCGCGGCGCCGCTCTGATCTTGTCGGCGGATGCAGTTCATTCCATCCAATATCCGCGGTCCACTTTTCATGGTCGTTTCGACGGGGTCCTACCTCGTCAACGACACGATGATGAAGCTCGCGACCGCCGGGCTGCCGCCCTACGAAGTTCTCCTGCTGCGGGGCGCTGCCGCGACGTTGTGGGGCGTGCCGCTGCTCCTGATGCTGGGCTATGCGAGGCAGATTCCGCTGCTCTTCGAGCGCAAGGTGCTGCGCCGCAACCTGTTCGAGCTGCTGGCGATCCTCTGCTATGTCGTCGCACTGGCCAACATGCAGATTGCGGATTCCACCGCCCTCGGGCAGGTCACGCCGCTCATCGTGCTGGTCGGCTCCTCGATCCTGTTCGGCGAAAAGATTGGGGCCACGCGCATCGCGCTGATCGGCTTCGGCTTTGTCGGGGCGCTCATGGTGGCGCAGCCGACCATGCGGGGCATTTCGGTCTATGCGCTGCTGGCGCTCGGCAATGCGGCCTTCGCGGCGGTGCGCGATATAGCCGGCCGCAAAGTGGGCGCCGAGGTGCCTGGCATGATCGTCGCTATCTCCGCGGTCCTGGTGGTGCTGGTCGGCTCAGGCGCGGCGCATCTCGTCTCCGAGCAATGGGTAATGCCCGAAGGACGCCACCTGCTGTTGATCGCGGGTGCCGGCCTGTTCCTGATCTTCGGCCATTTCTTCATCTTCATGGCCTACCGGGTCGGACCGACAAGCGCGGTCGCGCCCTTCTATTATTGCTTCACCGTCTGGGCGGTGATTTCCGGCCTGCTGGTGTTCGGGCAGTTTCCCAATGCGCTCGCTGTCTGCGGCATCCTGCTGGTCATGGCCAGCGGCCTGGTGATCGTCTCACTCGACGAAAGACGCCGGCGAACGACAGTTATCGCCTGAGCTGCTCGCCGAGCGCCAACCGGCCTAGTGACCTACGCGCATCGCCAGCGGGCGTTTGGCGAGGAAATTCCTGAAGTTCCGGAGCGTGCGCGGATAGAGAAGGCGGCCGTCGCGGAACGCTGTCGGATCACCGTTGACATGCAAGGAGGATGTTTCGCCGGGGTCGCCGTCAGGTATGCCGCCCCATCTTGCCGGGTCGTAGTAGTCGACGAGGAACGCGTAGTCGTATCGGCAAAAGCGCATCGCTTTTGCGAGGGCCGCGGGCGACAGGTCGGACGGACTGACCTTTCTCCTTGCCGCCTGCAGCCTCGGTATGGCGATTTCCCTGCCGCTCACCGATGAGAGGAATGCCTCCACCTTGTTCATCTCTTCAAACCTGAAGACGCGCTCGAACAGGAAAAGGCTGGAGCCGACGAAATGACGCGGTGATGCGACATGGAATCGTATCTCCCACGAGGACGCGCTGTATTTTTCGACGTTGAGGATGAAAGTGTCGAGGTCAGGATCGGTCGGCAGCCCGACAGCCTCGAGCATTTCGGCCTTGGTCGACGAGCGCATCAGAACATTAGTGTCCAATACCCTGCTGGAATAGGCAGAGAGAAGCCGCTCCAGCGGATCGCGAACAATGGTGAACTTGTGGCGTAGGCCGTCATAGACCGGAGCAAACGGATCAACCCAACTGGTGAACAGGTGGCTCTGCACTTCATTGTCGGGGTCAGCCAGGGGCGCTTGCTTGCCGCGCAGCGACATCAGCGCGTATTTGATACTACTGGAGCCGCTTTTGGGGATGGGATAGTAGGTGACCGGGAGCTTCTCAGCCTGAATTGCCATCTCCGATCCTTTGCCGGCCAATGCCAATGTGTCGCCGTACGATCGCACGAACGCGATCGTCTCCGATTTCGACGTTATGGCCGCAGCCGATGGCTGCGGCTTGTCGGCCTTTACAGCGACCGGCTGCCGGTGATCTGGTGATAAGCCCACAGCACGACGATCGAGCCGATGACGGCCACGATCAGGCTCCAGATGTTGAGGCCGGTGACGCCCGCCGAGCCGAAAGCGCTGAAGATCAGCCCGCCGACGATGGCGCCGACAATGCCGAGCACGATATCCATGATCATGCCCTGGCCGGTCTTGTTGACGATCTTGCTGCCGATGAAGCCAGCGATAAGGCCCAGGATGATCCAGCTGATGATGCCCATGATTCCCTCCAAATTCCCCGCCCCGCCCATCATGGTCATATGATTGTCAAAAGCTCAAGACAGCTTGAAATCCCGCCGGTTTGCGCCATTCTGGGATCGGGCGGACCTGGCTGGACAAGGAGATCCACGATGGGCCTTTTCGACAATGCCGTCCCCGGCGGGAATATCACCAAACCGCTGATGATCGCGCTCGGCGCGCTTTTGGTCGGCAAGATGCTCAGCGGCAAAAGCGAGGAAGCGGCCGCGCCACAAGCGCCGGTGCAGACGCCTGCGGGAACCGACGCGTCGGCCGATGGCGGCCTGCTCGGCGGTCTCGGCGGCCTGCTCGGCAAGCTCAGGGATGCCGGCCACGGAAACGTCGCCGACTCCTGGGTCGGCACCGGCCAGAACCAACCGATTCACCCGAGCGATCTCGGTTCGGCGCTCGGTCCGGCGGTAATCCGCGAGATCGCGCAGCGCACCGGTATGAACGAGCAGGAGCTGCTGCAGCAACTCTCCACGGCGCTGCCCGGCATCGTCGACAAGCTTACGCCGAACGGCCAGGTCCCGCAGAACCATCAAGTCGCCTCGGCCTTCAATAGCTAGGGGCCGAACAGATCGGAACGCGCCGCGCGCCATGCTGCGCGGCGGTCCCTTTTCAGACAGCAGAGAAGCAATCTGGAGCGGGTAGCGGGAATCGAACCCGCATATTCAGCTTGGAAGGCTGCTGCTCTACCACTGAGCTATACCCGCGCCTTGCACTGAGGTACCGGATTCACCCGAAAAGCGCCATGCACTTTTCGGTCCGAGACTTTTCGTTTCAGGGCTTCCGGGCCGGCAGTGGTGGAGAGGGTTGGATTCGAACCAACGTAGGCTAAGCCAACGGATTTACAGTCCGTCCCCTTTAACCACTCGGGCACCTCTCCAGTCTGCCGCCGGAGCCCTGCAACGAGGCATTCGCACCGATCCGGAGCCCGAGTAAGTTCTTCTCCGAAATCAGCGAAGCGCCTTATGGCGGTAAGGCCGGTGGGTGTCAACCGGCGCGGTCAGGGTTTTTCGAAGATGTTCCGCATTCATTGCCGCAGGCCATATCCTTAGCCGGACGAGGCCGCTATAGAGGCCGCATGAGCGACGAGAAAAGCAACAAGCCCGGCACACGCAAGGACACCCATTATGCCAAGCTGAGGCGCGCGCATCGGGACCAGAAGGCAGGCGGGCCGCCGGCATTCCGGCCGCGCCAGCCGATGCCGCCGGGGGATGCGCCCGCCGACGGAGTGGTGCGGCTTTACGGCCTGCACACAGTGCGCGCCGCGCTCGACAATCCGCGCCGCAAGATCAGGAAGATGCTGGTGACCCGCAACGCCGCCGAGCGGCTTTCGATCGGCGATCTGGCCGCCCTGCCCTTCAAGGTCGAGCTGGTCGAGCCGAAGGACATCGACAGGATCACCGGATCGGACGCCGTGCATCAGGGCGTGCTGATCGAGGCCGAGCCGCTCAAGCCGAAGCGTCTCGACGCGCTCGGCGAGACCAGGCTGGTGCTGGTGCTCGACCAGGTGACGGACCCGCACAATGTCGGCGCGATCCTGCGCTCAGCGGTCGCGTTCGGGGCCGGCGCGCTGATCACCACCGCCCGCCACAGCCCGCAGGAATCCGGCGTGCTGGCGAAATCCGCCTCCGGCGCGCTGGAGCATATCGACCAGATCGAGGTGAAGAACCTCGCCGATGCGCTGGGGCAGTTGCACGAGGCTGGCTTCCAGACAATCGGGCTCGATTCGGAAGGACCGGCAGAGCTGGAAAAGAGCTTCAACGGCGACAAAATTGCGCTGGTGCTGGGCGCGGAAGGCAAGGGCCTGCGCCAGAAGACCCGCGAGACGGTGACCGCGCTTGCCCGCCTCGACATGCCGGGCGCCATCCATTCGCTGAATGTGTCGAATGCGGCGGCGGTCAGTCTCTACGCGGCCAGGAAATTCTTAGCGAATAGCGAATAGCGAAACACCGCGAGGTGCCAGCCTGCGATCCCTATTCGCTACTCGCTTCTAGGCCACTTCGTGCGCCGCCATGCGCTCCAGCGCCCTCACCAGTGCCGAGTGATCCTCCTTCGCGCCGCCATTGGCAGCGCAGGAATTGAACAGCTGCTGCGTGGTCGAGGTGTTGGGCAGCGCGACGCCAAGCGCCTTGGCGCCTTCCAGCGCCAGGTTAAGATCCTTCTGGTGCAATTCGATGCGGAAGCCCGGCGCGAAGGTGCGCTTGATCATGCGCTCGCCATGCACTTCGAGGATGCGCGAGGCCGCAAGCCCGCCCATCAGCGCCTGCCTGACTTTTGCAGGATCGGCGCCGGCCTTCGAGGCAAAGACAAGAGCTTCGCCGACCGCCTCGATGGTAAGCGCGACCACGATCTGGTTGGCCACCTTGGTGGTCTGGCCGACGCCGTTCGGGCCGACCAGCGTGATGTTCTTGCCCATCTTCTCGAACACGGGCCTGGCGCGCTCGAAGGCCTTTTCCTCGCCGCCAACCATGATGGTGAGCGACGCCGCCCTGGCGCCGACTTCGCCGCCCGACACCGGCGCGTCGAGATAGTCGCAGCCGAAATCGTTGATTTTTCGAGCGAAGTCCTTGGTGGCAATCGGCGAGATCGAGCTCATGTCGATGACGAGCTTGCCCTTGGTCAGACCTGAGGCGACGCCGTTTTCTCCGAACAGAACGTCCGCGACCTGGGGAGTGTCGGGCACCATGGTGATGATGATGTCGGCGGTCTTCGCCACCGCATTGTGGCCGGTGACTGACTTCAGCCCCTTGGCGATAATGTCGGCCGGCGGCTTGGAGCGGTGGTCGCTTGCAATGACCGCGTAGCCGGCGTCGAGAAGGTGCCCCGCCATCGGCGCGCCCATGATGCCGAGGCCGATGAAGCCGATGGTTTCCATTGACGTTCTCCGTAATTCCTATCGAGGTCGCGTTCCTTCGCGCCCTCCCCTCTGGCCTGCCGGCCATCTCCCCACTTGGGGTGAGATCACCTGTTCATCGCCGACTCTAAGCCGCCGCGCTCCCGTGCCCGGCGAATTCGCTGAACCAGCCAAGTCCGGCCTCAGTGCCGGCTTTCGGCTTGTATTCGGCGCCGATCCAGCCGGCATAGCCGAGGCGGTCGATGTGGTCGTAAAGGAAGGGATAGTTGATCTCGCCCGTCCCCGGCTCGTGACGGCCGGGATTGTCCGCAAGCTGGATATGCGCGATGCGGGGAAGGTTCGCTTCGATGGTACGGGCGAGATCCCCCTCCATGATCTGCATGTGGTAGATGTCGTACTGCAAATAGAGGTTTTTGGAGCCGATGCGGTCGATCAGCGCCAGCGCCTGGTCGGAATAGTTCAGGAAGAAGCCGGGGATGTCGCGGGTGTTGATCGGCTCGATCAGCAGCCTGATGCCGGCCTGTTCCAGCTTCTCCGCGGCGAAGGCAAGGTTTTCGGCAAAGACGTTTTCCAGCACCGCGCGATCGGCGCCCTGCGGCACAATGCCGGCCAGGCAGTTGATCTGCTCGCAGCCCAGCGCATGGGCATAGCTGATCGCCTTGGCGACGCCCTGCCGGAACTCCGGCACCCGGTCGGGCAGCACGGCAATGCCGCGCTCGCCCTTCGCCCAATCACCCGCCGGCAGGTTGAAGAGAACCTGGCTGAGGCCGTTCTTTTTCAGGCGCGCCGCGACGACGTCAGGCGCATGATCATAAGGGCCGATATATTCGACACCCTTGAAGCCCGCGCGGCCGGCGGCGTCGAAGCGGTCGAGGAAGTCATGCTCGCCGAAGAGCATCGACAGATTGGCTGAAAAACGCGGCATTCTTGTTCTCCTTCTTTCCGCTAGTCGAGCATCACGATCGCCGTCGGCGCATCCTCATGGCTCTCGGCAAGTTCCTCGAATTCGGTGATCTTGTCGATTTCGGTGCCCATGGAAATGTTGGTGACGCGCTCTAGAATGGATTCGAGGACGACCGGAACCTGGTGCTCCTTCATCAGCCGCTGCGCTTCCTTGAAGGCGCCGGCGAATTCCTCGGGCTTCTTCACGCGGACCGCCTTGCAGCCCATCGCCTCGGCGACCGCGACATGATCGACGCCGTAGCCCGCCTCCGGATCGCCTGCGCGGTTGACGTTCTCGAAGGCGAGGCTGACCTCGTAATCCATCGAAAAGCCGCGCTGCGCCTGGCGGATAAGGCCGAGATAGGCGTTGTTCACCACGACATGGATGTAGGGCAGCTTGTGTTGCGCACCGACCGCCAGCTCCTCGATCATGAACTGGAAGTCATAGTCGCCGGAGAGCGCGACGATATCGCGGTCCGGGTCGGCGGCGCGCACGCCAAGCGCTGCCGGCAGCGTCCAGCCGAGCGGGCCGGCCTGGCCGCAATTGATCCAGTTGCGCGGCTTGTAGACATGCAGGAACTGCGCGCCGGCGATCTGCGATAGGCCGATCGTGGTGACATAGGTGGTGTCGCGGCAAAACGCCTTGTTCATCTCCTCATAGACGCGCTGCGGCTTCAGCGGCACCTGCTCGAAATGCGTCTTGCGCTTCATGGTCTTCTTGCGCTGCTGGCATTCCTTGGCCCAGCCCGACCAGTCGCGCAGCCTGCCTGCCGTGCGCCACTCGGTGGCGACATCGAGCAGGATCTTCAGCGCCGCGCCCGCATCCGAAACGAGGCCGAGATCCGGCGCGAAGACGCGGCCGATCTGGGTAGGCTCGATGTCGACATGGATGAACTTTTTCCCCCTGGTGTAGACGTCGACCGAGCCGGTGTGGCGGTTGGCCCAGCGGTTGCCGATGCCGAAGACGAAGTCGGCGGCCAGCATCGTCGCATTGCCGTAGCGATGCGAGGTCTGCAGGCCGCACATGCCGGCCATCAGTCGATGGTCGTCTGGGATCGAACCCCAGCCCATCAGCGTCGGGATGACCGGGACGCCGGTGACTTCGGCGAACTCGATCAAGAGGTCGGACGCATCGGCATTGATGATGCCGCCGCCGGCGACGATCAGCGGCTTTTCCGCTTCGTTGAGCATCGAAAGCGCCTTCTCGGCCTGGCCGCGCGTCATCGCCGGCTTGAAGGGAGCAAGCGGTTCATAGGCGTCGATGTCGAACTCGATCTCGGCAAGCTGGACGTCCAGCGGCAGGTCCACCAGCACCGGTCCCGGCCGCGAGGAGCGCATCAAATGAAACGCCTTCTGCAGCGCCATCGGCACCAGATAAGGCTCCATGACGGTGACCGCCCATTTGGCGACAGGCGAGGCGATCGATGCGATATCGACGGCCTGGAAATCCTCCTTGTTGAGGCGGGCGCGCGGCGCCTGGCCGGTGATGCAGAGGATCGGGATGGAGTCCGCCGAGGCCGAATAGAGGCCGGTGATCATGTCCGTGCCGGCCGGACCGGAGGTGCCGATGCAAAGGCCGATATTGCCGGCCTTGGCGCGAGTATAGCCCTCGGCCATATGCGAGGCGCCCTCGACATGGCGGGCAAGCACGTGGCGGATGGTGCCGCGTGCCTTCAGCGCCGAATAGAGCGGATTGATCGCCGCGCCCGGCACGCCGAAGGCATTGGAGATGCCTTCCTTTTCGAGAACGAGAACCGCCGCGTCGATAGCGCGCATCCTGGCCATGACAAGCCTCCATTTCGTTGGTTGGCTTGATAGTGACAGCGGGTCCTTGATTTTTCAACTTTTTCAGAATATTTTTTCATTTCGAGAAAGTGGCTGTTATCATTTGATTTCACACCGCTTTTCGTTTTCCAGAAAATTCACTGCAGCAATGACTGAAAAACTTTTTCATTGCGTCCAAGCGCAAATCGTCGAGAATGCCGCCCATGGAAACGACGGAAAAACGCCAGCGCGGCAGGCCGCGCGCCT
Source organism: Mesorhizobium sp. WSM4976 (assembly GCF_029625685.1). Classification (NCBI taxonomy): domain Bacteria; kingdom Pseudomonadati; phylum Pseudomonadota; class Alphaproteobacteria; order Hyphomicrobiales; family Phyllobacteriaceae; genus Mesorhizobium; species Mesorhizobium sp. WSM4976. Next base: position 92,315 of record NZ_JARTVT010000017.1, read on the forward strand.
TTAATGGTCCCTCCGAAGCGGCGTCGGTGCAGTCGCTCGACCGCGCGCTGCGGATCCTCGCGATCGTCGCCGAGGCCAGCGGCCTGTCGCTGAGCGAGATCGCGGCGCAAAGCGGCATCGCCGCCTCCACCGCCTATCGCATGCTGACCACGCTGGAGAACCACGGCATGGTCGAGTTCGACACGACCGACCAGCTCTGGTCGGTCGGGGTCGAAACCTACCGCATGGGTGCTGCCTTCCTGCGCCGCAGAAAGCTCGTCGACCGCGCCCGCATCGTCATGCAGGAACTGATGGAAAAGACTGGCGAAACGGCCAATCTGGGTGTCGCCGAGGACGATTGTGTCGTCTTCGTCAGCCAGGTTGAGACGCACCAGGCAATTCGCGCCTTCTTCCGGCCGGGCACACGCAGCCCCTTCCATGCTTCGGGCATAGGCAAGGCGGTGCTCGCGCATCTCGAGCCGGAGCGGGTCGCGGCGATCCTGCGAAAGGCAGGTTTGCAGCGCTACACCGACAAGACGCTGTCCGATATCTCGGCGCTCGCCCATGATCTCGCCACCATCAAGCATCGCGGCTGGTCGGTCGATGACGAGGAACGCCATCCCGGCATGCGCTGCGTGGCCGCGGCCATCTTCAACGAATATGGCGAGCCGATCGGCGGCGTTTCGGTGTCCGGGCCGACGGTGCGGGTCACGCCTGAACGCCTGGCCGAGATCGGCCCGCTGGTGCGCGACGCCGCGGTCGAGGTGACGAAGATGATCGGCGGCGTGAAAGCGTATTAGGACGCGCCCGGCAAGGCGCTCTTGGCCGCCACCTCGAAGAAGTCGAGCAGGATCGCCATCCCGACGCCGCAGGCCGCCAGGATGAGGTCGGCGATGAATATCCGACTTGCGCGATCATGAATGCTTCGCTGCAGGGATTTGATGTCGAGCAGGATGGCAAGCGCCCGGATCTGCAGCGCGATGCCGACCAAGATTGGCAGGACGGCAATCAGATGGTAGGTCTACCATGGGATCGGGCTCGCCGCCCAATGCGTGATGAAGCCCAGCGAAAACGCAAGCAGGAGGGCCGACGATGGTGATGATGCCGTTGCGGAAAACCGGCTCGACCCGTTCTTCCTTGGGATGCTGCTCGTCTATGGCACCCTCCTTGGCGCCAAAGGCAGACTAAACGCTTGCAAAATCGCTGTACATCGCTGGTTGCCTGGCAGGAGCCTACCCGGCACAGCCAGGCCGGACGACGGACTGGACCGCCTTGCCGGGGTGTCCGGATGCATGCGAAAGGGCACGTATGCGGAAAACAGCTTTCCTTCTGCCCGTCGCTTCCCTTTGCGGATGCGTGGCGGCGGCACCGGTGCCGGTCGACCCCACCGGCAGCCCCAGTAGCAACCCGCTCGTCGATCCCGTTCCGATCTCGCTGGCCCTGGAGGAGATCATCACGGCCGGCGTCCGCCAGCACCTGAAGAACCCGCTCGGCGCCAAGTTCGGAACGATGCTTGCCGGCGAGCGCGGTTTGAACGGCCGCCAGGAGATCGTTGTGTGCGGCTATGTCGACGACAAGGGTTCTTCCGGGGGTAACGAGCCTTTCATCGGTAAGGTCTATCCCGATGCCGGGAACAGTTTCGAGCTCGTCGCGATAAACGACGCCTCGGTGAGCGGCGCCTGCAAGGCGGTCGGACTGGCGATGCCGAGCTGAAGCCCAATGCCTAAATCGGTCGAGGCAGGAGAGTTATCCGCTTCAAATCAAACCAATCAGGCTACTGTCTAAAGCTAAAACACGAGAAAAGGGGCCGCGTGAAGCCCCTCTTTCGTGGTCCGCCCTTTCTTACAGATGGCAATAGTGCGGGTAACCGTCGTAGCCGATATAGGTGTTCGTTTCCGGGTCATAGCTACCGTAGCGGGCCATGCAGCGGCGAACATGCCAGGAACCGTCGTAGCCGTCTTCCTCCACATAGACCGGGCGCGGCTGCTGCTGGGATAGCAGGCTGCCGAGGACGAAGCCGCCGACGCCGGCGGCAATGCCGATGCCGAGCTCCCGATTGTGATGGTTGTGAGCAGCCGAAGGCTGGACGGTACCGACGAGCGAGCCGGCGGCGACGGTCGTGGCGATGAGGCCCGAAACGATGGTGCGCTTGAACATGACGATCTCCTGGGTTTCGTTGGAGAGGCGAACCATCCGCCTCTTGACCATGGGTCGCGGCGGGCCGCAAAAAGGTTCGAAGATTTTTCGCGATTTTTTCGCCGGCGATTTTGCCAGGCTTCAGCCGTGGGTTGGGCCGTTCCTCGGAATGCAAAGAAGGGCGGCTCGAGCCGCCACTTTGAAGACGTCTCGCCAAAGGAAGATGATCACTTCGCCGTGGTGGTGGGTTCGAGGTAGGGAACTTGAAGCTCAGCTACTGCCTACTGCCTAGTCCCTGCTCACTCCCCTCACCCCATTCCCGTGACATGCCTCAGCCAAAAGGCCAGCACGATGAAGCCGATGAAGGTGGCAACGCCGGTCCAGTCGATATTGGCCTTCTTCAGGTCGCTGACGACCTTCACCAGGAGAAGCCAGGTCACGACGATGAGCGGCAGGACGATGACGAATCTGATCATGCGGCACCCCGTTCGATGCGATTGCACGCTGGCGGGGATATAGGAAGCGGCGCGCCGCTTTTCAGCAGGTTGGCAAAGCCACGGCATCCATTGGCAACCCAAAACGGAGTTTTGTCTTTACTGGCGCACGAAATATGCTACCGGAGCGCCGTGCCCTTGTAGCTCAGCTGGTAGAGCAGCGGTTTTGTAAACCGAAGGTCGCGGGTTCGATCCCTGCCGGGGGCACCATCCTTCGCTCTTCCAGCTTCGACGGATCACCCGAACGAGTGTCCACCGAAGCCTTGACGAAGGAGGACCGCCGGCACCCATGCGACGAGCCGAGCTCCTCGCTCCTCACTGAAAGGCAGTCCCGATCTCTGCGGTTGCCGCGGCCTTATCGAACGTGTTTCTCACCCGGATGGATCTGTAGACATAGGCGACCCAAATGCCCGTGAGGGCGAAGGATACTATGACCGCGACCAGCGCATCCGCTGCAAGGATCTGGCTGATTGGAATGCCAAGAACAGTCGAAGTCCAAACTGCGTCGAGGATGAACACGACGGGAATCGCAATCCACTGACAAAGGAACAGCCCCTTGAAACGCGGGCTGCACCGCAGCATTGCGAAAAGAACGACCACCTGAAGCCCTGCAAACGCCAGCAACAGCACGATCTCGCCACAGACGGCCAAAGGGCCGTTGGGCAGCGGTATCAGCTGCTTGTAACCCTCGCTCGAGGAGAACAGCTCAGCTAGCGTGCGAAAAGGCGACAAAACTTGCCCGATCGCCAAGAGCATCAGCCAACCGCCGAATCCAACCAAATCGCTCGGATTCTGCGATGGCTTGCTCGCCGAGCGAAGGGCAAAAAAGACAGGCACGCCGATCAGCAGCAGCACGATCGCCCAGTGCCAGATCGAAAACGACCCCATTTGTCTTCCCGCCCCTTTGATGCCCTTAAAAGTTGTATCATATTTCAATTTCAACTCAAGAGCCAAGCAGGAGGCGGCCGCCTTGTTAATCCTTCAGGCGATAATGTCTCTTGCCTTCTGCTGACATCCTCACTCCCCAATCGCCGCCACCAGCACCCTATTCTGCCGCCGTATCGCTGCCCTCAGCTCCGGTATCCTTGCCTCGTCGCGCTTCACGAACTCGATGAACATCATGTTCATATTGTTGAAGATCAGTTCGCCCACCGCCGGCCCGTCGATGTCCGGGCGCACCAGGCCAATCTCCTGCAGGCGGGCGATCAGCGCGCTGATCTGCCTGGTCAGTTCCCGGTCGAGCGCGGTGTAGGCCTGGCCGAAGGGGCTGTCTGGCAGCTGCGTCGAGATCGCCATCGCCTGGCGCCACATCTCCTTGCTGAGATAATTCAGCGAGTGCTCGATATAGATGCCGATCAGCGTGTCCAGCGCGTCGCCCACATTGGCCGGCGGGCTGGCGACCACGCCGCGTCCAGCATTCAGTACCTCGTTCACCTCCATCGACACGATGGCGCCGAGGATGTCGCCCTTGTTCTGGTAGTAATTGTAGATGGTGCCAATCGAGACCTCGGCACGTGATGCGATCGCCTCGATCTTGGCGCCTTCATAGCCGGCTTCGCGAAACAGCGCGGTGGCCGCATCAATGATGCGGCGGTGCCGGTCCGCCTTCTGCCGTTCGCGCAATCCGCTCATATCGGCCTCTCTGCCACAAAATCATAATTGACTCAATTTTAGAATTGGTTCAACTTTTCTTCCAACAAGCCAGCAAGGCAGGGAGAACACTCGATGACCACCACCGCCCGGAATCCGCTTTCCAACCTGAAGTCCCATCTTTCCGCCGCCTGCGCGGGCGCGGCGCTGCTCATGGCGGCGGGCAGCGCCCAGGCCGCCGATCTCAATGCGCTGATCTGGTGCGACCACTCCGATCCGGCTCTGCTCGAGCCATTCGAGAAGGCCAACGACGTCAAGGTCAACGTCAAGGAATTCGAGGGCACCGGCGCGGGTCTGGCCATCGTCGACCAGTCGCAGCCCGGGGACTGGGACGTGATGGTGATCGACAGCACCGACGTGCCGCGCGGCGTCGAAAAGGGCCTGTTCGAGCCGCTGCCCGAGGACAAATTACCCTTCGCCGATCTCTTCCCGGAAGTGAAGATGGACAAGTCGACCATCGTCGACGGCAAGCGCTACGGCATCACCGAAAAATTCGGCTACAACACGATCGGTTTCAACAAAACCAAGGTCGACCCAGCTGACATGCAGTCGCTCACCTCGCTCACCAGTGACAAATACAAGGGCAAGGTCGCGATCTACGATTATTACCTGCCGGTGATCGGCATGGCGGCTTTGGCCATCGGCAAGAAGACCGCCGACCTCACCGGAGCCGACCTGCCGGCCCTGAAGGCCGAGCTCCTCAAGATGAAGGCAAACGCCAAGCTGGTCGGCGAGGTCACCGCCAGCCAGACGGCTCTCGCCACCGGCGAGGTCGATATCCTGGTCGGCGGCGGCGAGTGGGTGACGGCCGGCCTTGCCAAGGAGAACCCGGCGCTTGACTTCTCGATCCCGAAGGAAGGCGCGGTGCTGTGGTCGCAGTCGCTCGCCATGTTCAAGGATTCCAAGAACAAGGACATGGCGCTGAAGTTCATCCAGTACATACTGAGCCCGGAGGGCCAGGCGCGGCTTGCTACGTCCTCCTGCTACTGGGGGATGCCGGCGAACACCAAGGCCGCGCTGACCGACGAGCAGAAGAAGATTCTGCGCTTCGACGAGCAGCCGGGCTTCCTGGCCCGCGCCCAGGCCTATCCGGCGCCGAACGCCGATCTCGACAAGAAGATGCAGGACATGTGGACCGAGATGCTGCAGGCGCAGTAAATCGGCCGATGAGCGTTTTTGGAAGCAACTCGCGTGCCCTGCCCTGGGCGCTGGTCACGCCGGCGCTGGCATGGACTTGTGCTTTCTTCGTGCTGCCCTTCATCGCCATGGGGTTTTCCAGCCTCACGGCGCATGAAGGCGGCGGCTTCACTATAGCCAATTACAGCCAGTTCTTCACCGATCCCTCCTACTGGCGGGCGATGGTGAACTCGCTGGAGGTTACGGGAACCGTCACCGTGATCTCGATTCTGCTCGCCTATCCCTTCGCCTGGATCCTCGCCGAGATGGTGCCGGAGCGCTGGCAGCGGCTGGCGCTGATCCTGGCCGTGCTGCCGTTCTGGACGTCCTATGTCGTGCGCTCCTATTCCTGGCTCCTGGTGCTGGCGCAGAACGGCGTCGTCAACCGGGCGCTGACCGGCACCGGCCTTGTCGCCGAGCCGCTGCAGCTCGCCAACACTCGGCTAGCCACCGTCACCGGCTTCGTGCATTTCTTCGTCATGCTGCTGACGCTGACAATCTTCGCCAATCTCAAGCAGCTCAGCCCGAGCTACCGCAAGGCCGCCGCCGATCTCGGCGCCGGGCCGGTGCGCACCTTCCTGCATGTCGTGCTGCCGCTCACCCTGCCCGGCATCATGGTCGGCGCCTTCCTCACCTTCGTCCTCTGCATCGGCGACTACATCACGCCGCAGATTCTCGGCGGTAACAACGAGCTGGTCATGCCGCAGCTTGTCATGATGCAGATCGGCCGGCGCGGCGATTTCCCGCTGGCCTCGGCGCTTTCGATCATCCTGATGGCCGTGGTGACCATCGCCTATCTCGCCTGCGCGCGTTGGCTGAAGATCGAGCGGGCCTGATCATGCGCGCCCTCGTCCGCCTCACCGCCTGGCTTTACGCCATCGCCATCTATGGCTTCATCTTCCTGCCGGTGGTCGTGCTGGTGCTCTTCTCGCTGCAGGCGACCTCCTTCCCGATTCCGCCCTTCACCGGCCCGTCGCTGCGCTGGTATCAGGCGGTGCTTTCCGACGCGCGGCTGACCTCCGCGCTGGTCAACTCGCTGCTGGTGGCGGTGCTTTCTTCGCTCGCTTCGGTCACGCTCGGCTTCCTCTCGGCTTGGGGTTTTGCCCGTTTCGTGCTGCCGGGCTCGGCCTTCCTGCGCGGTCTGATCACGCTGCCGCTCACCGTTAGCTACCTGATCATCGGCATGGGGCTTTTGGTGCTGTTCAACTGGGCCGGCGTGCCGAAATCGCTTGTAGCGGCCGGCATCGGCCATGTCGTGATCAACCTGCCGCTCTGCTTCGCCATCATCTACAGCCAGATGGGCGATCACCAGATCAACATCGAGCGCGCCGCGCGCGACCTGGGCGCCGCCGAATGGAAGGTGCTCTTGATGATCACTGTGCCGGTGATGGCGCCGGCGATCTTCGCCGGCTTCTTCCTGTCGATGACCTTTTCCTGGGACGAGTTCGTCATCTCCTTCCTGCTTACCCGCTTCGAGACGACGCTGCCCGTGGAAATCTGGAACCTCTTGCGCTCCGGCCTCAACCCCAAGACCAATGCCGTCGGCTCGCTGGTCTTTGCCGTCTCCATCGTGCTGGTGGTGTTTTTCGAACTGACGCTGTTGCGGAGAAAGCCGGCATGAGCGCGCCCCTCGTCGACATCCGCAACGTCTCGCACCAGTTCGGCCAGCTGCCGGTGCTGAAGAACGTCTCGCTGGCGATCGACCCCGGCAGCTACACGATCCTGCTTGGGCCGTCGGGTTCCGGCAAGACGACGCTGCTGTCGATCCTTGGCGGCTTCGTCACGCCCAGCGAAGGCAAGGTGTTCATCCGGGGCGCGGACTGCACCGCCGTGCCGCCGGCCAAGCGCCCGACCACCACCGTGTTCCAGGATTATGCGCTGTTTCCGCATATGAGCGTCGGCGGCAATGTAGGTTTCGGCTTGCGCATGCAGGGTGTCGACGGCGCGACCCGGGCGGCGAAGGCGCGCGATGCGCTGGCTCTCGTCGGCCTGGCGGCCGCCTTCGACAAGAAGCCGCATCAGCTCTCCGGCGGCCAGCGGCAGCGCGTGGCGCTGGCCCGGGCACTTGTTATCGAGCCCGCGGTGCTGTTGCTCGACGAGCCGCTCGGCGCACTCGACCTAAAACTGCGCCGGCAGATGCAGGACGAATTGAAGGCGATCCAGAAGCGGGTCGGCACCGCTTTCGTCCATGTCACGCATGACCAGGAAGAGGCGATGGCGCTGGCCGACCATTGCGTGGTGATGAATGACGGCCGCATCGAGGACGAAGGGCCGCCCGAGCGCGTCTATGCGCGGCCGAAGACGCGCTTCTCGGCGACCTTCATGGGCGAAAGCACGATCCTGGCCGGCACCGTGACCGGAGCGGAGAACGGGATCGTCACGGCCTCGACGGCGGTCGGGCCGATTTCACTGCCCGGCGCCTCACCTGCCGGCGCCACGGTCGCGCTCGCGATCCGGCCCGAGCACCTGGTTCTCACCGAAGCGAAAGGCAATGTCGCGCTCGGCGCCGCCGAGGTCGGCGACGTCGTCTTCCAGGGCAGCTTCAAGCGCGTGCTGGCCACGTCGACGCTGGATCCGGCACTGCAGTTCATCGCCAAGACTTCCGCTTCCGCCACCGTTCAGGCAGGCGACACGATAGCGGTTTCATGCAACGCTCAAGACATCATCCTGCTGGCGGACTGATCCATGGGCATGCTTCCGGTCATCGAGGCTCCGGACTGGTACGAAACAATCCGCATGGGCGACGACGTCACGCTCATCCATGAGCCGTGGATAAAACCGTTCTTCCGCTGCAACATCTGGCATGTGCGCGGGCGCGACCGCGACCTGTTGTTCGACACCGGCCTCGGCCATTTCAGCCTGAGAAACCATGTGCCGCTGGTCACCGAGCGCAAGCTCACCTGTGTCGCCAGCCACACCCATTTCGACCATATCGGCTGTCATCACGAGTTCCCGTATCGCTGCGTGCATTCGGCGGAAGCTGCAATCCTCGCCGATCCGCGCAACGAATGGACGGTGGCGGACCGTTACGCCAATGAGGAGATGTTCGATCGTTTGCCTCGGGGATGGGACAGGGCACGCTACAGTATCCCGCCGGCCCCCGCCGGCCAACTGCTTGAGCATGGCGACGTGATTGATCTCGGCGATCGCGCCTTCGAGGTCATCCACACGCCGGGTCACTCGCCGGGCGGCATCGCTCTGTACGAGAAAAAGACCGGCATCCTGCTGTCGGGCGACATCGTCTATGATGGACCGCTGATCGACGACGTCTACCACTCCGATATCGATGACTATGTCGACACACTGCTGGCCCTGCGCGAGCTCGATGTCTCGGTCGTGCATGGCGGCCATTTCCCGAGCTTCGGCAAGGTGCGCTACCGGCAACTCATCGACGAATATGTCGCGGGCAAACGCAAAGCGGGCTGCCACCTGCAGGGCGGCTGAACGATGAGGGGAAGCGAAGCCTACAGCGCCCGTTGCGGGCAAGGCGTTCCCGTGGCGTCACCGCAACGGGACACTGTCGGCTGCGGCCGCTGGCTCATCTCTTCCGACTGACGCACGAGTTCCGCGAACATCAGCGCGAAACTTCCCATCATCAGGAAGACTATGATCAGACGCGTTACCGGCAATAGACAGGTCTCTCGACTGGCCAGCCCCCGCCAACCCATCCACTGTCGGCTAACATGATCGATCCGGCTTTACGAGTGTTTAAGCTTCCTCTTAACCATTGTGGCCATCACATTCATGTCGCGGCTGTCACGAAGCGCGATTGCCGGGTGGGCCAGCCGGCCGCTGCGCCCTTCACAGATACAGGCGACGCATGCTACGCCGTCGCCGGCGCGGCCCCGCAGATGGTCGCCCTCCGGGAGCCATGAGCAAAGCCGCCAGCCGTTTCGCCTTCGTCTCTTCCGACACTGACGACGCCCGGGCAGCGTTGCAGAGCCTGTCGTCGCGCTATGGCCAGATATCGGTTGCCGAGGCCGACATCATCGTGGCTTTGGGCGGCGATGGCTTCCTGCTGCAGACGCTGCGCGACACGATGAGCACCGGCAAGAAGGTCTACGGCATGAACCGTGGCACCATTGGCTTCCTGATGAACGAGTATCGCGCCGGTGGTCTCGAGGAACGCGTCGCCGCCGCGGTCGCCGAGACGATCCGTCCGCTGGAAATGGCCGCAGTGACGCATGACGGCGAATCCGTTTTGGCGCTGGCCATCAACGAAGTGGCACTGTGGCGACAGTCCTACCAGACGGCGAAGATCCGCATCACCATCGACGGCCAGGTGCGGCTGGAGGAGCTGAACTGCGACGGCGTCATGATCGCCACCCCCGCCGGCTCTACGGCCTATAATCTGTCGGCTCACGGGCCGATCCTGCCGCTCGATGCGCCGCTCCTGGCATTGACGCCCGTCAGCCCTTTCCGGCCGCGCCGCTGGCGCGGGGCGCTGCTGTCCAACAAGGCGACCGTGCGTTTCGACATACTGGAAGCCGAAAAGCGTCCGGTGAATGCCGCCGCGGACCATACCGAGGTCAAAGCGGTGGCCTCGGTCACCGTGCGGGAATCGCCGACGGCTACGGCAACTTTGCTGTTCGATCCGAACCATTCCTGGAATGAACGCATCCTTGCCGAGCAGTTCCGATACTGAGCCGGCGCAACGATTCTGGTTCGATCAATGCATGTCGCTCAAAAGTGCGAAGCGGTTTTGGGAAAACGACATGCATCAAGCAAAGACTTGAAGCGCGTAGCCTGATTCCGTTTCAACGCGACGCGCTTTAAGCATCGCGATTAAGGTTACGTTTTCACAATCACCGGGATTCGCGGCTGTTTCTGTTGACAAATCGCGGACTTGCGCCTAACTGCAACCGCGATCTCGCAGGCGCGTGGCGCCTGCCGCAACACGCGTTGCGATTTCCCGAACCAGCCAAAGACAACAAACACTTGTCCTCAGACATCACGACCGCTCAAGAAGCGTTGACATTTTCAGACCTCGGCCTTTCGCCCAAGGTCCTCTCCGCAGTCTCAGATGCCGGCTACACCAAGCCGACTCCGATCCAGGCCGGCGCCATCCCGCATGCGCTGCTCGGCAAGGATGTGCTGGGCATCGCCCAGACCGGCACCGGCAAGACCGCTTCCTTCGTGCTGCCGATGCTGACCCGCCTGGAAAAAGGCCGGGCACGCGCCCGCATGCCGCGTACGCTGATCCTCGAGCCGACGCGCGAGCTCGCCGCGCAGGTCGAGGAAAACTTCATCAAATACGGCAAGAACCACAAGCTCAACATCGCGCTTCTGATCGGCGGCGTCTCCTTCGATGAGCAGGACAAGAAGCTTGAACGTGGCGCCGATGTGCTGATCGCAACGCCCGGCCGCCTGCTTGACCACCGCGAGCGCGGCAAGCTCCTGCTCAATGGCGTAGAGATCCTCGTCATCGACGAAGCGGACCGCATGCTCGACATGGGCTTCATTCCCGACATCGAGCGCATTTGCGAGATGATCCCGTTCACGCGCCAGACGCTGTTCTTCTCGGCGACGATGCCGCCGGAGATCACTAAGCTCACCGAGAAATTCCTGCATGCGCCGGTACGGGTGGAAGTCTCGAAGGCTGCATCCACCGCGACCAGCATCACGCAGCGCCTGGTGAAATCCGGCAAGAAGCCGTGGGAGAAGCGCGAGACGCTGCGCAATCTGATCAAGGCCGAAGACGCCGACCTGAAGAACGCCATCATCTTCTGTAACCGCAAGGTCGAAGTGTCGGAGCTGTTCCGCTCTCTGCTGAAGCATGATTTCGATGCCGGCGCGCTGCATGGCGACATGGACCAGCGTGCGCGCATGCAGATGCTCAACAATTTTCGCGACGGCAAGCTACGCTATCTCGTTGCCTCGGACGTCGCCGCGCGCGGCCTCGACATTCCCGATGTCAGCCACGTTTTCAACTACGACGTGCCGATCCATGCCGAGGACTATGTCCACCGCATCGGCCGCACCGGCCGCGCCGGGCGCGCGGGCAAGTCCTTCACCATCACCACGCGCGCCGACACCAAATATGTCGACGCCATCGAGAGGCTGATCGGAACCAAGATCGAATGGCATGACGGTGACCTGTCGACCGTGACCGAGAGCGAGGGCGAGGAGCAGCCGCGCCGTGGCCGCGGCGCGCCTCGCCGGGCCGGCCGCAAGGACGACGACCGCAAGGACGATCGAAAAGAAGGCGGCGAGCGCCGGAAGGACCGTCACGCCAAGCGCGACGAGGCTCCTGAAGCCGTGCGCGACGAGCAGCCGATCGCCGAAGTGGCCGATATCGCTGAACGCCGCGCCCGCAAGGATGCGATCCGTTCCGAGAACGAGCGCAAGGGCTCCGGCAACCGTCAGGAACAGCGCGGCGATGCCCGCCCGCAGCGCGACCGCCCGGGCCGCCATCGCGAGGAAGACGACGCGACCGTCGGTTTCGGCGACGACGTGCCGGCCTTTATGCGGATCGTCGCGAAAGTCTGAGGCTTCCCGCCAGTACGAGCAGGAATGAAAACGGCCCCAAACAGGGCCGTTTCTTTTTAAGCTGCTTGCTCACCCTGTCCTACATTGGACCAGGCATCATCTTGGTCGGCTTCTCCAGCATCGGGAACTCGGCCTTGGTGCATTTCACCTTGGGATTCGTGGGGGTGAACATGCCGTTCGGATTGTCCCTGAACAGCCAGGCATGCAGGTCGTAGTGGACAAACTCCCTCGGGATGAGCGGATAATGTCCTTCCATCGGCCCCATGAATTTCTGGCCGAACAACGTCGGAACCTCCTTCACGTCCGGCGTCAACGGCACCAGCCATTCCACACCAACCAGCTTCAGGCCTTTGCCGGTCGGCTCGTAGATCAGGACGTTGGGCTTCATCGGGTCGAGCGGTTTGCCGATGCTCGGGACGTTGACAAAATGGATCCCCATGGCCCCTTTCGGATAGTACATCGCGCCGTCTATCTTCTCGCCAGCATAGTAGACGCAGCCTTCGGTCGACAAATAGAGGTCGCGGATGGCGGCCGTGTAATCTTCATATTTGGCCAGCGATTTCTTCAGGGCTTCGATGTCGACCTTGTTGGCGTCCTCCGCCCGAGCCGTAGCCGCTCCGAGCCATGCGCCGATAAGGCCAGTCAAAACGAGGACGCCGCAGCGCCCGAGGCGAGCTGTTCTTTTCATGCATTCCTCCCAGATTCCCTTGATCTGGCCGTGCAAGACCGGGGCGGCAGATGCTGATTGCGCGGCCGTTTTGCCCGCCCCATCCCCTCTGGAACAGCAGGATGTTAGTCCTTTCCCTGGATTTGAAAAGCACGAATTAGGAAAAGCTAATGTCCTAAGACCTTCGACCCATCTTTGGACCGAGCCGACAAAAAAACGGCCCCGTACGGGACCGTTTTGCCTTGATGGCGCTGCGCTGTTGGCGCGGCCTTCTCAGGTGAGCGGCGACAGCTGGATTTCGACGCGCCGGTTCTGCTCGCGGCCGGCGGCCGTGGCATTCGATGCGATCGGACGCGTCTTGCCGAAGCCGGTCACCGCGAAGCGGCGCTGATCGACACCCTGGCCGGCCAGATAATTGGCGACGGCAAGCGCCCGGCGTTGCGACAGGTCGAAATTGTGCTGGTCGCCGCCGGTCGAATCGGTGTGGCCGAACACGTCCACCGTGGTCTGACGGAACTTCTTCAGCACCAGCGCGACCGAATTCAGCACCGGATAGAAGCCCGGCTTCACCGCGTCCTGGTCGACGTTGAAAGTGATGTCGGACGGCATGTTGAGGATGATCTGGTCGCCGCTGCGGGTGACGCTGACGCCGGTGCCCTGCAGCTGGCGGCGAAGCTCGGCCTCGTTCTGGTCCATGGTCGCCCCGATCGCGCCCCCTGCGAGCGCGCCGATGCCCGCGCCAATCAAGGCGTTGCGGCGGTCATTGCCGCCGGCGAGCAGACCAAGGCTGGCGCCTGCCAGGGCGCCAAGGCCGGCGCCGGCCGCCGTGTTGGAAATCTTCTGGTCGCCGGTATACGGATCGGTGGTGGTGCAGGCGCTCACCAGCACAGCCGTCGCCACGACGACGAGCACGGTCTTCTTCATGAGATTGGTCCCTCTCCAGTTCGCAGCCCTTGCGGCCACGCCAAATCAGCCCTTCCGCAGCCTTGTAGCATGAAATGCGGCGAAAAACGGAACGGGAATGCGGCCGCAAAACCCGTCGGCCGTTCTCGCTTCGCTCTACCACAGATTCTTGCCGTCGATGACCACCACCTCGACCTTGTCCACATCGAAATCGTCGAACAGCCGCGAATTCACGCTGATCTTGGGATTGTCGAAATCCGGCTTCCCGGTCGACCAGTCGGGCGTTTCGGTGAAGGTGCCGCAACCGCAAACGGCGCAGAAACCATGCTTCACGGTCTTCGAGCCCCATCGATAGAAGGAGACGTTCTCCGGCGGGCTTGTGAGCTTGAATTGCGACGGCACATAATAGGCCCACAGCGATCCCCGCTTGGAGCAAAACGAGCATGTGCATTGCGTCACCGTCTGCGGCGCCTCGGCGACCTCGAAGGTTGTCGCCTTGCAGTGGCAGCTACCTTTGATGGTCATGAACTCACCCCTCCGTTGTCCGCCGCGCCCGCTGCGGCAAAGCAACATAAAGAAGCCGTCCTGACAACCGTCTGTCGGCAAGGATAGAGACGTTCTACCGCTATGGGTCAGGCTTGCGCTTGGCCCTCTTCCGCAGCACCTTTAGCAGCCTGAAGCCGTCGCGATTCTTCGGATTCGCTCCATGTGCTTTAGGTCTTTGATGTTACCCATGTCTTTATCCCGAAACCGGTTCCCACTTTCGGGAGATATGCTTTAGTAAGAGGGCGGCGGCACGAATAGGCAGATGGTCTTGCCGGCGTCGAGCCCAGCTTGATGCGCGCACCAATGATATTCGCCGTCGGGCGAGTTCTTGACCCGCTTGTCGCTGTAGGCCACCACCTCGCCCGTGCCTTTTATGACATAGCCTTCGGGCCGCTCGCTGATCGATGACTGCGGCACTTCCTTGCAGTCGAAGTTGGCGCAACATGCAAAAGGGTACTTCCAGCCCTGCGGCATGGCCGCCGTGGGTTGTGCGTCGTGCGCGACGGCCGGCGGCGCCAGCACCGAGATGGCTCCAATTGCGAACAGGGAGAACAAAAGTCGGCCAGCCGGTCGAACGGCTTGGGCCGATCTTGATATGGCAGCAGACATCGAAACGTTCCTTTCGAGCATCAAGCGTTTCAGCTTGCCCGTTCCCGGAACGTGTCTTCCCAGTGGCCGGATCGTCAGTCGCAGTTTATGCCGCGTCCGGCCATAAATGCTTCTATCCCACAGCTCGGATGCTGAGCTGATTCCATAGCCAGCGCAAGAAGTGGGCGCGCCATGGCGACGCGCCGGGCTTCAAGCATCGGCGACGGAAAGGATGCGCAGACCTGGCTGGCAACAACCAGACCACGGCCTACGCCCAGGGTGCCTAAGAACGAAGTTCCGCCAACGGAGGTTCCGGCCTTCAGCCCTCGGCATGTTCACGATATTGCGGCAGGTCGTCTGTAATCGTGAACCACGGCGCCTTTGAACCGACGAAGATATGTGCGCTCGGCCGAATGCCTGGATCGTCCATCAGCGTCCCCATGGCGACATGGACGTAGGCGCCATCGCGGACCAACGAATAGACGAGCGAGCCGCAGTGGCCGCAATGCGCGTCATGGCCGTTTTCGTCGCCGTAGATCAGCAGCCTGTCGTCGCCAGTGGTGAGGCGGAACTTGTCGCGCCCGATGCCGGCGAAGGGCTTGAACGCCGACCCCGTCGTGCACCGGCAGTTGGAGCAGTGGCAGTTCGCGGCATAGACGAATTCGTCCGCCACTTCATAGTGGACGGCGCCGCAGAAGCATTTCCCGGTAAGTTTGCGCGTCACCGGCTCATCCATGCGGCGCCAGGTCTCCTAATCCAGGTCCGCCACCGCTTCGCCCGCGCCGCCCTCGATGCGATGGGAGAGCGAGGCTTCCATGAAATCGTCCAGGTCGCCGTCGAGCACGCTCGACGGCGAGGTGCTTTCAACGCCGGTGCGCAGATCCTTCACGAGCTGATAGGGCTGCAACACATAAGAGCGGATCTGGTGGCCCCAGCCGATGTCGCTCTTCGACGCCTCCGTGGCGTTGGCGACCGCCTCGCGCTTTTTCAGCTCTTCCTCGTAGAGGCGCGAGCGCAGCATTTCCCAGGCCTTGGCGCGGTTCTTGTGCTGCGAGCGCTCGGCCTGGCAGGCAACCGCGATGCCGGTCGCGAGATGGGTGATGCGGACCGCCGAGTCGGTGGTGTTGACGTGCTGGCCGCCCGAACCCGATGAACGATAGGTGTCGATGCGCACGTCGGCTTCGGAAACGTTGATCTCGATCGAGTCGTCGATTACGGGATAGACCCAGACGCTGGCGAAAGAGGTGTGGCGCCGCGCATTGCTGTCGTAAGGCGAGATGCGCACCAAGCGGTGGACGCCGGACTCGGTCTTCAGCCAGCCATAGGCGTTGTGGCCCTTGATCAGTACGGTGGCCGACTTGATGCCCGCCTCTTCGCCGTCATGGACTTCCAGCACCTCGACCTTGAAACGGCGGCGCTCGGCCCAGCGCGTGTACATGCGCAGGAGCATCGAAGCCCAGTCCTGGCTTTCGGTACCGCCTGCGCCGGCATGGATTTCGAGGTAGGTGTCGTTGGCGTCGGCTTCGCCGGAGAGCAGCGTCTCCACCTGCCGGGCCTTCGCTTCGCCCTGCATCGAGCGCAGCGCAGCCTCCGCTTCCGCGATGATGCCGTCGTCGCCCTCTTCCTCGCCGAGCTCGATCAGGCCGATATTGTCTTCCAGCGCCTGGGTCAGCCCCTTCACGGCGGCGATACCGTCCTCCAGTCCCTGGCGCTCCCGCATCAGCTTCTGCGCTTCGATCGGATCATTCCAGAGGCTGGAATCCTCGGCGCGCGAATTCAGATATTCAAGCCGCTTTACAGCCTGATCCCAGTCAAAGATGCCTCCTCAGCAGGGTTATCGCCTGCCTGATCTCGTCGACAATGTTTTGCGTTTCCGCGCGCATGGCTTTTCGTTCGGTCCTGTTCTTTTCGGTCTTTTCGGAATAGGCGCGATACATAGGCACGGCATCGCCGCCTGTAAAGCGAAATGGGCCGGCTCAACCGTGATCCCGAAAAGCGGAATCCGGTTTCCGGAAAAGGTAAGACGCCAGCCCATTCAGAGCTATCGAGACGTCAGTAGAGCCCGCCGCCGCCGTCCTGGATGGCTTGGTTGGCTTGTGGCGACAGCGCGCCACCCGAGCCGTTGGAGCCATCCGCGCCCATGCCGATCACCCAATAGCTGTCGGCCGGGCCGGTGCCGGGCTTGAACGCCTCGACGATGGTGTTGGGATCGCCTTCGGCGGCGCGCATGCCGGTCTTGCGGTTGATGGCGATGAGCTTCATGCCGTCTGGAACCTGGAAGTCGGTGTTCGGCTTGCCATCCAGCGCCACGCGCATGAAATCCTTGAAGATCGGCGCGGCGAGACCGCCGCCCGTGGCGCCCTTACCGAGACCGCGAGGCGTGTCGTAGCCCATGTAGAGACCAACGACGAGGTTTGGCGTGAAGCCGATGAACCAGGCGTCCTTCTCGTCATTGGTGGTGCCGGTCTTGCCGGCGATGTGGCGGCCGAGCTCGCCGATGGTGGCGCCGGTGCCGCGCTGGACCACGCCTTCCATCATCGAAGTGATCTGGTAGGCCGTCATCGGGTCGAGCACCTGCTCGGAATTGTCGACCAGCTCCGGCTCGGGCTGGTTCTTCCATTCGGTTGCGTTGCAGCCTTCGCAGCCGCGCTCATCCTGCTTGAACACCGTCTTTCCGTAGCGGTCCTGGATGCGGTCGATGAGCGAGGGTTTGATCGATTTGCCGCCATTGGCCATGATCGAATAGGCCGAGACCATGCGCATGACGGTCGTCTCGCCTGAGCCCAGCGCCATCGGCAGATAAGGCGCCAGATGATCGTAGACGCCGAAGCGCTCGGCATATTCCACAACCAGCTTCATGCCCATGTCGTTGGCGAGCCGCACCGTCATCAGGTTGCGCGACTTCTCGATGCCGGAGCGCAAGGTGGCCGGCCCCGCGACAGTGCCGTCATAGTTCTTCGGCGTCCAGGTGGTGTTGCCGCTCTGGATGGTGATCGGGCCGTCCATGATCACCGAGGCCGGGGTATAACCATTGTCGAGCGCTGCCGAATAGACGATCGGCTTGAACGAGGAGCCGGGCTGGCGCATCGCCTGGGTCGCGCGGTTGAACTCGGACTGCGCGTAGGAGAATCCGCCGACCATGGCAAGCACGCGGCCGGTATGCGGATCCATGGCGACGAGACCGCCTTCGACCTCGGGCACCTGGCGCAGCATATAGGTGTTGTCGGAGCCATCATTCTTCTGCACGAAGACGACGTCGCCGGGCTCCAGCACCTCCGCCGGAGACTTCGCCCTGACGGACTTGCCATTGACGAAATGGCGCATGGCGAAGCCCATGTCGTCCTTGCTGACGGTGCCCTGGACGCGATCCTTGACGAGATCGCCGGAGACCTGGCGCGCCGGCTGCAGGCCAATGGTCAGACCGGCATCAGAACTGTCGAGCACAACGGCCAGCGTCCATTCCGGCACGTCCTCGAGACCTTTCACGTTGCCGAGCGGCACGCCCCAGTCGCCGGAAATGTCGATATGCGTGACCGGACCGCGGTAACCGCGCAGCATGTCGTATTTGAGCAGGCCGTTCTGCAGCGACTTGCGGGCGATGAGCTGGATCTTGGGATCGAGCGTGGTGCGGACCGACAGGCCGCCCTCATAAAGCGCATTCTCGCCGTAGCGGGCGATGATCTGGCGGCGGACTTCCTCGGTGAAATACTCGCCGGCAAACAGATAGGAGCCGTTGCGGCGCGGCGTCACGCCGAGTGGCTCCGCCTTGGCCTTGGCACCTTCCTCGCGGGTTACGTAGCCGTTCTCCACCATCTGGTCGATGACCCAGTTGCGGCGCTCGATCGCCCGGTCCGCGTGCTTGAAGGGATGATAGTTGTTCGGGCCCTTCGGCAGCGAGGCGAGATAAGCGGCTTCCGCGACCGTCAGTTCGTTGACCGACTTGTCGAAATAGGTGAGCGCGGCGCCCGCGACGCCATAAGCGCCGAAGCCGAAGAAGATTTCGTTGAGATAGAGCTCGAGGATGCGGTCCTTGGAATAGGCCTGCTCGATGCGGAAGGCCAGGATCATCTCCTTGATCTTGCGCTCGTAGGTCTGGTCCGAGGTGAGCAGGAAGTTCTTCGCCACCTGCTGGGTAATGGTCGAAGCGCCGACCTGGCGCCGGCCGGAGCCGAGATTCTGCAGGTTGACGATGATGGCGCGGCCGAGGCCGGTGACGTCGATGCCGGGGTGGTTGTAGAAATTCTTGTCCTCGGCCGACATGAAGGCGGCCTTGACGCGATCCGGGATCGCCTGGATCGGCAGATAGAGGCGCCGCTCGCGCGCATATTCCGCCATCAGCGAGCCGTCGGAGGCATGAATGCGCGTCGTCACCGGCGGTTCGTATTTGGCCAAAACCTCGTAGTCGGGCAGGTCCTTCGCGACATGGCTGATATAGAGGGCAAGGCCGGCCGCCACCAGCAACGCCAGCGTCGTGCCGATGCCGAAGAAATAGCCGATGAGACGAATCATGCCCGCTCCAGTCCGAGGTTCGGGAATTTCCTAAACGAAGCCGACAGTCGCGCAAGCTTCCCGGGGCGGTCCCAATCCGCAATCACAGACCCATGTCGCGACCATGTGGACAAAATACGGCAGCGCGAGATTTGAGGACTCGGTCATTAAATAATAGCGCCGGGTGTTGTCGTGATGCAACGGCCGCTTGTGGTTGTAGACGCCCGGTGGTTGTGATCGGCGCGGCCGGTCAACCGCCCGTCGCCGTTCCGGCCTTGGCCGCGGCAAACAGGGCGACCGCGTTGGTTATGCTTTGCGCCGCCTTGCCGCGCCAGTCGGCGTTGAGCAATTGCGCCTCGTCCTTGCTGTTGGAGAGGTAGCCAAGCTCGACCAGAACGGACGGCACGTCCGGAGCCTTGAGCACCCTGAAGCCGGCCGAGCGTTGCGGATTGTTGATGAGGCCGACACTGGTCGACAATTGGCCGACCAGCGTATGGGCGAAGCTCATCGAGAAGCCATGCGTTTCCCGGCGGATCAGGTCGATCAGGATGTCGGTGACTTCCTTTTTGTCGTCCTCGATCTTCATTCCCGCGAACTGGTCGGACAGGTTCTCGCGATCGGCGAGCGCCTGGGCCTCTGGATCGGAGGCCTTGTCCGAGAGCGTGTAGACCGTGGCACCGCGAAGACCTTTGACAGCGATCGTATCAGCATGGATCGAGATCAACAGATCCGCCTCGTGCTGGCGCGCGATGCGCACACGCTCGTCAAGCGCCAGATAGACGTCGTCGTCGCGTGTCATGAAGACATCGTACTTGCCGACCGCGGCCAGCTTGTCGCGCAATTCCTTGGCAAAAGCGAGCGTGACGTCCTTCTCGACGGTGCCGGCTGAGCTTTCGGCGCCGCCATCGACGCCGCCGTGGCCCGGATCGATCACCACCGTGAAGCGATGACTGGGCGCCGAGATCGGCCCGGTGCCGACCCGCTCGCCTTTCTCGGTGGAGACCGTCGAACCGGTGGTCAGTGACTGGTTGGCGAGAGCCTCGTCGAATTCCCGTTCGGAGGCGGCCGACATATCGATGGCTATGCGGTAGCCGGTTCCGTCGTCGTTCTTGAGCACGTCGAGCTTGTCGACGGCGAAAGGCCCCTTGCCGGTGAGGACCAGTCGCGAACCGTGTCCCTGATCGCCGTAGCGGACGGCCCTTACAAGGCCGCGCGGCTTCACATCCTTGGCCTCAAGCGCGAATCGCGTGCGCGGCAGGTCGACGACCAGGCGATCGGGGCCCCGCAACAGGAACCATTTGACGTCCGGCTCGCGGTCGAAATTAACGACGATGCGCATCTTGGCGGCATCGCCGGCCATCTTGTAGCCGGTAGCGCCAAGCAGGGCGTCGGCATGCGCGGCGGCCGCGAAACAAAGCAGCAGCGCCAGCAGCAAGGCGGCCCAGGCCATGCGCGTGAAATGCGCCGCGGCCCCACCCCTCTTGTCCGCGCTCCCCGCCAGTCCCATCTCTTGTCCGTCGCTCCCGATTTGACGCATTGCGTCCGGTCTTCTCGCCCGTAAGGCCGCCAATTCGATTAACGATTGGTATTCAGAGAAGGTTAACCAAGCCTTTCACAGGGTGAGGCGAAGGCCACCTTCCCCAACGGAAGCACTTTTTGCCGGCATCCGAAATCGGGGTTGCCTTCCATCCCGCCAAATCATAAAAGCGACGTTGGATCACTGCAATCCTGGAACCGCTCGCCTCGGCAGTTTCCTGCCAAAGGTCGGATGCAAAGGCGGCTCCTTCATTCTTCCAGGCTCAGGTGGTCGCGACGATTTTCGCAGGCGTGCTCCCGTGGCGGGGGAATCGCTTGCGTGAGAAAAACGGCCGGGTTTGCCCCGCGCCGGCTCTTCGTGAGCAAACAAGCTGGTCCGGCTCAGCCCGGGCTTTGGTTCAAAAGGTTCTGCTGGGTGCCGATGGCTTCAAGCGCAATCATGGAAAGGTCCGCATCAAACCGCGCCATAATGGCTGCGGGCGGCACCGCCATTGCGCTCAAGCGGCGGCTAGCGGACATTCAATTATCCGGCATGCACACAGATACAGGCGCACAGCGGCGGGCATTGCCACGCCAGCTGCGGCCGTCGGCTGCCGGCAGGAAACAAGATAATGCCCAACAAGATGCTGATAGACGCCTCCCACCCGGAGGAAACACGCGTTGTCGTCGTTCGCGGTAACCGCATCGAAGAATTCGACTTTGAATCACAGGACAAGAAGCAGCTCAAAGGAAACATCTACCTCGCCCGCGTAACCCGCGTCGAACCTTCCCTCCAGGCAGCCTTTGTCGAGTATGGCGGCAACCGCCACGGTTTCCTCGCCTTCAGTGAAATCCACCCCGACTATTATCAGATCCCGGTCGCGGACCGTCAGGCTCTGCTGCGTGCCGAAGCGCAGGAGGCCGAGGACGAAGACGATGAGGAAGCGGAGAACGGCGAGGAGCAGCAGGCGCGCGATCGCGGCGGCCGGCGAAACCGTCGGCGCGGCGGCAAGAACCGCGACCGCGGGGAGCACAGACACGCTTCCCCGGAAAGCGAGGAAAGCCCGGCCGGGCCCGCAGCCCTTGAAGAACCCGCCGCAGAGGCTGCCGGGAGCGAGGAGGCTGGGGGCGAGACCGCCGATGCCGCGCCAGGAGATGCCTCGATCGTCGCCGAAGCCGTCGAAGTCGAAACCGACCGGGAAACGGCTGAAGAGCCCGCCGCCGAGACCGGCGGCGACCAGGCAACGGACGACGAGAACGACAAGCCGGCCGAAGGTGGCCCCACCTCGATTGCCGCTAGCGTCGAAGCCGACGTGATTTCCGAGGCGGTCCCGCAGGCGGATCAGCCCGAGCAGAGCGGCGAAGCCGCCAGCGACAATGATCGCGGCATGCTGGAGGATGTCTCGGCCTCGCATTCGGACGAGCACGAGGTCGAGTCGGTTGGCGCCGAGGACGCGCTCGAGGAAATCCGCAATCGCCGCAAGCCGGTCCGCCGCCAGTACAAGATTCAGGAAGTCATCAAGCGCCGCCAGATCCTTCTGGTGCAGGTGGTCAAGGAAGAGCGCGGCAACAAAGGCGCCGCGCTCACCACCTATCTTTCGCTTGCCGGCCGCTATTCGGTGCTGATGCCGAACACGGCGCGCGGCGGCGGGATCTCGCGCAAGATCACCAACGCCCAGGACCGCAAGCGGCTGAAGGAGGTCGTGACCGACCTCGACGTGCCGCAGGGCATGGGTGTCATCCTGCGCACCGCGGGCGAAAGCCGCACCAAGGCCGAGATCAAGCGCGACTATGAATATCTGATGCGGCTTTGGGAGAACGTCCGAAGCCTCACACTGCAATCCACGGCCCCTGCCCTCGTCTACGAGGAAGGCAGCCTGATCAAGCGCTCGGTGCGCGACCTCTACAACAAGGATATCGACGAGATCCTGGTCTCAGGCGAGGACGGTTACCGCGAGGCCAAGGACTTCATGCGCATGCTGATGCCGAGCCACGCCAAGGTGGTTCAGCCCTACCGCGACACCACGCCGATCTTCGTGCGCAACGGCATCGAGGCGCAGCTCGACCGCATGCTGCAGCCGCAGGTGACGCTGAAGAGCGGCGGTTACATCATCATCAACCAGACCGAGGCGCTGGTCTCGATCGACGTCAACTCCGGCCGCTCCACCAAGGAGCATTCGATCGAGGAGACCGCCCTCCACACCAATCTGGAGGCGGCCGAGGAAGTTGCGCGGCAGCTCAGGCTGCGCGACCTTGCCGGCCTCATCGTCATCGATTTCATCGATATGGAGGAGAACCGCAATAACCGCTCAGTCGAGAAGCGGCTGAAGGATCACCTCAAGAACGACCGCGCTCGCATCCAGGTCGGCCGCATCTCGCATTTCGGCCTGATGGAAATGTCGCGCCAGCGCATCCGCGCCAGCGTGCTGGAATCGACCATGAAGCCCTGCCCGCATTGCGGCGGCACTGGCCATGTGCGTTCCGATTCTTCCGTGGCGCTGATGGTGGTGCGGGCGATCGAGGAATTCCTGCTCAAGGATTCGCGCAGCCACATCATCGTGCGCACGCCGGCCGCGACGGCGCTTTATGTGCTGAACCACAAGCGCGCCAACCTCGTTGAGCTCGAGGCCCGCTTCGGCCTGACGATCACGATCGAGGCCGATGAAACGCTCGGCACCCAGCATTACGCGATCTTCCGCGGCGCTATTGCCGAGAAGCCGGAAGGCTTCGTCGAGGTGCGCAGCCTGCCGGCTTATGTCGAGCCGGAAGAGCCCGAGGACGAGATCATCGTCGAGGAAGAAGAAGACGTCGCGGCGCAGGCCGAGCAGTCGCGCCACCCGCAGCAGCAGGGCCAGCACCAGCAACGGTCCGAGGACGGCGAAGGCCGTGATCGCAAGCGTCGCAAGCGCCGGCGGCGGCGTGGCGGCAGGGACCGCGACCGCGAGCATAATGGGGATGTCACGGCGGCGCCGGCGGAAGCTGGCGAAACCGGCGACGATGCTGCGGATGCAACGGAAGAAGTAGCTCAGGAGGCGACTGCTGTCGGCGAAGGCGAGGCAACCGCCACCGATGATGCTTCCGGCAAGAAGCGCCGGCGCGGCAAGCGTGGCGGCAAGCGCAGCCGCCGTGACGACGAGGCTTCAGAGGCCGTCGGTGGCGAGGTCGAGGACGAAGCAGCGGGGGATGAAGAAGCCGCAGCCGAGCCGGCGGCAGCAGCCGCGCCCGAGCAGCCTCTTACTCCCGCGGCCGCCAATGATGATGCCGAGGCAGTCGAAAAGCCGAAGAAGCCCCGCCGTTCGCGAGCCAAGAAAGCCGCCGAGGAAGCCGTGGCAGAGACCGTGTCCGAACCTGTGGCGGAAGCTCAGGTCGCGCCCGTGACGGCCGAGCCGGAGCCGGAGCCTGCTGCTTCCGCGGCGACCGAGGCGGAACCTGCCGCCAACCCGCACCCGACGCGGCGCAAGCCGCAATCGATCGACGCGCCGGTTGTTCCCGTCGTGTCCTCGAACGTGTCCGAAGAGGCCAAGGCCGAGGACAGGCCGAAGCGCGCCGGCTGGTGGCAGCGCAAGGGTTTCTTCTAAGCCTTTCAGGTCGTTAGACTGATCTTTTAAAAAAATCCCGCGCCAGATACGGCGCGGGATTTTTTGTTTCCACGCAAGGTCGGAAACCGCTTCGCACTGTCCCGGAATTGCTTTTTACGGCGCGAAGATCGACCAGTTCATCATCCGGGCGAGCTTCTCCAGGGCGATGGAGCCTAGCTTGGAGTTGCCGTTTTCGTTGAGGCCGGGCGACCAGACAGCAAGCGAAGCCACCCCTGGCACGATGCCCAAAATGCCACCGCCGACGCCGCTTTTGCCGGGAATGCCGACGCGGAAGGCGAAATCGCCGGACCCGTCATAGTGACCGCAGGTCAGCATCAACGCGCCGATGCGGCGCGCCCGCCCCGGTGACACGACGGAGTGTCCGGTCGCCGGATTCCTGCCGCCGTTGGCGAGGAACCGGCCCGCCATGGCGAGCTGCCGGCAACTCATGGCGACCGCGCAGTGGTGGAAATAGACGCCCAGCGCCAACTCCGGCTCATGATGAAGATTGCCGAAGGATTTCATGTAGTTGGCCAGAGCGAAGTTGCGGTAGCCGGTGGCCCGCTCGGATGCCGCCACTTCGCGGTCGATGATGATCGTCTCGTCATCGGCGAGGAACTGGATGAAGCGCAGGATCTCGCCGATCGCCTCGCGCGGCTGATGGCCGGCGAGCAACACGTCGGAGACGATGATGGCGCCGGCATTGATGAACGGATTGCGCGGGATGCCGTTCTCATGCTCAAGCTGGACGATCGAGTTGAACGGATTGCCGGACGGCTCGCGGCCGACACGCTGCCAGAGCGCATCGCCGACCTTTCCCAGCGCCAGCGTGAGGGTGAAGACCTTCGAGACGCTTTGGATGGAAAAGGGCTGATCGGCATCGCCGGCAAGGATGACGCGGCCATCATTGGTCACGGCGGCGATGCCGAATTTCTTCGGATCGACCTTGCCGAGTTGCGGGATGTAGGTGGCCACCTTGCCGCGATCGGTGCGCTCAGCCATTTCGGCGGCGACTTCCGCCAATGCTTGCTCGAGTTCCGGCATGACTTCTATTTCAGCCAGCGTTCGATGCGGGCCAGCGCCTCGACCATGTCGTCATGGCTGCCGGCATAGGAAAAGCGCATGGTGCGATGCCCCTGCAATGGGTCGAAATCGCGCCCTGGCGTCGCCGCGACATGCGCCTCGGCAAGCATCTTGCGAGCAAAGGCCATGCTGTCGTTGGTGTGACGGGTGACATCGCAGAAGGCGTAGAAGGCGCCGTCCATGGGTGCTGCAAGCGCAAAGCCGAGTTCGGGCAGGCGCTTCATCAGAAGGTCGCGATTCAGGGCATAGCGCGCCTTCACCTTTTCGAGCTCCTCCGTGGCCTTGAAGGCCTCAATCGCGGCGATCTGCGACAGTTCCGGCGGCGAGATATAGAGGCTCTGGGCAATACGCTCGACCGGCCGCGCCAGTTCGTGCGGCAACACCATCCAGCCGATGCGCCAACCGGTCATGCAATAGTATTTCGAGAAGGAGTTGATGACGGTGACACCGGCGCCATGCGCCAGCGCGGTGACATCCGGTGCCGCATAGGCCAGCCGGTGGTAGATCTCGTCCGAGATGACGGCGATGCCGAGTTCCTCCGCCGTTTTCACCAGGGCCGCAAGTTCGTCCGCCGGGATCACCGCACCAGTCGGATTGGCGGGGCTGGCAAACAGCACGCCCTTCAGCGGCATATCGCGATGCGCGCTCTTCAGGTGATCGGCATGCAGGTAGGCGTCCGCACCGAGCTCGATCTCGACGATCTCGATGCCAAGCGCGGCCGTGATGTTGCGGTAAGCAGGATAGCCGGGCGCGGCGATGGCGACGCGGTCACCCGGATCGAACATCGCCAGGAAGGCGAGGTTGAAGGCGGCCGACGAGCCGGTCGTGACGGCAATGCGCGACGGCGCCACGTCGATCCCGTAATGCTCGCCATAATGCGCCGCGATGGCCTTGCGCAGATCGGCCAGGCCCAACGCGTCGGTGTAGCCGATGCGGCCATGCCTTAAGGCCGCGGCCGCCGCTGCGCGGACGCCGGCCGGCGCGGGATCCGATGGCTGGCCGACGGCCATCGACACCACGGGCACGCCGGTGGCCTTCAGCCGGTTGGCTTCGGCCAGGATGTCCATGGCATGGAAGGGCTCGACCTCTCCCCGGCGCGAAAGCGAAACGACCATTTGACCTCTTTCAACTGCTCTATTTCGGTGAATTCTGGACGCACGCAGTGCAGACTTGCCCTGAACTGCCCTAGTTAAAGGGGCAGCGCCGCACAAATGCCCGATTGATGTGGGGATCACAAGCGCGCAGGAAGTTGCCGGCGCCGACTTTTCATCTTTCGCCCGCTCGTCTACCAGTGGACCTATGTTGAGCCGACTCCGACCATCGATTGGCAGATCGACCTCCCTCAGCCGAACCGCGCGGGGTTTTGCGACACTTATGCTTGCGGCCGCCGTTGCCGTATCGAGCTCGGTCAATGCCTTCGCGCAAGGCGTGCCAGTGGTGCGCGACGCCGAGATCGAGGCGCTGGTGCGCGATTATGCCCGGCCGATCTTCAAGGCCGCGGGGCTTGCCAATGACGGCATCGACATTGTTCTGGTCAATGATCCGAGTTTCAACGCCTTCGTCACGGGGCGGCGCCTGTTCATCAACACCGGCGCGCTGGTGACGGCTGAAACGCCGAACGAGGTCATCGGCGTCATCGCGCACGAGGCAGGCCATATCGCAGGCGGACACCAGCAGAAATTGCGCGATCAACTCGACCGCGCCAAGACAATGGCCATCATCGCCACGCTGCTTGGCGCCGGCGCTATGGTTGCCGGCGCCACCACCAACAGCAAGGGCCTGGCGGGCGCCGGCATGGGCGTCGCCGCCGGCGGCGGTGAGATGGCCCAGCGCTCGATCCTTGCCTATCAGCGTACCGAAGAGATCACCGCCGACCGCTCGGCGATCACCTATCTCAACGCCACCGGCCAGTCCGGCATGGGCATGCTGAAGACCTTCGGCCGCTTCCAGAGCGCGCTGTCGCTCGCCGGCACGCAGGTGGATCCCTACCGGATCAGCCATCCGATGCCGCAGGAGCGCATCGCCAACCTTGAGGTGCTGGTCAAGCAGAGCCCCTTCGTAAACGTTGTCGACCCGCCGGCGCTGCAGCAGCGGCACGACATGATGCGCATCAAGATCGCCGCCTACATGCAGGGCCAAGCGGCCGTCGCCCGGCTGATGCGCAAGAACCCGATCAGCCTTGCGTCGCGCTATGGCGACGCGCAGCAGACCTATCTTTACGGCAATCCGGGCGCCGCACTCGCCAAGACGGCGGCGCTGATCAAGGAGCAGCCGAAGAACCCCTATTTCCAGGAACTGCGCGGCGATATCCTGATGAAGGCGAACAAGCCGAAGGACGCGGCGGACGCCTATGCCAAGGCAGTGAGCCTCGATCCAGCGCATTCCGGACTGCTGCTGGTCTCGCTCGGCCAGGCGCTGATGGCCGTGGGCACGCCCGATTCACTGAAAAAGGCCGTGGTCCAGCTCAACAACGGCGTCGGGCGGGACAAGGAGAATGCCGATGCCTATCGCTTCCTGGCGCAGGCCTATGGAGAACAGGGCGACATTCCAGCCGCCGATCTCGCCACCGCGGAGGGTCACTACTATGCGGGCGACTACAAGAATGCGAAGATCTTCGCCATGCGCGCTCAACAGAAATTGAAGCGCGGCGAACCCCAATGGGTCCGCGCTCAGGATATCATTAACTACACGCCATCGAACAAACGGAAATGAACCTCCGGGACGTTGGCGGCGACCAAAGCGCACCGGGACAGGCAAAAGGAACAACGATAATGAACAAGGCAATCCTGCTTGGCAGTGCCGGCGGCCTGGCGGTGGCGCTCGGCATGCTGGCCTTCGGTTTCGTGGCGGGAAATCCCCAGGCCGCGAAGGCCGACACCGTGCAGGTGGCCCAGGCCACGTCCTCCACCGACACCAAAGCCTCCGCCGATACCAAGATCGACCGCAAGGAGGTCGAGGGCATCATCCGCGATTATCTCTTGAAGAACCCGGAGGTTCTGCTCGAGGTGCAGGACGCGCTTGAGGCCAAGCAGAAGGAGGAGCAGCGGCTCGCGGCACTAGGCGTCATCAAGAATTCCAAGGACGAGATATTCAACTCGACCTTCGACGGCGTCGTCGGCAACCCAAATGGCAAGGTCACGATAGTCGAGTTCTACGACTACAATTGCGGTTTCTGCAAACGCGCCATCGAGGACATGCAGGCCCTGACCAAGTCCGACCCGGACCTGCGCTTCGTGCTCAAGGAGTTCCCGATCCTCAGCCCGGATTCGCAAAAGGCCAGCGTCGTCTCCATGGCGTTCCACCTGATGCATCCGGAGAAATACGGCGAATTCCATACCGCGCTGCTCGGCGGCCAGGGCCGCGCCACCGAATCCACCGCCATCAAGGTGGCGCTTTCGCTCGGCGCCGACGAGGCGACGCTGCGCGAGAAGATGAAGGATCCCCGCATCGCCGAAACGATTTCGCGCACCTATGACCTTGCTACGAAACTGTCGATCACCGGCACGCCGTCCTATGTGGTCGGCAACGAGGTGATCTTCGGAGCGCTCGGCCAGCAGGTTCTGGCGGAAAAGATCGAACAGGCCAAGAGCGCGCTGTAAGCGCTTGCGGATGCAAGAAGCCCGCCGCTGTGGACAGCGCAAGAACGCACTTGCGCTCTTTTCGCGGGCGACTATGCCCATTATAGAGGCCCAGTGCGCCGGCTTGGGGTCGGCGTGAAACAAGGTCGGCATATTGAAAACGATTTTTGTCCTCAACGGTCCCAATCTCAATGCGCTCGGCAAACGCGAGCCGGGAATTTATGGCGGCAAGACGCTTGCGGCCATCGCCGAGGACTGCAAGGCGGCGGGCGCCGCACTGGGACTCGAGATCGATTTTCGCCAGTCCAATCATGAGGGCGATCTGGTCGATTGGATCCAGGAAGCCGGCGACAAGGCTGCAGGCATTGTCATAAATCCCGGCGCCTACAGCCACACCTCGATCGCCATCCACGACGCCATCCGCTCTGTTGCGCCGCTGCCCGTCGCGGAAGTCCATCTTTCCAATATCCACGCGCGGGAGCCCTTCCGCCACGTCTCCATGGTCGCGCCGGTCGCTGTCGGCATGATCTGCGGTTTCGGGCCGCTTGGCTACACGCTCGCGCTTCAGGCACTGGCGGCACGCCTGTGACCGGCCCCCAAACAGAAGGCTCGAAAATGTCGATAAAAAAGACCGGTGTTGACCAGCAGCTGATCCGCGATCTGGCGGGCATTCTGAACGACACCAATCTGACCGAGATCGAGGTCGAGCTCGGCGACCTCAAGGTGCGAGTGTCGCGCCAGTCGCAGGCTGTCCACGCGGTTGCCGCGCCCCTGCCGGCGCTCGCCGCTGCTCCAGTGACCGCTGCGGCTCAGCCGGCCGGCAACGCCGCCGCGGCGCCTGCCGATCAGTCGAAGAACGCCGTGCCTTCGCCGATGGTCGGCACAGCCTATCTGGCCCCCTCGCCCGACGCCAAGCCGTTCGTCGAGATCGGCCAGAGGGTGAAGGAAGGTCAGACGCTTCTGATCATCGAGGCGATGAAGACGATGAATCAGATTCCTTCGCCGCGCGCTGGAACGGTGACGGCGATCCTCATCGAGGATGCCCAGCCGGTCGAGTACGGAATGCCGCTGGTGGTCCTCGAGTAGGAACAGCCAACAGATGTTCCAGAAGATCCTCATCGCCAATCGCGGCGAAATCGCGCTCCGGGTGCTGCGCGCCTGCAAGGAGCTCGGCATCCAGACGGTGGTGGTCCACTCGACCGCGGATTCCGACGCCATGCATGTCCGGCTCGCCGACGAGAGCGTCTGCATCGGCCCGCCGCCTTCGCGCGAAAGTTACCTCAACATCCACCAGATCGTCGCCGCCTGCGAGATCACCGGCGCCGACGCCGTCCATCCGGGCTACGGCTTCCTGTCCGAAAACGCCAAGTTCGCCGATATCCTCGCCGCGCACAACATCACCTTCATCGGCCCATCCGGCGACCATATCCGCATCATGGGCGACAAGATCGAGGCCAAGCGCACGGCGAAGCGTCTGGGCATTCCCGTCGTGCCCGGCTCCGACGGCGCGATCAGCGACGAGAAGGAAGCCAAGCGCGTTGCGGCCGAGATCGGCTATCCCGTGATCATCAAGGCCTCCGCCGGCGGCGGCGGCCGCGGCATGAAGGTGGCGCACACCGAAGCGGACTTGGAAGTCGCGTTGCAGACAGCAAAGTCGGAAGCGGGCGCGGCCTTCGGCGACGACGCCGTCTATATCGAGAAATATCTGGAGAAACCGCGTCATATCGAGGTGCAGGTGTTCGGCGACGGCGCCGGCCGTGGCGTGCATTTCGGCGAGCGCGACTGCTCATTGCAGCGGCGCCACCAGAAGGTCTGGGAGGAAGCCAATTCGCCCGCGCTCAACGCCGAGGAACGTTCGCGCATCGGCGGCATTTGCGCCAGGGCGATCGCCGATCTCGGCTATTCCGGCGCCGGCACGATCGAATTCCTCTATGAGAATGGCGAGTTCTATTTCATCGAGATGAACACCCGCCTGCAGGTCGAGCATCCGGTGACCGAAGCGATCACCGGCATCGACCTGGTGCATGAGCAGATTCGCGTCGCTTCCGGCGGCGGGCTGTCGGTCAGGCAGGAAGACATCAAGTTCAACGGCCATGCCATCGAGTGCCGTATCAATGCGGAGGATCCACGCACCTTCGCGCCCTCGCCCGGCACGATCACGCATTTCCACACCCCCGGCGGTCTCGGCGTCCGCGTCGATTCCGGTGTCTATTCCGGCTACAAGATACCGCCCTATTACGACAGCCTGATCGGTAAGCTGATCGTGCATGGCCGCAACCGCGTCGAATGCATGATGCGGCTGCGCCGCGCGCTTGATGAATTCGTCGTCGACGGCATCAAGACGACGCTGCCGCTGTTCCGTGACCTTGTCGGCAATCCCGACATCGCCAATGGCGACTACGATATCCACTGGCTGGAAAAATACCTGGCCAAGGGTGAATAGCACGGGGATGCGATGACCCGCCCCTACGCGCCTGGCTATCGCATCCCGACCGACCTGCTGCTCAGGGCTTATGCCTCGGGCGTCTTTCCGATGGCCGAGAGCGCCGACGACCCGGAAGTGTTCTGGGTGCGGCCGGAAACGCGCGGCATCATTCCGCTGGATGGGTTCCACGCCCCGCGCAGCCTCAAGAAGACGATCCGCAAGCACCCATTCGAGATACGTTACGATTTCGATTTCGAGGCGACGATCGACGGCTGCGCGGAAAAGCGTGAAGAGCGCCGCTCGACCTGGATCAACGCACCGATCCGCGAAGCCTATGTCGAGCTCTATCGCCTCGGACACTGCCATTCGGTCGAAGCCTGGCGCGAGGACCGCCTGGTTGGCGGCCTTTACGGCGTCTCGCTCGGGCGCGTGTTCTTCGGCGAGAGCATGTTCGCAAGGGAGACCGACGCCTCGAAGACCTGCCTCTATTATCTCGTCGAGCGGCTGAGGGCACGCGGCTTCGCGCTGCTCGACACGCAGTTCACCACCGAACATCTGAAGCGCTTCGGCGCAATCGATGTGCCGCGCGGCCAGTATGAGAAGCTGTTGACCGAGGCGCTGAAGGGCGAGGCCATCTTCTATCCTTGAGTTCAGCCCTGCGCCGCATCCATTGGCGTCTGCGCATGAAACATCAACTTCCAGCCGTCGGCGCGGTGAACATAGCCGCTGCTGACCAGCGCGGCATAGGATTCGCCGTTCTCACGCGTCGCGCGCGCTTCGTAAGTCAGCATGACGATATCGCTGCCCGGCTCGACCATGCCCTTCAGCTCGATGTCGAGGTCGCGCCAACGGTTGGGCTTGGTGGCGGTCTTTGCGAGATCGGCGTTGGCCATTGCCTGCGCCATCTGCGGGAACGCCACCAGGCATTCCACATCGGCATTGGCTTCATAATAGGCGGAATCGCCGGTCCAGAAGCCCTTCTCGATGTCGAGAAGCTCCTGCTTGTTGGCCATGATCGGCTTCGTGGCGGTCATCGTGGATCCTCCTCGCCTTGCCGAGTTGGAACGACTCAAAGGCGGGCAGGTTCCGGGATCAGTTGGTGCTGGAAGGATCGCCGTCGGCAGGCTCGGGGGCAGCGTCAGCCGGCTCGGGCGCCGGTTGTGCCGCAGCCTTGGGCTTGGCGGCCTGGGTCTTCGGCTTGTCTGTCTCGGCCTTTGCCGCGGTCGGCGGCGGCACGTCCGACTTCTGCTTGCAGCCCTTGAGCCAGACGTCGTAGACGGCGTGCTCGACGGCGTTGAGACCAGGGCTTTCGGCAAACATCCAGCCGGTGAAGATGCGACGGATCTTGCGGTCGAGCGTGATCTCGTCGACCTCTACGAAGGAATCGGTCTTCGGCTGCTCCGTATCCGGCCGCGAATAGCAGACGCGAGGCGTGACCTGCAAAGCGCCGAACTGCACGGTCTCGTCAACATAGACGTCGAAGGTGATGATGCGGCCGGTGATCTTGTCGATGCCAGCGAATTCGGCCACCGGATTGGTGATACGCTCGGAGGCAGCCGGCGCAGGGGCCGGCGCCTGCGCGGCGGCGAAGCCTGCCGTGGAGGCAACCAGAAGAGACGCCGCAGCGATCAGCGCCTTTGAGGTTTGGCCCGGAACCCTGGGTCGCAATTCCGGACGGAAAACCGCTGCGCACTTTTCCTGTAATTGCTTAGAAGAGCTCATGCAAAATACCGGTGGTTGTGCCCGGGTGATTCTTCAATGCCCAAGGCTAGTCATGGCTGCGCAGTCAGCAAGCAGCTAAACGCCAATTGTGGCGATAAAGGATCGAAGCGGCGCTTTGGATTGCGATCCGGAGAATTACGATCCCGGCGTCCAGGCATCGTAGTCGCCGGTCACTTGCGGGCGATGCTGGTTGGTCAGGATCGAACCTTGCGGCCGATAGGCGCCGGGCGTTCCCGTGAGATTAGCCCGATGCGGCTTCTGCCATTCACGGGCCTTGTAGCTCTCGCTCGAGGGAGGCGTGTCGACGCGGTGATGAATCCAGCCATGCCAGCCCGGCGGGATCTTCGAGGCTTCCGAATAGTCGCGATAGATCACCCAACGGCGGGTGCGGCCTTCCGAATCGACGCCGCCTTCATAGTAGACGTTGCCGGCTTCGTCCTCGCCGACCCGCTTGCCGAAACGCCAGGTGTGGAAGCGGGTGCCGAGCGTCTGGCTGTTCCACCAGGTGAAAAACTGCAGCAGGAAAGTTTTCATCCAGATCCTCGCGGCGGCGGCGGCTGCGCCTTTCCCCTGCTTATGGCGTCACCCAAACGCGAAGGCAAGAGTTTTGCCTCTCCCGGAACACAATGCTTCGTGCGCTAAATCGATGCAGCCGCTTCGTCGGCGGCAGGGCCGCTTGCCAAGCGCTGCCCGGCTTTCTAAAGCTCGACCTGCCCGTTCCGGGCGCGCCTTGAGGGAGATGACGATTGATCCGTGATCCGTCCGCCGACAGCCGGATCAAGGCCGAAGACATCCGTCGCCGCAAGGGCGGCGTGCCGATCGTGTGCCTCACAGCCTATACCTATCCCGTCGCCCGCCTGCTCGATCCGCATGTCGACCTGCTCCTGGTCGGCGACAGCGTCGCCATG
Source organism: Mesorhizobium sp. WSM4976 (assembly GCF_029625685.1). Taxonomy (NCBI): domain Bacteria; kingdom Pseudomonadati; phylum Pseudomonadota; class Alphaproteobacteria; order Hyphomicrobiales; family Phyllobacteriaceae; genus Mesorhizobium; species Mesorhizobium sp. WSM4976. Next base: position 126,240 of record NZ_JARTVT010000017.1, read on the forward strand.
GTCTTGCACGGCCACGCCACGACGCTCGGCGCCTCGCTGGAGATGATGATCGCCCACGGCCAGGCCGTGATGCGTGGCTCGGCCAATGCCTGCGTGGTGGTCGATATGCCGGCGGGCAGCTATGAGACCTCGCCGGCGCAGGCCGTGGCGGCGGCGAGGCGCATTGTCGAGGAAACAGACTGCCAGGCCGTGAAGCTCGAAGGTGGCGTCGACATGGCCGCCCAGATCGCGGCCATCGTTGCCGAAGGAATACCAGTGATGGGTCATATCGGGCTGCAGCCGCAGTCTGTGGAAAAGGACGGCGGCTACAAGATCAAGGGCCGCACCCGGGACAACATCGCTGCCCTGTTGCGCGATGCGGAGGCGGTGGAAAAGGAAGGCGCCTTCGCGGTCGTCATAGAGGGCACGATGGAGGCCGTGGCCGCGAAGTTGACCCGTCACGTTTCCATACCGACCATCGGTATCGGCGCCAGCGCCGACTGCGACGGCCAGATCCTGGTGATCGACGACATGGTCGGCATGACCGTCGACCGCGTACCGAAATTCGTCAAGGAATACGCGGACTTGCGCAGCGTGATAGCAGATGCGGCGGCGCGCTACGCGGCCGACGTGCGCAGCCGCGCCTTTCCCGGCCCCGACCACGTCTTCACGACGGCATCCGGCAAGGACGAGACATGAACGCTCCAATCGTCGCCGACAGCGTCGCCGCTCTTCGCGTACAGGTCCGGAACTGGCGCCTAGCCGGACTCAGGGTCGCCATGGTGCCGACCATGGGCGCGCTGCATGACGGCCATATCTCACTGGTCAGGATCGCGCTCGAACGGGCCGACCGCTGCGTCGTCTCGATCTTCGTCAATCCGACCCAGTTCGCGCCAACGGAGGATCTCGACAGGTATCCGCGCCAGCTGACGCGCGATCTCGAGCGGTTGCGGGAGGCAGGCGCTCATCTCGCCTTCACGCCAAGCGTGGCGGAAATGTACCCGACCGGCTTCGCCACCAAGATCTCGGTGGGCGGCCCCTCCTCCGGTCTCGAGACCGACTTCAGGCCGAATTTCTTCGACGGCGTCGCGACCGTGGTCGCCAAGCTCTTCCTGCAGGCGGCGCCCGATTGCGCGGTGTTCGGCGAGAAGGACTACCAGCAGCTTTGCGTCGTCAGGCAGCTCTGCCGTGATCTCGACCTGCCCGTCGAGATCGTCGGCGCGCCGACCGTGCGTGACGCGCACGGTCTCGCCATGTCATCGCGCAATGCCTATCTGGGCGACGCCGAGCTCGACATCGCGCGCCAGCTCAACGCAATCCTGCGCCGAACGGCGGCGGCGCTTTCGGCCGGCGCGGATGAAGCCGACGCCATCGAAGATGCCACGAAGGCTGTCATCTCCGTGGGCTTCCGGAAGGTCGACTATGTCGCCGCCCGTGCGAGCGTCACGCTCGAACCCTGGCAGCAGAACCGCAACGGCCGTCTGCTCGCGGCGGCCTGGCTCGGCACGACGCGGCTGATCGACAATGTGGAGATTCCCTCCGCCTGAGCGCTCGCGGCCGATCGGCTGCCTATCCGCAGGGTGTCGCCGCTGCGCTCCGCGACGCCTACTCTTCCGACGGCATATGCAGATACATCGACTGGATGCCGACGCGGCCAGGACCGGTGAAGCGATTGACGACGAAATTCATGGCGGCGCCGAAGAAGCCGCTGGAAAGCTTGTCGATCCTGGTGTCCATCCTCACCGAGGCATCCTTGAACAGCCAGCCGCCTGGTTCGACGTCGATGGTTTCGCCGGGCGTCAGCACCTTTTCGAAGACGTTGCCGTAGCCGTGCAGCCAGACGATGCCGTCACCGGTCTCACCGCGGAAACGGTCGATGAAGAAGCCGCTCTGGCCGAACAGCATCGTTCCCAGCCCGCGCACCCGCTCGAAGCTGTAATCGACGCTGGCGGTGGCGGCGAGGAACTGATGCTCGCGCACCTGTATCTCCTCGCCGCGCCGGAGATGGATTGGCACGATATGGCCGGGTCCGTCGCGGCTGAAGGCGATGACACCCGGCCCGGAGGCCTCGGTGACGAAGATCTGCATGCCGGCGATCATCCGCTTCAGCGCGCCCCTCAGCGACTTCAGGCCGATGGTGATGGTGGTGTTCTTCCAGAGCAGGATGTGGTGCTCGAAATAGACCGGCATGTTGGTCACGTCGACCGACAGCACGGGCACCAGTTCCCCGGCGACGTGATAGGTCACGCCGCCAAACGTCTCGTCCGACACTTCGGTCGGCATCAATTCCGGCAGGCTCGGCATGTTGTCCCCCTCGGCGGGCGGCGCCCCTTGCCTCGTGGCGGGTGCGGACGCTGCGGGAAACAGGTTTCATCAGGCGGATCGGCGCGATCAAATCAAAACCGCGCGATGATCGGGCGTGCCCGACCTAGCCAAGCCGTTTTTCCATGATGAGCGCGGGCAATCCCGAATTGCCGCCGCAATCGGCGGTCCTCCCCGTCCGGCGGAACCCGTTCGCTTCGTAAAAGGCGATCGCCGCGGCATTTGCTTCCTCGACCTCGAGGCGCAGCGTATCCATCTCCGGAAAACTGGCCTCGACTTCGTCAAGCAGCGACTGGCCAATCCCCTGCCGCTGGCAGGCCGGATGCACGTAGAGCTGGTTCAGAAAGACGATCTTCGGGTCGGTGGTCGCGGCGGCGAACGCCATGCCGCCGAGCCGCTTGCCGTCGTCAGCAACCAGGAACTCAGAATTCGGCCGCGTCAGCCGCGCCTTGAGCGAGGCGATCGAATGCCAGTCGTCGGTGATCGCCGTAACCCGCTCGGCGCCGTAGATGGCGTCATAGGTCGCATGCCAAGTCTCGACCAGCAGCGCGCGGACCGCAACAAGATCGCGCTCGCTGGCGGTACGGACGAACATCGCCCTATTCGATGCCCAGCTTGGCCTTGACGAGGTCGTTGACCGCCTGCGGATTGGCCTTGCCGCCCGTCGCCTTCATCACCTGGCCGACGAACCAGCCGGCCATGGTCGGCTTGGCGCGCGCCTGCTCGGCCTTGTCCGGGTTGGCGGTGATGACCTCGTCGACGGCCTTCTCGATGGCGCCGGTGTCGGTGACCTGCTTCATGCCGCGGCTCTCGACGAGCTGGCGCGGATCGCCGCCCTCGTTCCAGACGATCTCGAACAGGTCCTTGGCGATCTTGCCTGAAATGGTGCCTTCCTTGATCAGATCGAGCACGGCGCCCAGCTGCTCAGGCGAAACCGGAGCATTTTCAATATCTTTTCCGGCCTTGTTCAGCTGGCCGAGGAGATCGTTGATAACCCAGTTGGCGGCAAGCTTGCCGTCACGCCCCGCCGCCACCTTCTCGAAATAATCGGCGATCGGCTTTTCCGAAACCAGCACCGAGGCGTCATAGGCTGACAGGCCGAGCACATCGACCAGCCGAGCCTTCTTGTCGTCGGGCAGTTCCGGCAGGTCCTTGGCGAGCGCGTCGACATAGGCCTCGTCGAACTCCAGCGGCAAAAGGTCGGGATCCGGGAAATAGCGATAGTCATGCGCCTCTTCCTTGGAGCGCATGGAGCGCGTCTCGCCCTTGTTCGGGTCGAACAGGCGCGTCTCCTGGTCGATTTTGCCGCCATCCTCGAGAATGGCGATCTGCCTGCGCGCCTCATATTCGATGGCCTGGCCGATGAAGCGGATCGAGTTCATGTTCTTGATCTCGCAGCGCGTGCCGAACGCGCCGCCCGGACGGCGCACCGAGACGTTGACGTCGGCGCGCAGCGAGCCTTCGTCCATGTTGCCGTCGCAGGTGCCGAGATAGCGCATGATCGAGCGCAGCTTGGTGACATAGGCCTTGGCCTCGTCGGCCGAGCGGATGTCGGGCTTGGAGACGATCTCCATCAGCGCGACGCCGGAGCGGTTGAGATCGACATAGGACATGGTCGGGTGCTGGTCGTGCATCGACTTGCCGGCATCCTGCTCCAGATGCAGGCGCTCGATGCCGACCTCGATATCCTCGAACTCGCCCTGGCGGTCGGGGCCAACCGAGACGATCACCTTGCCCTCGCCGACGATCGGCTGCTTGAACTGCGAGATCTGGTAGCCCTGCGGCAGGTCCGGATAGAAATAGTTCTTCCGGTCGAAGACCGACTTGTGGTTGATCGCGGCCTTGAGGCCGAGCCCCGTGCGGATAGCCTGCTTGACGCATTCCTCGTTGATGACCGGCAGCATGCCGGGCATCGCCGCGTCGACCAGGCTGACATTCGCGTTGGGTGCCGCGCCGAACGACGTCGAGGCGCCGGAGAAGAGCTTGGCCTGTGAGATCACTTGCGCATGCACTTCGAGCCCGATGATGATCTCCCAGTCGCCCGTGGCGCCGGGGATCAGGCGTTTCGCGTCGGGGGTGCGGGTGTCGATGATGCTCATGGAGGCTATGTACCTAGAAATTCGCGGATATGCATGAGGCGCATATTTGGATGCGAAACTTCGCTAGTGCAAACGGCCCTGCGAGACAAGCGTAAAGCCCACGCGCTGACCGTTTCCGCTACGTTCGCCTATAGGACACTCCTTCTAATGGAGAGTGGATGTCCACTTACCCTCACTCCGGTGAAGCCCTGACCTGGTAAGCGAGGCAGGGCGGAAAAAACCTGAAATCCCGTGCCGCGAGGTCTCGCGGCGGCGGCTTTTGTTGTTTTTCCCGGTACTTTATCCAATGGAAAATCGGAACCGATTTTCGGAAAGGATCATGCGCCAACCAAGAGGGCCACAGCGTCCTTTTGCGCGTCCGAGAGGACGCGCGGCGCTGTGGGGAAAAGCGCATCCTGCACCTGCTCGCACAGGGCGGGCGTATCGAAATTGAAAAGAACGAGAGCAGGACATCGCCTCCGTCCAGTGCCTGACCCGCGACGGCTGGCGCTATCCTGGCTTCGACCTGGAGCTCTTTCGAAAACCAAGGCGCAAGAAAGCGGTATCTTCGACGAATGGCGGTTTTTACCGCATCACCCGACGCGGGCTCCAACTCGTCCGTGCCGAGCTCGACAACCGATAGGGCGCACTACGCCGCCGGCTGGGAGCCGGCGGCTGTTGCCGCTCAGGCTGTGGCGATGTAGGCCTTGATCTCCTCGGCTTCGCGCTCGACGTCCTCGATGCGTCGCTTGACCACGTCGCCGATGGAGACGATGCCGTCGAGCAGGCCGTTTTTCTCCACCGGCAGATGGCGGAAGCGGCCTTTCGTCATGATCTCCATTACCTCGTTGACCGTGTGGTTTTCGTTGCAGATCTTCACCTTCGGCGTCATCGCCGAGCGCACGGCGATGTCGAGTGCGGCGGCGCCCTCCCTGGCCACGACCCTGACGATGTCGCGCTCCGAGAGGATGCCGACGATCTTTCTGTCGCCATTGGTGATGACGAGCGCGCCGATCCTGTGCTCGGCCAGCATGCGAATGGCCTCGCTGAGTTTCTCATTGGGCCCGAGCGTGAACACGTCATGGCCCTTGCTTTCAAGAATTGCCTTAACCGTCATGGCGTCCTCCACTGCCTTTGACGCCGGCTCCCCGCCTCAACCGGCTTCTGAGCCCCTGCGCCCCTAGGAAGACACCGGGTGCTTAGGCAACATCGTGCGCCGTGATTGGTTGCTTTTCAAGTGCGCCTAAGGACTAGGCGCCAGCCAGCCGCGGTCGAAGAAACGCAGTCCGAAGAAGCCGGCGATGAAGCCACCAATATGGGCTTCCCAGGCGATCTGGCCATCAACGCCCGGCGCGAAGCCGAGCAGGCCGGTGGCCAGATTGATCACCATCCAGACGCCAAGAAAGGTCATGACGCCGCGCGAGCGCGACACGGCCGAAATCGGCAGGGGCTCGCCGGCGAAGGCCGCCCTGCCAGATGACCGGTCGATGCGGAAGCCATATCGGGCGGCCGCGCCCATCATGCCGGAAATCGCCCCCGATGCACCGACGAGCGGCACCTCGCCGTAGGGATGCAGCACCCAGAACAGAACAACCGAAGCCAGCCCGGTCACCGCATAGAATATGGCGAAACGCAGCGCGCCGAGGCGATTGGCGAGCGGAGAGCCGAAGGCCGCAAGCCAGATCATGTTGATGGCAACGTGGGCAATGCCGCCATGCATGAACGCATAGGTGAATGGACGCGTGAACAGGAACCAGTCGAAGCCATATTTGCCGGTGTAGAGCACCGGAATGAAGGCTCCGTCGTAGAGCAGCGTCATGTTCTGCGTATCGTCCAGGACATATTGCTGCAACAGAAAGACAGCCGCGCAGATGCCGATCACGGCCAACACCACCGGCGGCAGGTTGAACACCGGTTCGCGGCGCCCCGGCTCGGGAGCCTCGTCCGGCGGCGGTTCGGTTTCAGCGGGGCTTACCGGTTCGCTCATGCGCCTTCGCGGGTTTGGGAGTTGAGTTTCGGCGAGCATGTAGATCACGCCCGTTCGAATCACAAACGGCTAATCGCCACAGCGTCCCGGCCGAAGGGGCGAATCAGAACAGGGTCGAATCAAAAAAAGGCCGTCCAGGATTTCCCTGAACGGCCGGCCGAGTCCCCTGCTCCCCGTAAACTCGTGACTGAAGTGCTGTCGATCGCTACTGAAACGACCGTTTTGGAGTGACTTTTGTGTGCCACGGGCCTCGGCGGCGCGCAATGTAAACCATTTGTTAACCTTAACGACCCCGAGGCGTGAACAAACGTTAACGATACTGGCACGCATCCTGCTCCGCACCGCATGAAGGTCATCGGAGGGCGCCCTGTCTGTTCGCCGATGGGACATCAAAAGACAGATTGTGCGGAGCGGAATCGAAATGAAAGAAAAAGGATCGATCGCGCTGTTCCAATATTGGAACCAGTTGCGTGATGGCCGCCTCGCCCCGAAGCGATCGGAAGTGGAGCCGGCCGACATCAAGTCGCTTCTGGCCGATACCTTCATCCTCGAACGCGACACGCGCGGCGAAGCAGTGTTCCGGCTGGCCGGCACGAGGCTCTGCGCCTATTACGGGCGCGAACTCAAGGGTTTCTCGTTTCCTTCGCTGTGGCGCGAGAAGGACCAGCGGCTGGTATCGCGGCTCATGCAAGGCGTTTTCGACCAGAAGTCGGTTCTTTTCATGACTTACGAGGGATTCAGCCGCAACGGCCGCACTAACAAATTCGAGCTCCTGGCGCTGCCGTTGGATGGGGGGCACGAGAATCCGCGCTGCCTTGGCATTATCAGCACCGCTGAAAAGCCGTTCTGGCTTGGCGCCGACCCGCTCGCCGACGCGCTTATCGACACGATCCGGGTGATAGATCCCGACAAGGAACCGATGTTCCTGAAGAACCGGCCAGCGATCGAGGTTCCCTCACTCGTTCCATCCGAATTCGATCCCCCGGAAACCATTTCGGCGCTCGGCCGCGTGCGCCGCATCCGCCACCTCGTCGTCCTCGACGGCGGACGTCACGAATGAGCTTGGCCGCGCGGGATTTTCACGTCCCTCGAGGCTGATTTTTCCGCGTCGCGCGTGTCTCCAGGCCCGGGCTTTCGCGGCCGATTTTTCCCGTTTGTTAACCTGCTTCGCTGTAGTTTTTCGGGCGAAATTCCACGCATCGTCGCGCGGAATGCCAATGGGGTGTAGGCAGTCATGAGGTCAGCGGCGGTAGAATTTGCACCGTCACGAGCTGAGCGGCGCAACTTTCAGCGTGTCCGGGTCAAGATTTACGGGCGCTTCATGCTGGAAGACCGCACCGAGCATCCATGCCAGGTGATCGACATGTCGCCCGGCAACGTCGCGCTGCGCACCGACCGTATCGGCATGCCGGGCGAGAAGGTCATCGCCTATATCGACCATATCGGCCGTGTCGAGGGCATCGTGACGCGCACGTCGCAGGACGGTTTCGCAATGACCGTCATCGCTTCCGATCGCAAGAAGGACAAGCTTGCCGCGCAGCTCACTTGGCTTGCCAACAAGCATGAGCTGGACCTGCCTGAGGATCGTCGCCACGAGCGCGTGGCGCCGCGCAATCCGATGAGCGTCCTGCAGCTCACCGACGGGCGCCAGTATCAGTGCCGCATCATCGACCTGTCGCTCTCGGGTGCGGCGATCGAGATCGACGTCAAGCCGGCGATCGGCATCCAGGTCATGCTTGGAACCATGCGCGGTCAGGTGGTGCGCCATTTCGAGGACGGCGTCGCCATCGAATTCGCGGTCATTCAGCGGCCGGAAACGCTCGACCAGGAATTCAACGCGCCGCGGTCATAGAGGGCGAAGGCGTCGAGCTTACACTTTCCTGAAGTTGCTCACACGCGGGCTCATCCCGCAAGCGAAGCAAACCGGCCCTTAGCGGCCGGTTTTTTGTTGCCCGGTTTTGGCCGGCCGCCCCCCCCGCCGGGGCCTCGCAAATCTGAATAACCCAAGATCACGATAGTTCAACTTTTATGCTTATTCTACTGGCGTTTTACTCAATGTCTGCTTCGGGTTTTTGCGTCAAATAAATCCCAACGTGGCACAGTCTCCTCAAACGGGGAGACTACAACAATGAAAATGACGAGGGGCAAGCTGTTGCTCTTGGCAATGGCGATGCAGCTTTCCGCCTGGGGCACGGCAAGCGCGGGACCGGTTTTCATGCATACGGGCGGTCGCACCACTCAGCCGGTCGGTCACTATGATTTCTGCCAGCGCATTCCGGTCGAATGCAACGAGCGGACGCCGAAAGGACCGCCGGTCGAACTGACGCGCAAGCTGTGGGCGACGATCATCAACATCAACAATTCGGTCAACACCCGCATCAAGCCGCGCACCGATTTGGAGAATTACGGCGTCGAGGAATATTGGGCCTACCCCGACAATGGCTATGGCGACTGCGAGGATTATGGTCTGGAGAAGCGCCGTGAGTTGATGGCCGCCGGCATCCCGGCCGGCGATCTGTTGATGACGGTGGTGCGCCAGCCGAATGGCGACGGCCATGCCGTGCTCACCGTGCGCACCAGCCTCGGCGAGTTCATCCTCGACAACCTCGAGCCGAAAGTGCTCGCCTGGAACGACACGGTCTACACCTATCTCAAGCGTCAATCGACTGAGAATTCAGGCGTTTGGGTGACGATCAACGATGGCCGCGAGGATGCGGTCGCCAGCGTCCGCTAAGGCGCCAAAGCGATCGGGCACGCCGCGCTGAGGCGGCGGGCCCAGGAAGAAAGCCCGGTCGAGTCCCCCCCCACCCCCGCCCCCACCCCCCGGGTTTTTGGGCCCGGCCCAGTGCCCCGGGGCCGCGCCGCGGTTTTAAGG
>NZ_JARTVT010000017.1:135490-173481 GCF_029625685.1 Mesorhizobium sp. WSM4976
CACGCGGGGGGGGGGGGGGGGGCCCTGTCACCACCCCGGGTCGCGCCCCCCCCCCCCCGGCCCCCAACGACCGGGTTTTAGGAGCCGGCCCCTGTCCCCGGGGCCGGCTCCGCTGTTTCAGGCCGTGCCTTTCGAGGGCAACGATCGGGGCTCAGCTGAGGGCCACTGGCCCGATCGGCATTTCCAAGCGAGACGGAAGGAACCAATATAGCTCGGTCATTGCGGATGAAAGCGATGCTGGAAGTCCCTGAGGGTCACTGCGAGCGCCATCGGCTTTTCAAAGCCATAGACGAGGCGTTCAAGGCCGGAGATTTCGCGACCCTCGGTGTTGCGCTCGGCGGGTCCGCGCGCTGGTTCGACGAGCGGATGCCGTTCGAGCTCGGCCTTGGCCATCCGCTCGAATATGCCATCTACTGGAGCCCGGCCGCGTTCATCACCGCGCTTCTCGATGCGGGCTCGAATCCGAATTACGAAGATCCTGCCGGGTTCCCTTCGATCATCGCGGCGTTGTCGGCGGAACGGCCTGACCGGCTGGACGTCATCCATATCCTGCTCGAGCACGGCGCCGATCCGGATATGCGCGGCGTGAACGACTGGACGCCCCTGCACTATGCGGTTTCCCGGCATGACGCCGAAGCGATCCAGTTGCTTCTCCTCTCGGGCGCGGACCCGTCGCTGCGCACCCGCATCGACGACTATGAGACGGCGCTGGAAGGCGCCGAACTGACTGGCTTCGAAGCAGGCGTGGTTGTGCTGCGTGAAGCGCTGAATAACCGTCGCGTATGACGACCAGCGAAGCGGCCCGCCGGCGTCATACCGCCTTCAGGCCGGCCTTGAAGCGTTTGGCATTGGCCACATAGTGGGCGGCCGAGGCGCGCAGGCGCTCGATCGCCGCTTCGTCCAGTGTCCTGATCACCTTGGCCGGCGAGCCGACGATCAGCGAATTGTCCGGAAAAACCTTGTTTTCCGTCACCAGCGCGCCAGCGCCGACCAGCGAGTTGTTGCCGATCCTGGCGCCGTTCAGCACGATGGCGCCCATGCCGATCAGGCTGTTGTCGCCGATCGTGCAGCCGTGCAGCAGCGCCCTGTGGCCGATCGTGCAGCCTTCGCCAATGGTCAGCGGAAAACCCGGATCGGTGTGCATGATCGTATGTTCCTGCACATTGGTGTCGGCGCCAATGGTAATGGGCTCGCCATCGCCACGGATGGCTACGCCGAACCAGATACCGACATTGCGGCCGATCCGGATATTGCCGATCAGCGTGGCGTCGGGCGCAATCCAGTTCGTGTCGACGTCCTCGAACTCAGGCGCTTTGCGATCGATCGCATAGATCGGCATTTTGCGGCTCCGAATCGTCTCAACCAGCGAATTCGAAAGACCCTAAGTTCTCGGTGGCCCAGGATGCAATGGCGATGAGCACGATGCCGAGCGCCAACGCCCAGGCGATGGCCGTGCAGCAGCAGGACAATAGCGCCATCGTGCCGATGCGGCCCTCGCGCCGGGCGGCCAAAGCCTCGTTTGTGAGCATGAACGGTCCGGCGCAAGCCGTTGCCGCGAGCGAACGCAGGACATGGACCGGCGAGACATAGGGCTCGGCAAAGGCCAGGCGCCGGCCGGACAACAGTTCCATGGCCGATCCCGCCAACCCGCAGGCTGTTAGACCAACCGCAAATCCGTAAAGAACAAGCACAACGGGCTCCATGTTTACCAGCCGTTTACCATGAAAACGCACAGTCGTGGCAACGCGCTGCAAGAGCCATGCCGCGCCGGCTGTGCCGCCGGAGGACAGGCGGACGGATCGGGGAAGAGCCAATGAGAGACGCAACGGCTGCCGAGAGCCGGGACTTCGAGGTCGTCGATTCGACCTTGATGAGGCGAGTCTTCTATATCTTCGCGGCGCTGGCGCTGCTTTCGGTGGCCATCAGCGTCGGCGGCAAATGGCTTGGACGGTCGATCGCCATGGCCGGCTATACGGATGACACGACAGTGCGCCGGGTCATCATGGGCAACAATCTCATCAGCGTGCCGGCAAACTTCATCCGCTTCGACCAGGCGAGGCGCGACGGCATCGCCTCGCGGCTCGATCTCTACCTGCGCTATCCCGAAATGGACGGCTACAGCACGGCCGCGCGCGACGACTTCAACCACACGACGACCAGGAAGATCATCTTCCTGTCGTTCGAGCCGCGCATGATGTCGCGCGACATGAGCGGCCGTTTCGCGCCGATCTACAGCGCCCTGATCGAAAAGCCGGGCACGCCCGGCCCGGGCAGCACGACGGTTTACGCTTTCACCGAAAAATCAGGCTATCTGAACGAGGTGCTGGCCGTCGCCGAGCGTCCCGGCAAGGATCCGTTCGTCGCCCGTTGCCTCAGCGGTCCGACCGCGGAGGAATCGCTGGCGCCCTGCGAGCGCGATATCCAGGTCGGCGACGATCTCAGCCTCACCTACCGCTTTCCGCGCGAGTTGCTCGCGAACTGGCCTGCGCTCGACGCGGCGATCGCCGCCAAGGTGGCGGGTATCCTGAAAACGGGTCATTAGCGGCTGGCTCAACGCTTCTCCGTCCCGGGCGCCAAGACATTGTCTGGCATCGCGCTGACAAGGCGCGCTAAAGATCGAGCATGATGCCAGCCTATCTCGCCTTCGACCCGACCAGTCGCCGCCTACATCTCGACCCGCACGAACCGGCCTTCATGCAGAACCCTTATGAGGCCTATGCCTTCCTGCACGGCACTGCCAACGCCTTCTTCTGGGAAGACTATGGTTTCTGGTGTTTCGGCGGTTTCGATGACGTCAACCGGCTGCTGCGCGACCGCCGTTTCGGCCGCCAGAACCCGGCGGGTATTCCCGACAGCCGCGGCGTTGGCGACGACCGCTCGCACCTCGTGGCCTTTGATGCGATCGAGGCCAATTCCATGCTGGAACTGGAGCCGCCGGTGCATACGCGGCTGCGGACGCTGGTCAACCGCGCCTTCGTCTCACGTCAGGTCGAGCGGCTCAGGCCGCGCATCGAGGCTTTGGCCAACGAGTTGGTCGATCGTTTCGAGCCAAGCGGCGTCGACCTTTTGCCGGCCTACGCCTCGCCCTTGCCGATCACCATCATCGCCGAGATGCTCGGCGTTCCAGTCGAGATGGGGCCGCAACTGCTCGACTGGTCGCATCAGATGGTGGCCATGTACATGCATGGCCGCACGCGCGAAATCGAAGACACCGCCAACAGCGCCGCGCGCGATTTCGCTTCCTTTCTGCGCGGTTACGTCGCCGAGCGGCGCCAGAAGCCGGGCGACGACCTACTGTCGCTGCTGATCGAGGCCCGGGACAACGGCCAGAAGCTTTCGGAGGACGAGCTGGTGTCCTCGGCCATCCTGCTTCTTAACGCCGGCCACGAGGCGACCGTGCACCAGACGGGCAATGCGGTGCGCTCGATCCTGGCCCAGGGCGGCGATCCACGCCGGTTCTTTGAAACGCCGGAGAAAAACGTCGCGGCAGTCGAGGAGTGCCTGCGCTACGACGCGCCGCTGCACATGTTCCTGCGCTATGCCTACGAGGAGATCGAAGTGTCACCAGGCATCGTGGTCAAGCCCGGCGAGATGGTCGCGCTTCTGCTCGGCATGGCCAATCACGATCCCCTGGCTTTTGCCGAGCCCGACACCTTCAATCCGGCCCGCGCGGACCAGAAGAATGTCTCCTTCGGCGCCGGCATCCATTTCTGCATCGGTGCACCGCTGGCGCGGCTTGAGTTGGAGGTGTCGCTGAAAACGCTGTTCGACCGGCTGCCGGATCTGCGCCTGACGGAGGCGCCACGCTTCCGCGACACTTATCATTTCCACGGGCTGGAACGGGTTGCGGTCACGTTTTGAGGCGAAGCCTACGCGGCTGTGTCATCCCTGGCTGTAACGACGCGAAGCGGGGCGAAGGCCCAAGGATGGAGAAGCGACGGCGCCCGCTCAAAGCTTGATCACGTATTCCTTGCGCGTCGTCTCGAGCACTTCCCAGGTCCCTTTGAACCCCGGCATTAGCACGAAACTGTCGCCGGCCCGCACGGTGCGCGTCTCGCCGCCATCCTCGGCGATCACCGAGGCGCCGGACAGGATGTGGCAGAACTCCCATTCGTCGTAAGAGATGCGCCATTTGCCCGGCGTCGCTTCCCAGATGCCGGCATAGAGGCCGCCGTCGCGCTCCTCGACATTCCAGGTACGGAATTTCGGATCGCCCGAGATCACCCGGTCCGGGGCCGGCGCGCCGGCCTCCGGTTCGACGGTGTTGATATCAACCGTAAGAAATGCCGACATCTCAGACCTTGCCGAGCGCCTGTTCGAGATCGGCGACGATGTCGTTGACGTCCTCGATGCCGATCGACAGCCGCACCGTGTCAGGCCCAGCGCCAGCCTTGACCTTCTGCTCGTCGGACAGCTGGCGGTGCGTGGTCGAGGCCGGATGGATGACCAGCGACTTGGTGTCGCCGACATTGGCGAGATGCGAGAACAGCTCGAGCGCCTCGACGAATTTGACGCCCGCCTCGTAGCCGCCCTTGAGGCCGAAGGTGAAGACCGCGCCCGCGCCCTGCGGCGAATATTTCTTCTGCAGCGCGTTGTTCTTGTCGCTGGGGAGCCCGGGGTAATTCACCCAGGCGACCTTGGGATGGTTGGAGAGCCAGCCGGCGACGCTCGCGGCGTTGTCGCAGTGGCGCTGCATCCTAAGCGGCAGCGTCTCCAGGCCGGTGAGGATCAGGAAGGCGTTGAAGGGCGAGATCGCCGGCCCCAGATCGCGCAGGCCGAGCACGCGCGCGGCGATGGCGAAAGCAAAGTTGCCGAAAGTCTCGTGCAGGACGAGCCCGCCATATTCAGGCCGCGGCTCCGAAAGCATCGGGTATTTGCCCGACTTCGACCAGTCGAATGTACCGCCGTCGACGATGACGCCGCCGATCGAATTGCCGTGGCCGCCGATGAATTTTGTCAGCGAATGCACAACGATGTCGGCGCCGTGTTCGATCGGCCGTATCAGATAGGGCGAAGCCAGCGTGTTGTCGACGATCAAAGGCAGGCCATGCTTGCGGGCGATGTCGCCGATCTTCTCAATGTCGACGAAAACGCCGCCCGGATTGGCGAGACTTTCGATGAAGATCGCCTTGGTCCTGTCGTCGATCTGACTCTCGAAAGTCGCCGGATCATTCGCTTCGGCCCAGCGTACTTCCCAGCCGAAATTCTTGAAGGCATGGCCGAACTGGTTGATCGAACCTCCATAGAGCTTGTTGGCGGCGATGAAATTGTCGCCCGGCTGCATCAGATTGTGGAAGACGATCACCTGCGCGGCATGGCCGGAAGCGACAGCGAGCGCGGCGGTGCCGCCTTCCAACGCGGCGACACGCTCCTCGAGCACCGCCTGCGTCGGGTTCATGATGCGGGTGTAGATGTTGCCGAAGGCCTTCAGCCCGAACAGCGAAGCGGCGTGGTCGGCATCGTCGAAGACGAAGGAGGTGGTCTGGTAGATCGGCGTGGCCCTGGCGCCGGTCGCCGGATCGGGCTTGGCGCCGGCATGAACGGCCAACGTATTGAAACCGGGCGTACGGGTCATCTAAGTCTTCCTCTCCTGGCCTTCGAAAAATCGCCGGGCATTCTTGGCGAAGCCCGAGTTGGAATGCAAAGAAGAAAATACCTTTCGGGACGCGATCTGCGACGAACGACCGAGAAAATCCATTTCTTCCCGGAATAATTTTGCGCGCACCGCCGGGCGCCTACTTCTGCCGCACGCCGAAGCTCTGAAACCCCTGGCGCATCAACGGCTTCTTCGACGACAGAACGCCGGAGTTGACGCCGGTCCAGCCGATCTCGCCCGACAGCTTGCCGTATTCGATCTTCGGGCAACGATTCATCACCACCTTGATGCCAGCCGCCTCGGCGCGGGCGGCGGCCTCGTCATGGCGCACGCCAAGCTGCATCCAGACAACCTTGGGCAGCGGGTCGAGCTTCAGCACCTGGTCGATGATGCTGGGCACTGCCGAGGAAGCGCGAAAAATGTCGACCATGTCGAACGGCTGCGGCAGGTCGGCAAGGCTGGCATAGACCGTGCGGCCCAGGATCTCCTTGCCGGCATGGCCGGGGTTGATCGGGAACACTGAAAAGCCTTTGGCCAATAGATATTTCAACACGAAGTAGCTCGGCCGCACGTCGTTGGGCGACGCGCCCACCATGGCGATCGTCCTCACCGAGTTCAGAATGCCGGCGATGTAGGCGTTGTCGTAAATGTCGTGATTCATGGCTCGTCCTCATACAGCGCTTCGGCGAGAAAGGCAGCCGGGTCGCTGCAGAAGTCGCGCATCATGCGAAAATGGTCAGTGTCCTGAAAATCGATCGGGTCGAGGCCGAAGCGGCTGATGCGAAAGAGCCGCGCATCCGGACAAGCCATCAGCAGCGGCGAGTGCGTGGCCATGACCACCTGCGCGGTGCCCGACTGCTCCATGCGTTGAAGCAATTTGAGCAACTCGATCTGGCGGGTCGGCGAGAGCGCGCTTTCGGGCTCGTCGAGGATGTAGATGCCTTGCCGGCGGCAACGCTCCTCGAAGAAGCGAATGAAGCCTTCGCCATGCGACCATGACAGGAAATCGGGCGGCGGAGGCTTGAATGGATCTTCGAGCGCAACCTTATCGAGATAGCGCGCGACCGAGTAGAAAGATTCAGCGCGGAAGAACCAGCCTGCGGTGACTTTCGGCAACCAATGGCCGCACAGCGTATCTGCAAGCGCCGCGCCGCTTTTGTCGATGGCGATGGAATGATCTACCGGACGATAACGCTTGCCGCCGCCCGCCTCGTCATAGCCAGCCAGCGCGCCAATGGCTTCCAGCAGCGTCGATTTGCCGGTACCGTTTTCGCCGACGATGATGGTGATGGCCGAAGCGAATTCGAACTCGAATTCGCGGTCGCGGAAAATCGGCAGGCTCCAGGGATATTGCTCCCAGTCGGCAACGCGCGACGGCTCAAGCAGGATGCGCTTGAGATAGGGCGCTTTCAGCCGCGTTAGTTGCTTGCGGGCAGCCACATCGAACCTTCAACGATGAAATGGCGCGGCTTCATTCAAACCGGCTACTCGTCGGTCCACTCCGGCTTGCGCTTGCCGATGAAGGCGCCGATGCCTTCCTCGGCGTCGCGCGCCAGCATGTTTTCCACCATCACGCGGCCGGTATAGGCATAAGCGTCAGCGAGCCCCATCTCGGCCTGGGCGTAGAAGGCTTCCTTGCCTGCCTTGACCACCAAAGACGATTTGGAAGCAATGGTTTGCGCGTATTTGTTGACAACCTGATTCAGATATTCGCGCGGCACGATGCGGTTGATCAGGCCGAACTCCCTGGCTGTCGCAGCATCGATCGTCTCACCGGTGAGCAGCATTTCCATCGCCTGCTTGCGCGAGACGTTGCGCGACAATGCCACCATCGGCGTCGAGCAGAATAGGCCGATGTTGACGCCCGGCGTGCAGAAGGTGGCCTCGTGCGAAGCGATGGCAAGATCGCAGCTCGCGACCAGCTGCAGACCGGCGGCGGTGGCAAGGCCATCAACCTCGGCGATCACCGGCTTCGGGTGGCGCACGATGGTCTGCATCAGGCTCGCGCAGGCAGCGAAGGTCTTTTCGAAGAAGGTCTTGCCGCGATCCGCTTCGGCGCGATGCGCCGTCAGCTCCTTGAGGTCGTGACCGGCGCAGAACACTTTGCCCGACGCCGCCATGATGATGACGCGGACGGATTTGTCGGCCCTCACTCGGTCGAACTGCGCCTGAAGTGCTGCCATCGTTGCCAGCGAGAGCGCGTTGGCCGGTGGGCTGGCAAGCGTGAGGCGCAGGATGCCCTTGTCCTGGCTGACAAGAACGGGGCCGTCGGTGACGGCGGGCTTGATGGCGACGACTTCAGCCATTTCCAATCTCTCTGGTCAGCGCGCGCGGCGCATGGAGCAACAGAACTAACACGCTGCCGGTTGAAGAACAGCCGCGAGGCGTGTTTTCTCGGTCGCACCGTTTGGTCCAGGCATATCGCCGGAGCTTGTCACCTCATATAGGACGTTGCCCATGCCCGCCCAAAGCGATCTGAAGCCAATGCTCAATGCGGCCGAAGTCAATGCGCTGATGGCAAGCGTCTATCCGCAGCTCAACGACAGTTTCACCTCCTACGAGGCGATCGACGTGTTTCCCGGCGGCTGCACAGTGCGGCTCAATGCGAACGAACGGCATCTACGCCCCGGCGGCACGGTCTCAGGCCCGTCGCTGTTCACACTGGCCGACATCGGCGGCTATGTCTGCGTGCTCAGCCATGCCGGACCGGACGCGCTCTCGGTGACTGTCAACCTCGATATCAATTTCATGCGCAAGGCCGATGCCGGTCCGATCGATGGCCATTGCCGGATCCTGAAGCTCGGCAAGAGCCTGATGGTGTTCGACATCGACATCGTGGCGGGCCCGGATGGGCACACTGTGGCGCATGCCACCGGGACCTATTCCATTCCAAGGAAGCGCGAGAATGATGCGGTAAAATAGTACCGCCTTATCAAGAGATTGTTTTTTTCTATATTTATTCGCCTGAACTCATTTTTCGTTGCCTTGACGCGTCAGGCGCCCTCGCCTATAAGCCCACCCGAAGCAGCGGCCCGGAAAGGCCGCCGTTTTGTTATTGGCGGACTTTCCGTCAATCCAAGCAACAAGAAACGCCTTTCTGTCCTTCGGGTCTGAAAGGTCAACCTGAGAGCAAAACCATGGCTACCTTTTCGCAGAAGCCTGCGGATGTGGTGAAGAAGTGGGTGCTGATCGACGCCGAAGGTCTCGTCGTCGGTCGTCTGGCCACTGTCATCGCCAACCATCTGCGCGGCAAGCACAAGCCCACCTTCACCCCGCATGTCGATGATGGCGACAATGTCATCGTCATCAATGCAGACAAGGTGGTGTTCACCGGCAAGAAGTACACCGACAAGGTCTACTACTGGCACACTGGCCATCCCGGCGGCATCAAGGAGCGCACCGCGCGCCAGCTGCTCGAGGGCCGTTTCCCCGAGCGCGTCGTCGAGAAGGCCGTCGAGCGCATGATCCCGCGCGGCCCGCTTGGCCGCCGCCAGATGAAGAATCTCCGCGTCTATGCCGGCGCCGAGCATCCGCACACCGCCCAGCAGCCCGTCACGCTCGACGTGGCCAAGCTGAACTCCAAGAACAAGAGGGCTTCGTAATGGCTGAGCTTTCCTCGCTCGCAGAACTCGGCACCGTGGCCGCGCAGCCGGCCGCGCCCGTGCATGTCCAGAAGCTCGACAAGTCGGGCCGCGCCTATGCCACCGGCAAGCGCAAGAACGCCATCGCGCGCGTCTGGGTGAAGCCGGGCTCCGGCAAGATCACTGTCAACGACAAGGAATTCGCGACCTATTTCGCGCGTCCAGTGCTGCAGATGATCCTCAACCAGCCGATCGTCGCAGCCAACCGCGCCGGCCAGTACGACATCGTTGCCACCGTCATCGGCGGCGGCCTCTCCGGCCAGGCCGGTGCGGTGCGTCACGGCATCTCCAAGGCGCTGACCTACTACGAGCCGGGCCTGCGCTCGGTGCTCAAGAAGGGCGGCTTCCTGACCCGCGACAGCCGCGTGGTCGAGCGCAAGAAGTACGGCAAGGCCAAGGCCCGTCGCAGCTTCCAGTTCTCGAAGCGCTAAGCGCTGCGAAATCCAAGCTTTCGAAAAGGCCGCCTTCGGGTGGCCTTTTTGTTTTCCGCTACCAGTGTCCCGCCGGCGTTTTGATGTAGTCGATAAAGGCGCGCAGCGGCGCGGGCACCAGACGGCGCCCGGGATAGTAGAGAAACGGACCGGAAAATTCCTGCCACCACGGCTCCAGCACGGGCTCCAGCGCGCCGCTCTCGAAATGCGGGCGTACCCAGTCCTCGAACAGCCAGAGAATGCCGACGCCGGCGATCGCCGCATCGATGGCGAGATCGACGCCTCCGCCGATGCTGACGAGCAATGGTCCCGTGGTATCGACCCGCACCACCTCACCGTCCCGCTCGAACTCCCAGGGCGTCATGACCCCGCTCGGGAAGCGGCCGCGTATGCAGGCATGGCCAAGCAGGTCGCGCGGGTGCTGCGGCCGGCCGTGCCGGTCAAGGTAGGACGGCGCGGCGGAGGTGGTGAAGCGCTGCGTGCGCGGCCCGATCGGCACGGCGATCATGTCCTGCTCCAGCCGCTCATCATAGCGGATGCCGGCATCACAGCCTGCCACCAGCAGATCGATGAAATTCTCCTCTGCGATCACCTCCAGGCGAATGGCAGGATAGGCGGCGAGAAATCCCGGAACGATCCTTGGCAACACCAGCCGCGAGGCGCTTACCGGCACGTTGAGCCGCAAGGTTCCGGCAGGCCGGTCGCGAAAGCCGTTCACCACATCGAGCGCTGCCTCGACCTCGCTCAGCGCGGGGCCGAGCCGCGCCAGCAGGCCGGCGCCAGCCTCGGTCAAAGCGACGCTGCGCGTCGTGCGATTGAAGAGCCGGACGCCGAGCTGGGTTTCCAGACGGCGGATGGCATCACTGAGCGCGGAGGCGCTGCCCGCCGTGGCGCGGGCGCCTTCGCGAAAGCCACCGGCGCGCGCCACGGCCATGAACGCCTGAAGATCATTGAGGTCAACCGCCATTGTACTGAATCTCGCACAAGCCGTTCCGAATATAGCCGGTTATCGGGACAGTGACCATGCTCTATCTCCCTCGTCGACAGCGAAGGAGACCACGATGTCCAGCGTAGACAAATCCGGCAGACTCGGCGACTGCTCGGTCCACCGCCTCGGCTACGGCGCCATGCAGCTTGCGGGCAAAGGTGTGTTCGGTCCGCCCAAAGATCATGACGCGGCCATCGCCGTGCTGCGCGAAGCGGTTGCCGCCGGCGTTGACCATATCGACACCAGCGATTTCTACGGCCCGCACGTCACGAACCTTTTGATCCGCGAAGCGCTGGCGCCCTACCGCGATAATCTGACCATCGTCACCAAGATCGGCGCCCGCCGCGGCGATGACGCGTCCTGGCTGCCGGCCTTCGCGCCCAAGGAGCTCGAGCAGGCCGTGCATGACAACCTTCGCAACCTCGGGCTCGACGTGATGGATGTCGTCAACCTGCGCCTGATGTTCGACGTGCACGGCCCTGCGGAGGGTTCGATCGAGGCTCCGCTGTCCGCGCTGGCCGAGTTGCAGCGCAAAGGCCTCGTGCGCCATATCGGCTTGAGCAACGTCACCCGCGCGCAGATCGCGGAAGGCCGCAAGATCTGCGACATCGTCTGCGTGCAGAACCATTACAATCTCGCGCATCGCGACGATGACGCGCTTATCGACCAGCTGGCGCGCGGCGGCATCGCCTATGTGCCCTTCTTCCCACTCGGCGGCTTCAGTCCGTTGCAATCATCGACGCTGTCCGACGTGGCCGAACGGCTCGGCGCGACGCCGATGCAGGTGGCGCTGGCGTGGTTGCTGCAGCGTGCGCCCAATATCCTTCTGATACCGGGCACGTCGTCGGTCGCGCATCTGCGGGAGAATCTAGCGGCCGCGGAGTTGGAGTTGTCGGCTGATGTGTTGAACGAGCTGGATGGCGTGGCGAAAGCAGCGTAGCTCGGCGCAGCACCCCGCCCGCGCCGCGCTTTATACTCGAACGCTGGCACGCTGGCATGGAGCGACTACAGTTGGCACGACGCGCTACCTTCCCTCGATGGGGAGGTCGGCGCGCGAAGCGCCGGGCGGGGTGAAGCGCCACGCCGGGTCCTAATTGATGCTCGCCGTGTGCGCCGGCTCGGCCTGCTTGATGTTAGTAGTGTAAGGCACCCGATACCCGTTCGCGGCCAGCCACTCAATAGCCGCTTTCGGCTCGTCGGTCTGGATGATCGTTGCGCCGCGGTCGACCCAGAAACCCCAAGCTTCGCGTGGCAGGCCGGCGGCGACGGCGAGTTCGTCGCCACGGCCGCCGGCGAGGAAGCCGCCCGGCTTGCGCACGATGGCGTAGGTGTCGGCCCAAAGGTGCCAATCGCCTCGGGCCGCTTCGGCGCGCATATGGTTGCTGAACAGCGGCCCGCCAGAGGCGGTCAGCGTCTCGGCGCCGTTGCGCCAGTTGATCAATTCGATGGCGCGCGGCGCGAACGCCTTGTCGACCTCAGCGGCGAAGGCGGCGTCATACACGGCGTCGTCGGCGAGGATCGGCATGAACTGGAAGCCGCCGCCTGCCCTGGAAAGCGCGGCACTGGCGGCATCGATGCGCTGCCGGTTCCAGAGGTTCTCCTTGACGATCACCTGGTCGGCCATGCCGAGGTCGCGCGCCTCCGCGACCATTCCGGGGAGGTCGGTCATCTCCAGCTTGTTGTCGAGGTTGATCAGGATCCTGTCCCTGGTCGTCAGCAGCATCTCGCGCAGCGTCGACACCGTCTCGTTGGTGACGGCGCCCGTGCCCTCGATGACCAGCCGGCATTTCTTCAGCTCGGCAAGCGTGTAGTTCACAACCTCGCCCTTGCAGGTGGTGGTGCGGTCGAGCCAGCTGTCATGCATGATGACGAACTCGCCGTCCTTCGCGCGACGGACATCGACCTCGACGATCTCGGCGCCTATCGCGATCGACCCTTCGACCGCGGCCAACGAGTTCTCCGCGTAAAGCGTCTTGCCGGCCTGCATGCTGCCGGCGCGGTGCGCGGCGATCATCACATGATCGCGCCATTGGTTGGCGTGCTCGAAGCGATCGAGGATTTGGGCGGCGCGCGTCTGGCCGGCTAGACTTTGGCTAGGAATTGCACCAAGCGCGGCGGACAGAAAAAGGCTCAGCCAGAGTGTTCGCATCGGGGAATCGCTCCGTTCCGGGTCGGTACCCGGTTAGGCGTTTCCGATGACAAGGCGGTGAACGAAGCCGGCTAGTTTTTGGATCAAATCCTTTTGGAGAGCGCCGCCTCGTTTCCACAAGCTGTGACTGGCATGTTGGGTGCCGCTTCTGTAGTGGTGGCTGCCCCGATGCAAACCGAGGACCCGTAATGGCGAACCAAGAGATCGACCACGCCTTCACCGCCCGCTCCAAGACGGGCGCGTCGCTCGAGCCGACTTATGCCGGCGCGCTGTCGTTCATGCGGCGCAAATACACGAAGGACGTGAAGGGCGCGGACGCCGTCGTATGGGGCATTCCTTTTGACGCCGCCGTCACCAACCGGCCGGGCGCGCGCTTCGGGCCGCAGGCGATCCGCCGCGCCTCAGCGATCCTCGACAACGACCCGCAATACCCGTTCTCGCGCGATCTCTTCGAGCATCTCTCCGTGGTGGATTACGGCGATTGCCTGCTCGACAGCGGCAATCACCAGAAGACGCCGGGCACGATCGAGCGCGAAGCGGCCAAGATCCTGAAATCAGGCGCGTTCCTTCTGACGCTCGGCGGCGACCATTTCGTCACCTGGCCGCTGCTCAAGGCGCATGCAGCGATCCACGGGCCGCTGGCGATGGTGCAGTTCGACGCGCATCAGGACACCTGGCCGGACGACGGCAAGCGCATCGACCACGGCTCCTTCGTCGCCCGCGCGGTGAAAGAAGGCATCATCGACCCCGACCGCTCGATCCAGATCGGCATCCGCACCCATGCGCCGGATACGTTCGGCATCAAGATCCTCTACGGCCATGAGGTCGAGGAAATGCGTGCCTCCGACATCGCCTATGCGATCGTCGAGCGCACCGGCGGCAAGAAGACCTACCTCACTTTCGACATCGACTGCCTCGATCCCGCCTTCGCGCCCGGCACCGGGACGCCGGTGGCAGGAGGCCCTTCCTCGGCAAAGATGCTGTCGACGCTGCGCCAACTCGGCCAGGTCGATGTCGTCGGCGCCGACATCGTCGAGGTTGCGCCGGCCTATGATCATGCCGATATAACGGCGATCGCCGGATCCATCATCGCCATGCACTATCTCGGCCTGCTGGCGGAACGAAAAGCACGGGCGGAAGAGTTGAACAACGGCAATCATGCCGCGATAAATCATGCTCACGGTATATGACATTGAATCGCAGGGAATTTGGTAAGTCATGAAACCGAAAATCTTCATTGACGGCGAACACGGCACGACAGGCCTGCAGATCCGGGCGCTGCTTGCCGACCGCGGTGACCTGGAGATCATCTCCATCCCGACCGAGCGCCGCAAGGAGACCGCCGCGCGCGCCGAATTCCTCAACGCGGCCGACGTCGCGATCCTTTGCCTGCCGGATGCGGCGGCGAAGGAAAGCGTATCGCTGATCACGAACGACACGACCAAGGTGATCGACGCCTCGACCGCGCATCGCGTCGCCGAGGGCTGGGAATATGGCTTTGCCGAAATGGACAAGGACCAGGCGAGGAAGATCGCCAGCGCGAAGCGCATCGCCAATCCGGGCTGCTGGCCGCAGGGCCCGATCGCGACGCTGCGGCCGCTGGTCTCCGCGGGCCTGCTGCCGGCCGATTTTCCGGTCACCGTCAACGGCATCTCCGGCTATTCCGGCGGCGGCCGGCCGATGATCGAGGATTATGTCGGCAAGGGCGAGGACGCGCCCGAGTTCCTGCCCTACGGGCTGACGCTGCAGCACAAGCATGTGCCGGAGCTGCGCACCTATGCGAAGCTGTCGCACGATCCGATCATGCAGCCGGCGGTGGGAAATTTCGCGCAGGGCATGATCACCGTGGTGCCGCTGCAGCTCGGCGGTCTCGACCGCGTGCCGACCGGCGCCGAGCTTCACGCGGCGATCGCCGACCATTACGCGTCGATCGACGGCGGCGTGGTCGAGGTCGCGCCCTACACCCACGTCGAGCGCATACCGGAGATCGATCCGGAGATCTATAACGGCACCAACCGGATGAAGGTCTATGTGTTCGCCAATGACGAACGGGCGCAGGCATTGCTGATGGCCGTCTACGACAATCTCGGCAAGGGCGCGTCGGGCGCTGCCGTGCAGAATCTCGATCTTATGCTCGGCATCAAGCACTGAACGATCGTGCTAGTGTTTCCCGAGCGCTGGAAGCTCAGCGCTCCCGAGATCGTTGTCGTCGTTGAAGCCGTTCGAAAGGTACGGTCGAAATCTTGGTCACTGTGGCCGGGGTCAGCCGCGGTAACCGCCGGTTCACCATAATCGGCCGTTGGTGGGGGCGGCTCTCCACAAAGGAATTTCCATGGTCAGTGCGATCTCGAGCTCCGTCAAAGCGGTGCAGTATTCTTCATCCACGTCGTCCGACAACGCCGCCCAGGAGGCCGATCTCGAAAAGCAGATCCAGGCCCTGCAAGACCAGACCAAGGCTGCTCAGGACCAGGTCGATGCCGCCAGGCTGCAGCAGCAGATCGCGGCCCTGGAGGCCAAGCTCGCCGCGTTCAAGGCCGCCGACGCGAAAAAGGCCGATCAGGATCAGTCAACGAATTCCGCCGCAGCCACGCGCCAGGCGGAGTTCGACAACGAACCGGCGACACAATCGCATCTGTTCTCGATGTGATCCGTCAGTTCCTGACGGCAATCCCCGTCGGCAGCGGATAGGCGCCCTTGGTGCCGCGCCAATGCGCAGTGGCGAAGCCGAGCAGGACCAGCGCGATCGCCTGATGCGTCAACGCCATGTGCAGCGGCACCTGCATCAAGAGCGTGCCGATGCCGATCGAGGCCTGGACGACCACCAGCGTGAACAGAAGCGTGGCCCGGCGGGCATGGGTGGTGCCCGGCTGGCGCCGCCACGTCGCGATCATGTGCCAGAGCGCCACGACAAAGACCGTATAGGCGCCGATGCGATGCACGAACTGCACAGTCTTTGGATTCTCGAAGAAATTCAGCCAGGCGGGCTTCAAGAGAAGCAGATCGGACGGGATCACGCTTCCATCCATCAGCGGCCATGTGTTGTAGGAAAGCCCGGCATGAAGGCCGGCGACCAGGCCGCCGAGATAGATCTGGATCAGCGCGAGCAGCACGATGAAACCGGCTAGCCGCTGTGTCGAACGATCAGCGGCGGGCTCGGAATGCGGCGCGAGACCTCGCGCGACCACCATGGTGGCGGTGAAGATCAGCGCGGCGAACGTCAGATGCGTTGCCAGCCTGTACTGGCTGACCGAGACGCGATCGACCAGACCCGAAGCCACCATCCACCAGCCGATGGCGCCTTGCAGTCCGCCGAGCAGAAGAATGCCGACGAGCTTCGGCCCGAGGCCGCGTTCGATGCGGCGCGTCGCCCAAAAGAACAGCAACGGCAAGGCAAAGACGACGCCAACGCTACGCGCCAGGATGCGGTGCGCCCACTCCCACCAGAAGATCGACTTGAAGTCCTCGAGGCGCATGCCCTTGTTGATCTCAGTATATTGCGGGATCTGCTGGTAGCGCTGGAACTCTTCCTGCCACTCGGCGTCGTTGAGCGGCGGGATGACGCCATGTATCGGCTGCCACTCGGTGATCGACAGCCCAGAGCCGGTGAGACGGGTGGAGCCGCCGACCAGCACCAGCGCGAACAAAACGAGCAGGACAAGGTAGAGCCAGCCGCGCACCAGGGCGCGGTTGCGCAGATCTCGGTCGCGTGCGGCATAGGGGGCCGTGGCGGTGATGGCAGCCATGGACGTTTTTCCGGCAATTGAAACGCTGGAGTGGTGGACCAAGGCTCGCGCCGTGGCAAGGCTGGACAGCGCGGCACGCCGTCGCGCCAGGCCGCGGCGGTTGCGCGCGCCGCCCAATCGGCCTAATCGGGGCGGATCAACGGGACCGCGACATGCCCATTCGCCTGAAAAAGCTGATCGGAACCATCCTGCTGGTGACGCTGGTCATCATCTACGCGCTGATCGCGTCGGCCGTCGCGGTCACCAGGCTCGCCGAATACGGGCCGACGGCGCATCTCCTGTTCTTCCTGCTCAGCGGTTTTCTCTGGGTTCTGCCGGCCATGGCCATCATCAAATGGCTGATCATCGAGCCGCGCCCGAAGGGCTGATCCTCGCTGACGCCGGCGGTGCCGGTCAGGTCAGATGGTCACCACCATCTTGCCGGCGTTGGCCAGCGGCGTGGTGATGCCGGACAGCATCGTGCGGACATGGGCGACGCTCTGGTAGCGGCCGTTGACGGAGATGCGCGGCAGCGCGTGCAGGTAGCCGGCATGCTCGGCGCGCAGCACGCCATGCCGTGTCGTCACCGCCGAGACATAGCCCGCGTCTCGGGCAAAACCCACTTCGCGGCAGCCGACTGCGCTGGCATAGCCGTAGGGATAAGCGAAATGACACGGCTCCTCGCCCAGCTTTTCCTTGAGTATACGGCGGACGTCACCGATCTCATGGCGCGCATCGGCTTCGGACAGACGCTTCAAGCTTCGATGATTGACTGTGTGCGCGCCGATGGTCACCAGCGGGTGGGCGCCCATGTCGCGCAGCTCGTCCCAATTCATCAAGGTGCACCGGCGGCCTGTACCGAGTTCATAGCCGTTCGATCGGGCAAGCTCGCGCAACGCCGCACCCTGCTCCTCCTCGGGTACTTCCACGGTCAGCCAGGCGTTCAGCCGCGCGACGGCCTGGATCTTCCTGCCCCGTGTCGAGCAATCGATCACCGTCGGCTTGCCCGCCATCGTCAGCGTCAGGCGCGAGCTGGTGTCGACGATGTCCTCGATCACGTCCCACCAGAGATCGACGGCGCCGTCAATCAGGCCGGGGGCGACGTAGATGGTGATTGGCGCGCCGTGCTTCTCGAGCACCGGCAGCGCCTCCGTCATGTTGTCGCGATAGGCGTCGTCGGCAGTGATCGTCGCGAACTGGCCGCCTTTGCCGCCCATCTTGACGCGTTCGATCGCTTCATCAAGGGAAACAAAGGCATAACCCCTTCCCTTCATGTCGGCGATAAGCCTGTCAAGAAAAGCGGGAGCGATGTTAAGATGCCGGTTGACGCTGTTCGGCTTCTCCGGTGTCGCGGTGACACGGTGCAGCATCAAAATGGCGCCGATGCCGCCGACAAACGGCCGCGCCAGGGGCGCCAGACCTGAGTAGCGCGCCAGGTTCAACGCCAGTTTCCGGATTGTCTCGCCCCCGTCGATCATTCCTTCACCTTTTGCGCCTAGGCTCATCCAAGCACGACATTCGCCCATGCGACCCCCCAAGTCGGAACCAATACGTCTTAAGGATTGAGGGATGGTTGACGCCGCCGCGTCATTTGACGGCAACCGGGTCGCGGCCAACAAGATTTCCGCGCGCTCGATGGGAGCCGATCAGGGCCGGTGGGCCGCTACCACAGGCGACGGCGCCGGCCTTGCAGATTACGTTCAATTCTGCGCCTCGGCTCTGTTCGCGCCGGCGCAAAGCGCATCATGGGTGACCAAATGGGCAAACGCGACGGGCGCAGACATGGTTGTCGCGACGCTGGCTTGTGATGCCCGCCCGGCGCTATCGCTGGCGCTGGAAGTCGTGCGGCGAGGCCCGTTCAAGGTTGCCCGTTTCCCCGGAGGGCGTCACGCCAACGGCAATTTCGCCGCCGCCGATCCACGTTTACTGCTCACCATCGACGGCCCGGCGATCCGCCTGATGTTCAAGGCAATCGCCCGAACGCGGCCGGATATCGACCTGATCTCACTGGAAAGGCTGCTGCCGGACCTCGACGGCATAGCCAATCCACTGGCCATGCTGCCCAGTTTCCCAAGTCCGAACCTTGCGCTCGCTGTCGATCTCGACGGCGGGTTCGACGCGCTGCTGTCGCGCGCGAGCGGCAAGCGCAAGCGCAAGAAGCACCGCTCGCAGACGCGCAAGTTCGAGGCCGTCGGCGCCTTCCGCCGCGTCGAGGCCCGCACCCCCGAGGAGGTCGACAGGCTGCTCGATGCCTTCCTCGAGATGAAGGAGGTGCGTTTCGCCAAGATGGGCATCGCCAATGTCTTCGGCGACAGGCAGGTGCGCGACTTCTTCCGGGCGCTGTTCACTGATGCACTGACCGAGAAAAAGCCGACCTTCCTGCTGCACGGCCTTGACGTGGCGGGCAAGCTGCGCGCGGTCACCGGCTCCAGCCGCTGCGGCAAACGGCTGATCTGCGAGTTCGGCGCCATCGCCGACGACGATCTCGCCTTCGCCAGCCCTGGCGACTTCCTGTTCTTCGACAACATCCTGGAAGCCTGCGAGCTCGGCTACGAAGTGTATGACTTCTCCGTCGGCGACGAGCCTTACAAGCGACTCTGGTGCGATATCGAGGTCCAACATTTCGAGGTGCTTGCGCCACTCACGCTGAAGGGCCATGCGTTGGCCGCGGCGATGCGGCAAGGCGCGCGGGCGAAGGCCTTCATCAAGAACAACCCGACAGTCTGGAATCTGACCAAGATGCTGCGCCGCAGGGCGGCCGGACAGGCAGCACCTGTCGCGGCCGAGGACGACAGCTAGACCTGGCAAGAGTCGCTAACTATGCCGCCTGAACGATCTCGACCAATTCAACGTCGAATACAAGGTCCTTTCCGGCCAACGGATGATTGCCGTCAAGCTTGACGCTTGAGTCGTCGACGCCGATGATCGTTACTTGCATGGGACGTCCCTCGCGGGTGCGGGCCTGCAGCCGAGTGCCAACATCGACGTTGATGTTTGCCGGCACGGCGGCGCGGTCGATGGTTACGACCGCCTCGGGCCGATGGGGGCCATAAGCGGCACCAGCGGGAACTGTGACGGTGCTTTTCGTGCCGACCTCCATGCCCTCGACATGGGTTTCGAGGCCTGGAATAACCTGTCCTTCACCCAGCGTAAACTGCAGCGGTTCACTGCCGGAAGAATCGAATTGGGTGCCGTCGACCAGACGCCCAGTGTAATTGATGCGTACGGTATCGCCGTTCTTGGCCTGTGTCATAGCAGCCATCCTTTGGGGGTTTTGGGGACCGGCCTAGGGATCATGGCCCCGCTCTCGATCATCCGCGCATCAGAATGCGCGGCGCGAAACACCGAAACTAGGTCCCTTGCCGCCGATGTAAAGTGCGGGAGTCACCGAGAAATGCCCCGGTCCGGTCTTGCACCCAAGGATTCTCATGCCCCAGGGCTGAGCCGCGCCCGCGCTCTCGGTTTCCGGTACCACGCGGTTATCCTTGGCAAAGCGTAGCTGCAGCGCAGGACAGCCTTGTCGGGCTCCAGCCTACGCAGCCGACCGGCGTCCGGGCAATGGATCTCCCGGCTCATGGCCGACCGGAGTGACCAGCGTGACGCCCGGATAGCCGTTCTCGATCAGCTTCACCGCTGCCTGGGTCACATGGTCGTCGGCTTCCAGCATCGACAGGAAGACTTCGGTGCCGTCGCCGACCAGGCGGCTTATGCCCTGCGCGTCGGCAGGACCGCATTCGACCACGACGAGGTCGTAGGCGGTGGTCAGCGACTGCATAATGATCGGCAACCGGTCGGCGGCGCGCATGGCGCGGACTGGATCGGCGGTGCCGACCGGAATGACATGCGCATCCGAATAGAGATCGGGATGGATGACGTCGCTGAACTGCGCCTCGGAGGCCAGAAGATTGGTGATGCCCGGAAACAGGCTCGAGTCCAGCATCGGCCGCGACGCCGCACCCGATGCGGTCAGATCGAGCAGCAACACGCGCAGGCCGGCGTCGGAGACTTCGCGCGCCACCAGCACGGCGGAAGCGGCCGCCTCGTCGCCTTCGGGCGACACGAAGATCGCGCGCGCGGCGCCCGAAGCGATCAGCTTCTCCGCCGCCTTGTCGACATCGATCTCGCCGAGCCGGGATTGGCGCGGCTCCGGCGCGGATTCGCCAAGTTCTGAAAGCCCGACAACGGACTTAGCAGATTCGGCAGCGGCGGCATGAACCTCTACCGGCTCGCTCTCGGCCGGCCTTGGGAATTCCGCATCCGCGATGGAATGGCCTGGCGCGGCTTCCTCGTAAGGAGCAAAAGCACGGCCTCCATCATGTGCCTCGGCGATCGCCGATTCCGTCCGAGCGACAGGCATCGCCACCTGCTCTATGCTCTCAAAACGGGCACCAGGGGCAGGACGCATGGCGCGGCCGGAGAACAGTTCGCCAAGCAGCGTGCCGATCACCATCAGCAGCAGCGAAGCGGCTGCGGCAGCCCCGGTGATAGGCCCGATCTTCGGGAAGTAGGGCTGGGACGGCACCTGGGCCTGCGCGATCAGGCTCGCCGCGACAGGCGAGTATTTCCGATCCTTGCGCGAGGCCGCCGCGTTGTAACTTGCCATATATGATTCAAGCTGTTGGCGTTGAACGTTCGCGTCACGCTGCAAGGCGTCCAACTGCACCTGCTGCTCGCCGGCGCGCGCCGAGGCGGCTTTCAGCGTGTTGACGTCCGCGACCAGCTGATCCTCGCGAGCCTTAGCCGTCTGAGCCTGGGCCGACAGGCCGCGAATGATCTTTTGCGCCTCATTGCGAATCTGGCCGTCCAAGTCGGCAAGCTGCGACTTCAGCGCGCGAATGCGCGGATGGTTGTCGAGCAGGGTCGTGGAAAGATCGGCAATGTTGGCCCGGAGTTCGACCTGCCGCTCGCGCAGTCGCTGGATCAGCTCGGAGGACAGAACCTCCGGCACGCTGTCCAGCGAACCGCCATTCTGAAGCGCCCGGCGCACGCTCTCGGCGCTCGCCTCGGCGGCGGCGCGGCTGGCGCGCACGCGCGACAACTCGCTCGACAGTTCGGAGAGCTGCTGAGTCGGCAGCACAGCATTGTTGCCGCCCATCAGAAGGTCTGACTGGGCGCGGAACGCCGCAACCTTGGCCTCGGCGTCCTTCACGCGATTCTGCAGGTCAGCGATCTCCGGGGCCAGGAAGTCGGTGGCGGCCGCGTTCGATTCGAGCTTGGCGTCGCTCTTGGAGGCGATATAGGCGTTGGCAATGCCGTTCGCGATATCGGCGGCAAGCTTGGGATCCTTCGAGGCGAACTCGATCGCAATCGCGCGTGTCTTTTCGACCGCGTACACGTTGAGCTTATCGTGCATGGCGTTTAGCACGCGCTCTTCCGGCGGAATATCGAAGGGATCGCTTTTCAAGCCGACGAGAACGAGCACGCGCCCGAGCGCCGACATCTTCAGCGTTTCGTCGAACTCCGGCAGCTTGTCCAGGTTCAACTTGGCCGCCACCTGCTTGAGGATGTCGGGCGAGGAAATGATCTGGACCTGGGTGGCCACGCCCTGTTCGTCGAGAATCGGCTTGTCGTCATCGGTGGTGCCCGGCGGACGGGTGTATTCCGATTCGCGCGAGCCGATCTCCAGCTTGGCTGTCGCCTTGTAGTAAGGCGTCGCGAGCCAGGCCAAAGCGAAGGCGAGTCCGGTGACCACAAGCGTGACAAGAACAATGCGCAGCCAGTTCCTCGCCAGGCTGGCGAAAAGCTGTTTCAGGTCGACATCGACATCTGCGGCCGCGGACTGAACGGACATGCATCCTGCTCCGAACTTTGAGTCGAGGATGGACCGTAAACAACTATGGTAACTCACCCGTTAAGATCAGAATGCCTGCTTATTAGAGAGCACTCAAAGAACGTTGCTCGAAAGCAATAGAACAATTGGGCTTTTTGCCGGTCGACGCGATCCCCGACCGCGCTCCTTTACCGCCCATTAACCCTAACAGGATGATAACGGTCGCACTTTCTTGGGGTCGTGCCGCGGCTCGCGGCAATTGCGATGAGGGTTCCTGGTCGGTCATGAAAAGCACTGCTTCCCTCTTCCGCGCTTTGCTTGTCCTGTCGCTTCTCACCGGCTGCTCGAGCTATCGCCCGACGCCCGCAGCCTTCCATGAAGTGCTCGACCAGCCCTACCGGCTCGGCGCCGGCGATCGCGTCCGTGTCACGGTGTTCGAGCAGGACGGGTTGACCAACACCTACAGCGTCGACCAGTCCGGCTATCTCTCCTTCCCGCTCGTCGGCGCGGTGCCGGCGCGCGGCCACACCGCGCAGCAGCTGGAAAAGGAGATCGCCGACAAATTGCGCCAAGGCTATCTGCGCGATCCCGACGTTTCGGTCGAGATCGACCGCTACCGGCCGATCTTCGTGATGGGCGAAGTGGGCGCTGCCGGCCAGTATTCCTACGTGCCGGGGCTTACCGTGCAGAAGGCGGTTGCCATCGCCGGCGGCTTCACCCCGCGAGCCAATCAGGAGAGCGTCGACGTCACACGCGACCTCAATGGCAAGGTGATGACCGGACGGGTACTGACATCCGATCCGCTGCTGCCCGGCGATACCGTCTACGTCCGCGAACGCCTGTTCTGAAAAAGCCGTCGTGGCGCTGAATCTCAGGATCGTCCACTGCTTTCGCTCACCTGTCGGGGGAATCTTCCGGCATGTGCGCGACCTGACCGAGGCGCAGGTCGCCGCCGGTCACGCGGTGGGAATCGTCTGCGATTCGACGACCGGCGGCGACTATGAAGAGCGGCTGTTCGAAGCAATGAAAGACAACTTGGCGCTCGGCATCCATCGCACACCGATGCAGCGCCATGTCGGGCCCGGCGACATCGCCTCCGCCTGGCGTACCTACAGAATCATTCAGGAATTGCGGCCGGACGTGCTGCACGGGCATGGCGCGAAAGGTGGCGCCTATGCCCGTCTGTTCGGCTCACTGTTGCGGGTTTCAAGGTCTCGCGTGGCCCGCCTTTATTCGCCGCATGGCGGCTCCCTCCACTATGATGAGGCGACAGCGACAGGAAAGCTGTTCTTCGGACTGGAACGCTTCATGGCGCGCTTCACCGACTGTCTGCTGTTCGTTTCCGACTACGAGCGGAAAACGTACTGCCGCAAGGTCGGCGAACCGCCCATACCCAACCGGCTCGTCTATAACGGCCTGCGCGCCGCCGAATTCGAACCGGTGGCGCCGGCGTCGGATGCCGCCGATTTCCTATACATCGGCATGATGCGCGACCTGAAAGGTCCGGATATCTTCATCGATGCGCTGGCTTTGGCCGGCAGCGACCTTGAACGCCCCTTGAGCGCTGTGATGGTCGGCGATGGCGACGACCTGCCGCGCTACCACGCGCAGGTCGCGCGACTCGGCCTCAACAGCCACGTCCGTTTTAGGCCCCCCATGCCGGCCAGGGACGCCTTCGCACTGGCCGAGCTCGTCGTGGTTCCGTCTCGCGCGGAGGCGATGCCCTATATCGTGCTCGAGGCTTTGGCCGCCGGCATGCCGATGATCGCGACCGCGGTCGGCGGCATTCCGGAAATTTTCGGCGAGGGCTCCCCTGCCCTGATCCGGGCGGATCCCGTCGAGCTTGCCAGCAAAATGAAGACCGCGCTCGGCGAGCGCGACCAGTACCGGGAGATGATGCCGCAGGCCGACGAGCTAAGGGCGCGATTCGGCGCCGAGGTGATGGCCACCGAGATCGAGAAGGCCTATCTCGCGGCGCTGAACAAGTAGGTCCCGCAACCTCACAACAGCTTCAAAACCACGGGTTGTTTCAAGGCTTTCTTAGCTCTCTTTTGCTAAGCAATTGCGCGAAGCTCGCGGACAATTCCCATGAATGAGATCGACCCCGCACGCCGCTTCTCCATGGATGCGGTGCGCAATTACGACGCTCCCGCCGAGAGCGAAAAGCCCGGCGGCATCAACGATGTGGCGCGCCAGGTCGCCTCGCAATACCGGCGCGATACCATGTCGCCGATCATGGTCAGCGGCGTGCTGCGCATGGTCGAGTTCGTGCTGCTGTTCCTGTCGGGGCTCGGCGTCTATTTTCACTATGTCGGCTTCTTCACCTATCTGGCCTGGCAATACCCGCTGGCGATCGCGGCGACGTCGTTCCTGGCCGTGGTGCTGCTCGACGTCACCGACTGCTATCAGATCGCGGCGCTGATGCGCCCTCTGGCCAATTTCGGTCGCGTGCTGCTCGTCTGGGCCGGCAGTTTCGCGCTGATGGCGCTCACCGCCTTTGTCATCAAGGCCTCGGAAGACTATTCGCGCCTGCTGTTCGGCACCTGGTTCGTGGTCGGTTTCGTGCTGATCTTCGGCCTGAGGCTGGTGATGTCCAGCCTCATCCGGCGCTGGGCGCGCGACGGTCGCATGGAGCGCCGCGCGCTCATCGTCGGCGGCGGCAAGGCGGCCGAACAACTGATCCGCTCGGTCGAGAAGCAGCCCTATAACGACATTCGCATCTGCGGGATCTTCGACGACCGCAACGACAGGCGCTCGCCACCGATCGTTGCCGGCTATCCGAAGCTCGGCACAATTTCGGAGCTCATCGAATTCGCCCGCATCGCGCGCATCGACATGCTGATCGTCTCGCTGCCGCTGACCGCCGAATCGCGCGTCTTGCAGTTGCTCAAGAAACTCTGGGTGCTGCCGGTCGACATCCGGCTCTCTGCCCATTCGAACGCGCTGCAATTCCGGCCGCGCGCCTACTCCTATATCGGCTCCGTGCCGATGCTCGACATCTTCGACAAGCCGATCAACGACTGGGACTCGGTCGCCAAGCGCGCCTTCGATATCGTCTTCTCGCTTGTCGGCATCATCCTCTTCTCGCCGGTGATGCTCGTCACGGCGATCGCCATCAAGCTGGACAGCAAGGGCCCGGTGCTGTTCAAGCAGAAGCGGCACGGCTTCAACAATGAGATCATCGAGGTCTACAAGTTCCGCTCGATGTTCACCGACCGGTCCGACCCGACCGCCAAGCAGACGGTGACCAAGAACGATCCGCGCGTCACCCGCGTCGGACGCTTCATCCGCAAGACCTCGATCGACGAGCTGCCGCAGTTCTTCAACTCACTCCTCGGCTCGCTGTCGCTGGTCGGGCCGCGCCCGCATGCGATAGCCGCCCAGTCGCATAACCTTCTCTACAACGAGGTGGTCGACGGCTATTTCGCCCGCCACAAGGTGAAGCCAGGCGTCACCGGCTGGGCGCAGATCAATGGCTGGCGCGGCGAGATGGACACCAACGAAAAGATCCGCATGCGCACCGAATACGACCTCTATTACATCGAGAACTGGTCGATGCTGTTCGACCTGCGCATCCTGTTCCTGACGCCGATCCGCCTGCTCAACACGGAAAACGCCTATTGAGCGCCGTCGTCCATGAGTTGCAGCCGCGGGCATTGCCGGCGTCGGCGGTCAACCGGTTGCCGCCTTCAGCGGTCAACGCCAAGCTGATCTCGCTGATCGCATCGGCCGCGATCGGTATCGGCATCCTGCTCTCCGGCTTCGTCATCAGCGAGCCCGCGCCCTACGAGATCTACATGGCCGGACTGATCGCGGTCTGGGCGCTGTTCGGCCTTCGAATCTCTCGCGCGATCATTCCTTTGCTGGTGCTGCTGGTGGCGATGAACATCGGCGGCATGATCGCCATGACTCAGATGGCGGATCTCGCCAACACGCCGCTCTATCTCGCCGTCTCGCTGTTCCTTGCCTTCAGCGCCGTGTTCTTCGCCTCGGTGACCTCGGTCCAGCCCGGCCTCTACCGGCTGATCTTCAACGCCTATGTGGTGTCGGCGGTGGCGACGTCGCTGCTCGGCATCGCCGGCTATTTCCATGCCTTTCCCGGCGCGGAGATGTTCACCAAATATGACCGCGCCGCGGGCGCCTTCCAGGACCCGAACGTGTTCGGGCCGTTTCTGGTGCTGCCAGGCACCTACCTGCTCTACCTGCTGCTCACCGGGCCGGTATCGCGCATGCCGCTGCTTGCAGTGCCGCTGCTGATCATCACCGCCGGCATCTTCTTCTCCTTCTCGCGCGGCGCCTGGGGCATGTTCGCTGTGTCGGCGGTGCTGCTCACCGCGTGCCTGTTCCTGCAGAGCGCCAGCGGCAAGTTCCGGCTGCGGGTCGTGGTGATGACAATCGCGGCCGTGGCGCTGCTGGTCATCGCCTTCCTCGTCATCCTGCAACTGCCCGGCGTGTCGGACATGTTCACCCAGCGCGCGCAGCTCGAGCAGAGCTACGATTCGGCGCGGCTCGGCCGCTTCGCCCGCTACACGATCGGCTTCCAGCTGGCGATGGAGCATCCGTTCGGCATTGGCCCGCTGGTCTTCGGCACGATCTATGGCGAGGACACGCACGACATTTGGCTGAAGGCGCTGATGGATTATGGCTGGCTGGGCTTCGTCTCGTTCCTGACACTGACCTTATGGACGGTCGCAGCCGGCTTCCGCATCCTTCTGCGCGACCGGCCGTGGCAGCCCTATCTGCTCTGCGCCTATGTCGCCTATCTCGGCAATATCGGGCTCGGTACCTTCATCGACATCGACCACTGGCGCCACCTATACCTGTTGATGGGCCTGGTGTGGGGCGCGATCGCGCTGGAGTACCGGCACCAGAGGGAATTGCGGCTGGCGAGTCGCGCATCCCTTCTTGCAATTTCACCTGCGCGATAGGCACCGAATTCGGTTGACCGGCACAGGGTTATCACGATACATCGCCACCCGGTCCGGAGTGTAGCGCAGCCCGGTAGCGCACTTGACTGGGGGTCAAGGGGTCGTCGGTTCGAATCCGGCCACTCCGACCATTTTCAACCTGAGACTTGGCCCCAGAGCTTTCATCCACCGAGAGCGGCCGGCTCGACCGATTCCCGCGTGGCCATGCCTGTGGAGCGCGGCCATCATTGTTGAGCATAGCGGGTTGTTAATGTGGCGCGGAGTACAGGAGTTTCCTGGCAGCATCGAGAGTTCCGAGCACCGCCTTACCCTTGCAGCCAGGGGCACTCTGCATGGAATTGAAGCCTTCTCCGGCCGGATCGAACCTGACGCAGTTGACGAGCTTGCGGTTTTTTGCAGCAGTCTATGTCCTTGCGTTCCATTCGGTCGACATCAACGGAGCGCCTCGCCTGATCGCCAATTTTGTGAAAAATGGCTATCTCGGCGTCTCGTTCTTCTTCCTGCTGTCCGGGTTCATCCTCACTCATTCCTACGTCGGCAGAATGCCTCATTGGGACGACGTAGGACGGTTTGCCGTGGCGAGATTCGCCAGAATTTATCCGGTCTACCTCCTTGCCCTCGCCGTGGCTCTGCCGCTGGCAAGGGGGCTTTTCGATTACCCGCTTGCGTCGCTGGCGACGCTTGGCCTCATTCAGGCCTGGGGAGCGCCAGCGTCATTGTCGCAACCACCACGGCGACCATAGCGTCTTTCGCGGGAATCGGCTTCGTTGCCCTGATTGCGACATGCGCCGTTAATCAGGGCAGGGTCCGACGCGCGCTGTCGCACAAACCTCTCGTGCTGCTGGGCAATGCAAGCTATGCCCTCTACATCCTGCAAATCCGGTTCGAAAGTGGATGCCGGTGATATTCTCGGGTGAATGGGACTGGATCGGACGGCTTTTGTATCAGCCCTTGCTGATCATTATTTCGGTCGCCGTCTTCATTCTGCTGGAGGAACCTGCCCGCAGGTTCCTCCGAGGCTCAATTCCGAAACGCGCGAGCCCCTCCATCGCATGATTCAAACCGCGTGCGCCGCCAGCATGCGCCGCGCGCTTTCCTCGTCGGTGATGAGCACGGTCGGCGCGATCAGGTTCATGGCGCCGAGCAGCGCCTCAGTCTTCTCCGCGCCGCCGGAGGTGAGGATTCGGATCGGGGCCTTGCGAAGGCGGTCGACATCCACCGACATCACGTGGCTGTTGACGGGATGGTCGACCAGATCGCCGTTGCGGTCGTAGAAATGGAACAGAAGGTCGCCGACGGCGCCACGCGCCAGCAGCGCCTCGCGGTCCGCTTCCCTGAGGAAGCCGCCGCGCGAGAAGGTTGTGGCCGACGCGATGCCGCCGACGCTCAGCAGGACCGCATCGAGCGCGTCGGCCATTGCAAAAATCTCCTGCAGCCCGCAGCGCTCGACCAGCGCGATCTTGGTCTCGACGCTGTCGACGACGGCCGGCGTCGGCATCAGATAGCCGTCACCCTGAAAAATCTGGGCGAAGCGCCAGGCGAACTCGGCCGGGTTGACACGGCGTGCGACGCCGACGCCGCCAAGCAGCGAGATCACGCTGAAGTCGTTCAGAGATTTGGCGCTGATGAAAGGCAAAGTGTTAAACAGCGTCACGCCCCAGCCGACGCCGACCCGCATGCCGGATTTCATCGCGTCCGACAGGAACATGCCGGTCTTGGCGGCGATCGCCGGGATCGGATCGGCGTCGGGGTCGGACAGCGGCGCCACCAGCGCCTGCTGCAGGCCGAAGGTTTTCTCCAGCGCGCGCTCCAGGCGCACGATCTCCAGGAGTTCGCTCTCGATGGTAATCTTGACCTCGTTGCGCGCCCGCGCCTCCGCCAGCATGCGCACGATAGTCACACGGCCGACGCCGAGCACGTCGGCGATCTCGTTCTGTGTCATCTGCTCGACGAAATACATCCAGGCGGCGCGGATCCTGAGCCGGTCGGTCCGGCTTTCATTGACGACCTGCTCGGCCGCCTCCGCTGTCGCCTTGCCGTTTTCAGGTTCGCCCTGCCGTCGCCTGCCCAAGTTCCCCTCCGCGGTGCCGTCGCCGATTCTGCGTGCTGGTTAAATATCGTCTATTGATCTACCAATCGATACGAACAATCTAGAGAGGGCGACCGGCGCCCAGAACCGTGACCGGCTTCAGCATTTCGAGGCAATTGGTGATGCTGCGACAAATCTCCGAGGATGTCCGCGCCAACCTGAAGGACCGGCTTCGGGAGCTGCGTGACGCCATTCGCCAGAGCCGCCACGACAGCACCGGCGAGACGTCTCACGCAATTGCGGGCAATTTGCCTCCCTTTCCGGGCCGTAGCCTGCTCAGCCACGCCGCGAGCGCTGTCGACGACGCGCTGACGATCGCCGAATCCTTCGTTCCGCATTCCCGGCCGCTCAAGGTCGACGGAACGACCGTGAAAAGCCTGCGCTCCTATTTCCCGGACGGCGATGAAGACCGGCAGATCGGCGGCGAACGTCAATTCAGGCGCGACATGTATTATCTGACCCGCGCGGTTCTGGCCGGTTACGGCGTCGACAATCCCCGCGTGCACGAGGCGAGTTTTTCCGCCGTGCACGCCGCGATGCGCAAGCGCAATGCCGATCTTCTGGCTCGAGCGACGGCGGACGCTGCCTCCACCGAGCACGTCGCGGCGGCCTGCGCGGCTCTCATCGTCGAATGCCTCAACCACCGTCCGGTTCAGCCTGGCGAGATCGGAACCGGCCCGGCCGCAACGGCCGACCGGTCGCTCGACATAAGATGCCTGGCGCCTGTCGTGGTTGCCTGCGGACTGGCGACCAAGGCGGATGGCGGTACGCCCGAACCCGACATTCTCGAGATCGCGGTGCTGGCGGCAGAAGTGCGGGAAGATCGCATCCGACAGGCTTGCGCCCAGGCCAATGCCGTCCAGGAACTGACACCGGTTCTCGCCACGCTGCTCGCGCATCTGACGTAACCGCCAGAGGGATCCGCTATCGTTCGGCCGCCATGGCCGCGATGGTCTTCTTGGCACGCTGGATCGAGGCCGGGCTCATGCTTAGCTCGGTCAGGCCCATCCCGATGAGGGCCGGGATCAGGTCCGGACGACCTGCCGCTTCGCCGCACATGCCCACCATGATGCCGGCGGCAACACCCGCCTTGGCCGTCAGTTCGATCGCGGACATCACCGCCGGATTGGTGACGTCGTTGAGCTTGGCAACCGTCGGGTTGAGGCGGTCGGCGGCCATGATGTACTGGGTGAGGTCGTTGGTGCCGATGGAAAAGAACGCCACTTCCTTCGCCAGGGCCGGCGCGATCAGCACGGCGGCCGGCGTCTCGATCATCACGCCGAGGTCGAAGCTTGCATGCTCCACGCCCTCGGCCCGCAACTCGGCCGCGCATTCCTCGACAAGCGCGCGCGTGCGCGTTACCTCGGCGATTTCCGAGACCATCGGCAGCATCACCTTGATGTTGCCGTGGACGGCGGCGCGCAGCAGCGCCCGCAGCTGGCGCTTGAAGATGTCGGGCCGGTCGAGGCACATACGGATGCCGCGCCAGCCGAGGAACGGGTTTTCCTCCTCGGGGAATTCGATGCCGGCGATCGGCTTGTCGCCGCCGATGTCGAGCGTGCGCACGATGACCGAATACGGGGCAAACGCCTTCGCCAGGGCGCTGTACGTCTCGGCCTGCATGTCCTCCGACGGCAGATGCATGTGGCGCATGAAGAGCAACTCGGTGCGAAACAGCCCGACCCCCATGGCGCCAGCTTCCTGCGCCGCCTCGATCTCCTCGAGCGAACCAATATTGGCCGCGACCTCGATTACCGTGCCGTCGGCGCGGGTCGGAGTCACGCTCTTGAACACTTTGAGGTCGGCATGCTCCCGGGCCGCCGCTTCGACACGCCGCATGAAATCGGCGCGTGTCGCTTCATCCGGATCGACGATCACATGGCCGGCATGGCCGTCGATCGCAACTACCGTTGCGCCGCGCAGATCATCGACCCTTCTGCCGAGGCCAAGCACTGCGGGGATGCCGTGCGAGCGGGCGATGATGGCGATGTGCGAGGTGGCGCCGCCATGGCCGCAGACCACGCCGCCGATACGCTTCAGCGGCGCGCGCGCCAGATCCCACGCCCCGATATCATCGGCAATGAGAATCGCGCCCTGCGGAATGGCCTCCAGGCTGACCTCGTTCTGACCGAGCAGCACCAGGCAGATTTGCCTCCCGACGGCATGCACGTCGTCGGCTCGGGCGTTGAGATAGGGGTCGTCTACCGCCCCGAAATCATTTGCAATGGTGGCGGCGGCCGCGATGACGGCCGAGACCGCGTCGTCACCACCCTTGATCAGTCTTTCGGCTTCGCCGGTCAGGCTTTCGTCGGCGGCGATGTCGCGCAGCGCTGCGACGATGCCCCGGTCGCCGGCGGAAAGGTTGTTCTCGTCAAGCGTGCGGTCCATGCGCGCCTGGACGCTGGCGACGGCGCTGCGGAAGCGCTCGAGCTCGCCTTCGATCTCACCGGCCTGCAGGTGCCTGCCCGGCCCCTGGATCTCCGGCGGGAAATGAGCGAAGGCCGGCCCGATCGCCACGCCCTCACTGGCGGCTACGCCCTGGAGCTTGGAGGTTCCATCCGTCGGCGCGGCAGCCAGCGGCGCGGCCTCGGGAGCGGGTGCCGTAGCTACGGTTTCCAAGCCGCCCTCGCCCGCTTGCCCCTCGTCGTCGAGGCCCGCGCGCGGGTTTTCAAGATAGCCAATCAGCGCCTCGATCGCCTCAATGGCGTCGGCGCCGTTGGCGCGCACGGTGACTTCTTGGTTCTCCTTGACCGCCAAGAGCATCAGCTTGACCGAACTCTTGGCGCTAACTGCCTTGCCGTCCTTGACCAGCTCGACATCGGATTCGAAACCCTTGGCGAGCTTGACGAACCGCGTGGCGGGACGGGCGTGCAAACCTTCGTGCACTCTGACGATGGTCGAGCGTTCCATGACAATACTCTAGGTTTGGGCGCCGTCGACAGACAGCGCGGATATTATCAGGCGGCGATGATGATGACAGCGCCTGGCGTAAGCGCGGCCACGAGCGCTCCGGTATCGACCTCGGATGCGCAAACCTCGCCCGGCCTTTCGGCCTCGGATGCTCCGTTGAAGGAGATCACGACATGGCCCATCTCGCGGACCTTGCTCCAGGCCGTGGAGCCGACCGCCGTTATCGTCGCCGAGACCGGTCCGAGTGTGATGGAGGCGCCTGCAGCAGGCGCATCGTCGCTCGGGCCTTCCTCCGTGCTGTGCAGCACCGAGACCTCGGCCAGTTCGGGAGGCGAGCCATCCGCAAACAGGATGAGCACGCCGCCCTCGGCGAGGTCCGCCACTTCGGGTCCAATTGCCGTGACCCGTGTCTTGAGAAGAACCGACATATGGCGAACCTCGTTTTCTTAATGTTTTAGAACACGATCAGGGACACGACCCATGCGATCAGCACGGAGACCGGGCCCATGATCTGGCGGCTGATGAGCACCGCCGGCACGCCGATTTCGATCGTCTTCGGCTTGGCCTCACCGAGCGCCAGACCGACGGGAACGAAGTCGCAGCCCACCTGGGTGTTGTAGGCAAACAGCGCCGGCAGGGCCATTGCAGGCGAGATGGTGCCGTTGGCGATCTGCGGGCCGATGATGGCGACGCCGATGACCTGTGCGATGACCGCGCCCGGCCCCAGGATGGGCGACAGGAACGGCAGGCCGCAGATAGCCGAGATGACCAGCAGGCCGACGATGTTGTTGGCCAGCGGACCCATAGGCTGCGCCAGCACGTCACCGATGCCGGTGTAGAGGATGAGGCCGATCAGCATGGTCACGAAGGCCATGAAGGGCAGCACGTTGCGGACGACCTGGTCGATGGTGCGGCGGCCGGAGTTGAAGAAGATGCCGACCACGCGGCCCATGACACGGCCGATCGAGCTGATCAGGCCGATAAGGCCGCCTTCGCTCGGCAGCGGCTCCGCCGCCCTGGCTGTTGTGTTGTTGCTTGAACTCATCGATGCTGCTCCCCCCGCAGTGGTGACTGCTTCGGATCCGTCCGCCATTGTGACGTTGGCCGGCTTCACGCCCGAAACATAGATGTCTTCCGTGATGAACTGGGCGAGTGGACCCGCCTGGCCGACCGGCGTCAAATTGACGGTCGGGATACGCTTGCGCGGGTAGACGCCGCAGCGCGCGGTGCCGCCGCAGTCGACGACGACCACCGCCATCTCGCTTTCGATCGGCGGCGCCTTGAAGCCATCGACGGCCTGGGCGCCGGTCATGTCGGCGATCAGTTGCGCCACCGGATGGATGCCGCCGCCGGTTACCGACACGACCTTGTTGCGCTGATCGGTCGGCTCGATGACCAGGGGGCCGCCCCAACCGGTGGAACCCTTCGAGATCTTTACTGCCTTGTATGTCTTAGCCATGGTGTCCTCCCGCCCTTAGAGCTCGACGCCCTGGCGGCGTGCCATGATGGCCGTGATGCGCTCGGTCAGGATACCCTTTAGCAGGATGACGACCAGGCCGACGATGGCGTACCAGATGGCCACCTTGACGTGATAGCCGTTGGCTATGACGCCGCGCTTCTCCAGGTCGAGCAGCGCGACCAGCATGCCGCCCCAGACAAAATATTCGCCGGGGTTGATATGCGGGAAGAGGCCGAGCGGCGGATGCACGTAGGACACCGCAGCGTCGTAGAAGGCAGGCTTGTGCTTTTCCTCCAGGAAGGAGCCGAAGGTATAGGCCATCGGGTTGGTGAGGAAGAACACCGAGAGCACCGGCAGCACGGTATACCGGGTCAGCGCAATGCGGCCCGCGCCGCGCGCCAAGCCGTGGACGCGCTCCTCGCCGACCAGCTCGGTGACGGCATAGAAGGCCGTCATCAGCACGACCAGGGTCGGGATGATGCCGGTGACGAAGCCGGCGAACACCTCGCCGCCCTTCTGGAAGATACCGATGAAGTATTTGCCGATCGCGGTGAGCCAGCCGAGCTGCTCTTCCTGCTGCACGTTCTTCAGTTGTTCCTTCAGCTGATCGGCGGTGACCGGCGCGTT
The DNA here is from genome assembly GCF_029625685.1 of Mesorhizobium sp. WSM4976. NCBI lineage: Bacteria > Pseudomonadati > Pseudomonadota > Alphaproteobacteria > Hyphomicrobiales > Phyllobacteriaceae > Mesorhizobium > Mesorhizobium sp. WSM4976. The sequence goes on from NZ_JARTVT010000017.1 coordinate 169,801, forward strand.
GTCGGTCGTGGCCTGCGCCAGGACCACGAGATGATCGGTGGCATGCTCGACGCCGAGCTTGCCGTGCCAGGCAGCATCCGAGACCATGGTTCCTGCGACATGCAAGTTATGCACCGCGAGGTCCGTATGCTGCGCCAATAACGAAATTACAGACATTTCTCCTCCTTATGACCCCTGCCGGTCATTCCCAGCCGGCTGCCGGCGTCGTTTAAGCCCTTGCTACGTTCAAGCCGGCCAGGCCCGGCTTCTTCCCCGGCTCCGACCGCGCGCGGTCGATCTGCTCGATCGCCCGTTTCACGGCCTCGGCCACACCGGGTTCCCCCTCCCCCATGATCGCAGGGTTGGACCGGAGTCGATCGAGGGGTAAACCCTCGAATTCTTCATGTCGCTTGAACTTGGTCAGCACCGAACGGCCGCTCATGACCATCATGCGGCGCACGATGAGATCCGGCGTTACGACGATGAGCGCGATGGTGCCCTTGGCAAGGCGACCGCGGAAATTGCCTGCGCCGACGAAGCCGTCCTTGTATTGGCTGGTGACGCCTTTGAAGACATCCGAATAATGCCGCATCTGCAGCCAGACGCCCAATGATTGCAGCGCCCAGACAACAAACAGCAGAAGCAGTGCCCACTGCCAGATCGCCATTTCCGTCTCCTCCCGAGTCTCTTCCTCCGGGACATATTGAACGGAGGCGAGACCACCCGAAAGTGAGAACATTTGTTTCCTCGAATGTCAACATGTATTATATTAGCCACCATAACGCTCCACAGGCGACCGGTCGGTTTCGGCATCGGCGGCGCTTGTGCTAGCCTATCGTCAAACGGGATATGAGACATGGACCTGCCTTTCAGGCACGAACTGGCGCTTATGCCGGACCTTCGCCACCGGCTGCGGCAGCTGCGCTGGTTTCGCGCCACCTTCCGCAGCAGCGCGAAGGTGGTGTCCGAGACCTTCGGCGTGCGCTTCGAGATCGACGAGGCGAAGCTGACGCGTGCCTTCCTCGACTGGATCGAAGTCATGGAAGCGCAGAAGCGATTCGCTGATATAGATCGGGCGGACTTCATCGTGTTCGCCGCGGGGCTGGTGCTGCGCGAATTGATCCGGCAGGCGCCGGCGCGCGAAATTTCGGGCCTCACCGACATGATCGAGACCGAAGCGAATGCCGGCACAGCGGAGATCGTGCGCTTCTGGCCGGAAGGTTTTCTCTATACCAACTACTGCGTCTCAGCGATCCTGGCCGTGCATGAGCAGGAATTCGGCACGGCGCCCAGCATCGACAAATGCGCCGACGATCTGCGCATCTGGTGGTCCTATCGCGAGAATGCAACGGAAATGCCGGCTTACGCCGTTGCTTTCCTCGATCGCTTTCTCGGCGCCGAGCCCAACTGGATCACGCCCGACCGCGCCCAATCGCGCGAGGCCATGCAGCGCGCGCTCGGATCCTCGCCGGTCAGCGAAGCGCTGCGTCAGCTTTGAAGCGTTGGGGGCGCAACGCCCTGCTATTGAACATCTGACTTTTTATCGATAGCGATGTGCGCAAAGGCACAGGAGCCGGGAGACGCGCGTGGCGCAAGCTAGACTGATGATTTTCGACTGCGACGGCGTTCTTGTCGACAGCGAGCCGCTGGCCGCCAAGGCTTACGAGCGCGTCTATGAGAAGCACGGCATGCCTGGCGTGCATGGCGGCATCATCGCCCAATGCATCGGCATGAAGCAGGCGGACATCATCGTGAAGATCAAGGAACTGACCGGCCACGAGTTCCCCTCGGCAGCCGACGGAGACATCTGGGCCGAGACCAAGCTCCTCTTTTCCGAGGAGTTGAAGCCGACGGCGGGGATCGTGCCATTCCTGGGCGCGCTTGCCGGCGACCGCTGCGTTGCTTCGTCGTCCTCCGTCGAGCGCATCAACCACAGCCTGTCCGTGACTGGCCTGTCGCGCTTCTTCGGGGAGGCGATCTTTTCCTCCTCGATGGTGAAGAACGGCAAGCCGGCGCCCGACATCTTCCTCCATGCCGCTGAGAAAATGGGCGCGAAGCCGTCCGACTGCATTGTGGTCGAGGATTCGCCCTTCGGCGTCCAGGGCGCAGTCGCGGCCGGCATGATCGCGATCGGCTATACCGGCGGCGGTCACACCTATCCTGAGCACGGTGCGCGGCTGAAGGCCGCCGGCGCCGATATCATCTGCGCCGACTGGCACGAGGTTGCCCGGCAATTGGCCGAGCTCGGCGTGCCGGCCTAAGCTAGCGTAGACTGGGAAAGCGACGTCGGGTCCAGTCACCGGGCGGGACCAATCCCCCCACGCGGAAGTTGAAGGACAGGACCCGCGTGGCATCGGCGTCGACCTCGCAACGGAAGCTCAGATCGTACCATTGGGTTGTCGTGCTGAAGGCGGCCTGGGGAGGGTTAAGAACATTGCCCTGCTTTAGCGGGATGGTCGGCAGCCATTTCGGCGCGTAGTCGGCACTTTGCAGTTCCTGGTTCAGGACGTTGGCGCAAAGATTGGCTATGCGCTGATCGCGCGGCACCTTCTCCATCGAGCTTGTGGCCAGCGCGTTGCCGGTTGCTCCGGGCGAGTAAAGCTTTCTGACGCCCGGCAGGGCGGAATAGATCGGCGATCCCGCGACCTCGCTGTCGGGGGAGTTTGACCTTCCAGGGTTCGAGCTTGGCGCTCTCAAAGCTCTTGCCGATTTGAACCTCATCGCCTTGGAAGGCTTAGGCTTTGCCTTTTCGGCTGGCGCAGGCTTGTCGCCGGCTTCGGCCGTTAATGGCTTTGGCGCTTCGGCCGCAGGCTTTTCTGCGGTTTCTGGAGCTGCCTCATGCTTGTCCTGCTGCTGTTTGTCAGCATCCTCTGTCGCCTGCTTCTCCTCTCTTTGCGCGGGTTTTTCCTCCGGCGCGGCGGTTGCCGGTTTCTCTTGAGCCTTACTGGTGTCCGCCTGCCGCTCTGGCGTTGCAGGCGAAGCGGGCTGGCTGGGCGCAGACTGCGATGCGACAGGGGGCTTCGCGGGCTGATCCTGGGCCGGCGACGAGGCGTTGGCTAGTGCGCTGCCCCCGTCGGGAGATTTCTCCGGGCCGGTATCCTTCTCGCCATACTGAAAGACGCGTTTCAGAACAGGGATGTCCTGCGGGGGCGGCGGCTTCTTCGCGGGCTGTTCAAGCGGCTTTTCTGCCTGCTTTTCAGGCTTCGGCTCCGGCGGCTTTGGCGCAGGCTTCGGCTTCGGCTGCTCAGGCGGCGGCACGATCGCGACATTGACCGGCTGTTCCTGCTGACCCGGTTGTTGCTCGGGTCTCGGCAGGCCATAGACCAGGAACGCTGCGATCAGCGCATGCAGAAACAGCGATGCGGCCAAGGCCCACCGCCAATTCCGAAACCATTCCCGCATCTTGCCGTTCATTGCGCCCGATGTGGAACGAAACAGCGGCGGCTTCAAGCGCTGGAAGCCAGTTCGGGCGAGCTGCCGGCCTGACAAGTCGGTGATCGGAGGACCCGCCGTGTAACAGCAAGCCGGAAATAGGGCCCTGCTGTGATTGGCTTACACCAGCATGCTCATCGGGTTTTCGATCATGCGCTTGAAAGCGCCGAGCAGTTCGGCGCCGAGCGCGCCATCGACCGCGCGGTGATCGGTCGAGAGCGTGACCGACATCACCGTGGCAATCTTGATCTCGCCCTTCTTCACCACCGC
>NZ_JARTVT010000018.1:0-157670 GCF_029625685.1 Mesorhizobium sp. WSM4976
ACTTCCTTCTTTGCATTCCCACTCTCCAGTTCCGTCAAACACCTTATCTCGGTGTCCACGAAACCGGCAGCAGGCCAGCGCGCTTAGGCGACCGAAGCCTCAGAGAGACAGCGCATATCAGAGTGACTGACGCAGCAGCGCCTGCGAACGCAGCAGCCGGCTCATGTCGGCCGCTTTGGCCGGCACGCCGATAAGATAGCCTTGCGCCTCACCGCAGCCGGCCTTGCGCAGCATGTCGAGTTGCGCTTCAGTCTCGACGCCTTCGGCGGTGACGGTGATGCCGAGCTCGGCGCCGAGACCGATCACGGTGCGTACGATCGCCGCCGTGTCGCGCTTGTCGAGGTCGCGGATGAAGGAGCGGTCGACCTTGATCTTGTCGACGGGGAAGCGCCGGAGGTAGCCGAGCGAGGAATAGCCGGTGCCGAAATCATCGAGCGCTATGCGCACGCCGAGACCGCGCAATTGGCTCAGCGTCTTCAGCACCGCGTCGCTTTCGTCCATCATGACCGTTTCGGTGATTTCGAGCTCAAGGCGGTTGGCCGGCAGGCCTGAAAAGGCGAGCGCCGAGATCACGCTGCGGGCGAAGCCGCCGCTCTTGATCTGCGCGGCCGAGACGTTGACGGCCATGCGCATCTCCGGAGGCCAATGGGCGGCCACGTTGCAAGCCTTGCGAAGCGCCCAGTCGCCGAGCTGCACGATCAGTCCGGTCTCCTCGGCGGCGGCGATGAAGTTTTCCGGCGACACCAGGCCGCGCGATGGCGAGCGCCAGCGCATCAGGGCTTCCGCGCCGACAATTTCGCCGGAGGCGATGTCGAGGATCGGCTGGAAATCGAGCTCGAACTCGCGTTTGGAAAGGGCTGCTTCGAGATCCGCTTCAAGCGCGCGGCGCTCCCGCATCAGGGCATCCATGCCTGGCTCGAAGAAACGATAGACATTGCGACCTTCGCTCTTGCCCCGGTAGAGCGCCATGTCGGCGTTGGTAAGCAGCGTGTCGGCATCCTGTCCGTCACTAGGATAGACCGCGATGCCCAGGCTCACGCCCACATGCATTTCGCGTCCCTTGTCGCGATAGGGTTTGCCCACGATCTCGACGATGCGCTTGGCGAGCTTCTCGGCGTCGGCGGCGCCCTTGATGCCCGACTGAATGATGGCGAACTCGTCGCCGCCGAAGCGGGTCACCACGTCCTTGCTGCTGCGCACGGCGTGCTGCAGCCGCTTGGCGACGCATTTCAGCAGCCAGTCTCCGGCCGGGTGGCCGAATGTGTCGTTAATGGCCTTGAAGCGGTCGAGGTCGAGCGAGAGGATCGCCAGCGGCTTGGCCTTGGCCTCGCCAAGCGCCTGGTCCAGCTTTTCGCGAAACATCGAGCGGTTGGGCAGGTTTGTCAGCGTGTCGTGATGCGCAAGATGCGTCATGCGCTCTTCGACACGGCGCCGTTCGGTCACGTCCTCAAACGTGGCAACCCAGCCGCCGCCGGCGAGTGGCCGCCGCAGGACAAAGAGCGTTCGGCCGTCGACCAGTTCGCGATAGCTCGAGCGCGACTGGCCCGCGTCCAGGCTGGCCTGCGTTTTCCCGACTTCGACGTCGATTTCAAGTGGCGCGAAGATGCCGAGCCGAATGAGTTTGTCCAGCATCTGGCGATACGTCATGCCGAGCGTGAAATCGGACGCCTTGGCATTGCAAAGATCCAGAAAGCGCTGGTTGCGCACAATCAGTCGGCCTTTGGCGCTGTACATCAGCAGGCCTTGCGACATGTTGGCCAAGGCGGCGTCAAAGCGGCGGTGCTGCTCCTTAAGCTCCGCCTCGGCTCGCCGTCGCTCGGTCACGTCCTCATAAATCGAAACCCAGCCGCCGACGGCGATGGGCCGATGCGAAATGACGATGATGCGCCCGTCGGACAGGATTTCCTCGTAGGTCGAAGGCCTGGCGCCGTCGATATAGGGCTTGCGGATGGCATGGAGTTCTTCGGCGCTTTGCGAGGCGACGCCGACATCGACGCTGTGCTGCAGAATGTCGAAGAAGGGGATGCCAGGCTTCACCACCTTGGCGTCGAGCCGGAAGAGGTCGATATAGTTTCGGTTGCAGATGATCATCCGCTCATCGGCGTCGAACATGCATAGCCCATGCGACATGTTCTCGACGGCAGCTGCGAAACGCTCGTTCTGGGCACGAAGTTCTTCAGCTATTCGTCGAACGGGGCCAATACCGGCCGCCCTTCGCTTTCCGGCGACCGAACCAGTCTTGACATGTGCGCCGGGCATGAGCACGCCTTCGGACCGTGACCGAACGCAATACTGTCCTGCTCGGCGGTTAATTTAGCGTTCTTTTACATGACGGAACTGGAGGCAAGCGAGGACCGGCGCTGGGCCTCCAGTGTCTTGAAACGCTTGAGGAAAGCCGCTTGCGCCCAGGTGACGGATTTTGGCGTGAAGTCGAAGCGGTCGGCGGAGAAGCCGCGCGGCCGGCCGAAATACTCCGTCGCTTCCGCCGTCGAGAAGCCGGCCAGCAGCGTCGCCTCGAAATAGGCGGCGATCTGGTCGGCGCGTTTGATGTCCTTGCGCAGGGCTGCACTGAGCTCCGCCGGCAGCGAGAAACGCAGATGGATGGCGCGCTGCAGGCGCAACTCGCAGTCCTTGTAGGAGCCGCCCATCACCGATTTGAACGGCGAGATCATGTCGCCGATGACATATTCCGGCGCGTCGTGCAGCAGCGCCGCGAGCCGCGCCTCGGCCGTGGCCTGCGATGCCAACTCCCCATAGAGCGCCTCGACCAGCAGCGAATGCTGCGCAACCGAGAAGGCATGGTCGCCGCTGGTCTGGCCATTCCAGCGGGCGACGCGGGCCAGTCCATGCGCGATGTCGGCGATCTCGATGTCGAGCGGTGAGGGATCGAGCAGGTCGAGCCGCCGTCCTGACAGCATGCGTTGCCAGGCGCGCGGCGGCGCGCCGGCCCGGTCGGCCGCCATCAGGCCCCCTCCGCGCTGACCGCATCCTGCGGGAAGGAGAATTTCGCCCAGGCGGGGATGGCGAGCTTAACCGGAACATCGCCCGCCATTATCGCCTCATCGGCATCGAGCGCCGCCTTGACGCGGTCGATGCGGGCAATGGCAAGACCGGCCCGGCCGCCAACGGACCCGAGCGCGCCTACTGGCCGGCCGGCGACGATCAGCTCGGTTCCCGAAGCGGGCAGGGGGCGGTCGGCCGACACGATCAGCACACGGCGCCGCGCGGTGCCGCGATGCTGCATGCGCGAAACCACTTCCTGGCCGATATAGCAGCCCTTCTTGAAGCCGACGCCGCCGGTTTCGTCGAGCAGCACGTCATGCGGGAAGGCCTCGCCAAGCTGGTAGTCGCTGCCGCTTTCGGCGATGCCGTTGGCTATGCGAACGGCTTTCCAGCCATCAGGGTCGCCACCGTCCTCTGCACCACCGCCATAAGTACGCCTCACCGCCACATCGTGAAAACGGGTGTCGGCAAGCGCCGTTGAATCGGAAGTCGAGGGGGTTGAATCAGCGCCCCAGGTGACCGTGACAACCACATGATCCTGCTTGGCAATCTCTGCCTTCGCCCGTAGCCGGTAAAGCATCAGCCGGCGCACGAAATCGTCGGCGATGTCGGCCCGGCAGTCGAGCCGAAAACCGTTGTCGCCGGCGCGAGAGATCAGGAAATCGAACAGGATCTTGCCCTGCGGCGCCAGCAGCGCGCCGGGTTTCGCCTCGCCAGGCTTCAGCGTGTCGAGATCGGTGGTGAGGATGTTCTGCAGGAAATGCTCGGCGTCGGGGCCCGACACGGAAATGAGCGCGCGATCGTTGAGCTGGGCAAAGGGCATGAGGGTAAAATCGGCCTGATCTTGCAAAACGTTCGGTCATTACGTAAGCCGGCCACACTCCCCCCGCAAGAGATTGGATCTGCTCATGGCAACCACCTTCGACCTCATCCTGACAGGCGGCACGGTAGTGAACCATGACGGCGAGGGCCGGCGCGACATCGGCGTGAAGGCCGGGCGCATCGCGCGGATCGGCGATCTCGGCCAGGTCTCGGCCGGCGAGACCATCGACTGCACCGGCCTTCACATCCTGCCGGGCGTCGTCGACAGCCAGGTCCATTTCCGCGAGCCGGGGCTGGAGCACAAGGAAGACCTGGAGACGGGTTCTCGCGCGGCGGTGTTGGGCGGCGTCACCGCCGTCTTCGAAATGCCCAATACCAGTCCGCTCACCACAAGCGAGGCCGCACTTGCCGACAAGGTGCGCCGCGCCACCGGCCGCATGCATTGCGACTTCGCCTTCTGGGTCGGCGGCACGCGCGACAATGCTGGCGACGTCGGCGAATTGGAGCGGCTGCCGGGAGCGGCCGGCATAAAAGTGTTCATGGGCTCGTCCACCGGCGACCTTCTGGTCGAGGACGATGAAGGCGTCGCCTCGATCCTGCGCAGCACCCGCCGCCGCTCCGCCTTCCATTCGGAAGACGAATTTCGTCTTCGCGAGCGGCTCGGCGAGCGCGTCGAGGGTAACCCTTCGTCCCATCCGGTTTGGCGCGACGAGGTCGCGGCGCTGCGCTGCACGCAGCGTCTGGTGCGCATCGCCAGGCAGACACGCGCGCGCATCCACGTGCTGCACGTCTCGACGGCCGAGGAGATCGTCTTCCTCGAACAGCACAAGGATGTCGCGACTTGCGAGGCCACGCCCCATCATCTGACGCTGACGGCGGACGACTATGCCAGGCTGGGCACGCTGATCCAGATGAACCCGCCGGTCCGAGCCGCCCGCCACCGCGACGGCGTCTGGCACGGCATTGCGCAAGGCATCGTCGATGTGCTGGGGTCCGACCACGCGCCCCACACGCTGGCCGAAAAAGCGAAGACCTATCCGGCCTCGCCGTCCGGCATGACCGGGGTGCAGACGCTGGTGCCGATCATGCTCGATCACGTCAATGCCGGCCGGCTCACCCTGCAGCGCTTCGTCGACCTTTCCAGCCACGGTCCGCATCGCATCTTCGGCATGGCCAGGAAGGGCCGCATCGCCGCCGGCTACGATGCCGATTTCACGGTCGTCGACCTGAAACGGCGCGAGACCATCACCAACTCTCAGGCCGGCTCCAAGGCCGGCTGGACACCCTATGACGGCAGGCAGGTCACCGGCTGGCCGGTCGGCACGATCGTGCGCGGCACGCGCGTCATGTGGGAGGGCGAGATCGCGACGCCCGGCCAGGGCAGGGCGGTGGAGTTCTCTGAGGCGCTGCCGGCTTAATCCCCAGCGACGAAGAACAGCCACTGGCCAGTCGGCGTGATGCCGACGCGGTAGAAGATGTAGGCGCCGAACTGCTTCATGTCGTCATAGTCGCTTGCGGTGACGAGCTTGAACAGTTCGACACGCTGCCTGGCATCGAGCTTGTCGAGCGGCAGCGCGAAGAAATAAGGCCAGACATAGAGTTCCTGGGGCGTTCCGACATCGATATGGACATAGCCGGCCGAAAGCACCTCCTCCAGGATGGCGAGGATTTCCTGGCCATCGCCGTCGCCAGAAAGGCCCTTGAGGAATGTGATCGGGTCGCCATCGATCTCGCCCAGCGACAGTTGCGTCATGGAATCGCCTTTGCCGATCAGCGGCCGCAGCTTCTCGATGTCGCCGCTTTTGCAGGCCTCGACGATCAGTCCATGCATGCGCTTGACCGGTTCGGGAAGCTTGTCCAGATCGTAGACGACCGCAGGCGGCGGCTGATCAGGATCGGCGCGCGGGCTGGTGATGCCGCCATTGGCGGGCGGCGTCTCGGACTCCGGCTTGTCCCTGCCGTCGGCAGGTTGGCCATTGTCCAAGGGCTTGCCGCCTGGCGTTTCCGGTAGAGGCACGGAGCCGCCGGGCGCTGCGCTATCACCAGTGGCCGGCGGCGTGACGGGGGACGGCAGATCCTCGCGTTGGATCTCGCTCAGTGCGTAGGAAGGCGTGCTGGCGAGGCACAAAGGCAGCGCCAGGCAGGAGGCGGCGATCAGGATGTTGAGGGTCAGCCCGCGCGGCCGGCCTGACATCGAAAATCTCACCGCTTGCCTCTCCATGGTTCCCGGGACCGGCCCGGCTGGCGCTCTGAGTGTTCGAGCGATGGGCATGATGCCCAAATGGCGTGTCGCCGTCAAAAAAGCCTTGGTCAAAAACTCGGGTCAAAAACGCAAAGAGTAGCTATGTCAATGAGTGGCTAGTGCTTCAGCCGCTCCGGCTCGAAAGCGCCGGCAATCACCTTTTCTCGCATACGGTCGAGGAGAGCGAGCGCGGATGTCTCGCCATTGGCGCGCAACATCTCGCCGAATGCAGTCTCCAGCGCTGCCTCCGCGATGATTTCGGGTTCAATGCCGGCCGACAGGCCTTCCGCCCATGCCTCGCTGTGGCTCTCGACAGCGGTCAGACGCTTTTCTTCCCTGACCAATGCGTCGATGTCGCTGACACCATGTTCCATTGCGATGTCCACCTTCTGCAAGCGGTGATCCGTTGACGGATCCGCTCGGGCTCCTCAATTCGTCGCAGCCTCAAATAAGTCCTTGTAAATACGACATTTTTACGGTCGAAATTCACATCGCCAGAGAGACAGCGCTCAATTGATCCAGAGCTTAGCCGATTAGGCGGGCTTGCGGCATCAAAACCTTCAGTTTGAGTTAATTCCACAATCCCGGGCTAACGATTCGTTAATGCTGTTGCCCAGCTGCAACAGATGATTGCATCAGAGCGGGACAGGCGACAAGAAGGCACGTCACATTTGCGCCGATAGTCGTAAGAAATCTGGGCAAAACGCACGGGCGCGCGAGCCGCCTTAGTTCCCGTAGCGGGAGGCGATGTCGCGCGACAGCGTCTCACCTTCCTTCATGTAGCGGGCAATGGCCGCGGTCGCCGAAGGCGTGCACTGTGTGTAGGTGCCGCTGAAGGATCGGTAGCCGCGGTTGAAGGAGGCGATGAAGCGGGCGCGTCGGTCGGGGGCCGGATTTTCCGACTCGAGCAGCTTTTCCATTTCGACCCGCCACTGGTCGCCCTTTTCGCCGCACAGGTTGCGCAGGAAATGAAGCGATCCCAGAACTTCCGCCAGCCGCATCAGCCCCGGCTCGAACGGCGCCTCGGCGGCGCGTGCCGGGGCCGGCGAGACGGCGATGCCGACGGCGAGGCACCAGGCGAGGAGAGAGGAAGCACGGGTCATCAGAGCCTTGCGAGGAAAGGGCAAGGCTTTGTGGCGAAACATTTTGTCGCCTGCAAGGCTATTCTGGATGGTCACCGCGTGGCGCGCTGCGCGGGAGCGAGCAACTCCTCGGCGACCGAGAACACATCGCCGGCAAGCGGCATATCAGCCATTTCCGCCAGCGTATAGAACGCCGCGGTCTCGGCATCGTCGCTGGCCACGGGCTCGCCGCCGGCATAGGCGGCGCCGAACACCGTCAGCAGATAGTCGACCGCGTGGTTTTCGCCACTGCCATCGATATGGATGTCGCGCAGCGGGCGATAGCCTGTCGCCTCGAGTCCGGTTTCTTCACGCAACTCCCGCGCGGCGGCTTGCGGCAGGGTCTCGCCCGGGTCGACCTTGCCGCCGGGATAGGCATAGAGCCCTTGCGATGGCGCCCGCCCGCGCTTGACCAGGAGCACGGTGCCGCCGCGCACGACCGCGACGGAAACGGCCGGTATGATTTTGCGCTGTCCCATGTGTGCCGATCTTTCTGCAGCCTGTTGTGGACCGATCGGCCCGACCGGGTTTTAGCCGTTGCGGCGTGGCGGTTCCATCGCCACTTTCACCGCACGTCAATCGAAAGAGCCAGATCCATGTGCGGACGCTTTGCCCTGACCGCCACGCCGGACCGGACCGCCGCCTTTCTCGGCCTGGCCGGGTTGGAGGAATTTCCGCCCCGCTACAACATCGCGCCGACACAGCCGGTGCTGATGGCGCTTGCCGGCCCGCAGCGGGAATCCGGCTCCAACCTGCCGGACCGCCAGGCGATACTGGTGCGCTGGGGCCTGATTCCGGCCTGGGTCGAGGACACGGAGGCGTTTCCACTGCTCATCAACGCCCGCTCCGAGGGCGTGCTGCAAAAGGCTTCGTTCAAGACCGCCATGCGCCACCGCCGCGCTCTGGTGCCAGCATCGGGCTTCTACGAGTGGCAGCAATCGGGTTCGGCCAAGGGGCAGCCCTACTGGATTCGCCCGCGACGCGGCGGCGTGATTGCCTTCGCCGGCCTGATCGAGACTTATTCCGAGCCTGGCGGTTCCGAGATGGATACCGGCGCGATCATCACGACTGAGGCCAACACCAGCATTTCCCATATCCATGATCGCATGCCGGTGGTCATCGAGGAACGCGACTTCGCCCGCTGGCTCGATTGCCGCACGCAGGAGCCGCGCCACGTGCTCGATCTGCTGAAGCCCGCCGAGCCTGATTTCTTCGAGGCAATTCCGGTTTCCGACCTTGTCAACAAGGTCGCCAACACCGGTCCGGAGATCCAAGAGCGCGTCATCGTTTCGCCGCAAGCCGAAAAGCCCAGGCGCCAGAAGCCGGGCGCGGACGAAAACCAGATGAGCTTGTTCTAGCGAAGGCTGCCTGCCCGAAAGGCTGCTTTGGGGCCTTCATCTCCAGGGCGCTCCTTTGGCGCCCTCGTCACCGGCGTCCCATGGTCGGGGACCGTGTCGGTCGTGCCTTTTCAGGCAGCGCGCGGCGAGACGATCTTCTGCGCGGGCTTCTTCTTCTTCGCTGTGTGAAGAAGGGCGGCGACGATCGCCGCCGGGCCGATCGCGCGGTAGTGGTTGGCCAGTGGGGGCTGCGTTTGTCGGTTCTGTTCCTGCTTGCTGCGAGCCATGGTTCTCTTCCCTGGTAACGGTTTCGTGTTCAGCGTTTGCCGGTCGATTCGGACCAAATCGTGACACCTGGCGGTCTAGCCGGCGAATGTTTCATCACTGTGCCGACATGTTTAATAAAATGTTTCGCCCCGTCTTTACCTGTGATCCAACGACATCTTTCCTAAGCCAAGCGACTTGACGGCAACACCCGCCAGCGCGATAAAGCCGCCCATGAAAACGTCTTTCGCCATTTGTGGCATTTGCATTATTGACTAGCCTCGCGCTGGTCCGGACGTTTTCGCCTCATCTTTCCCCAGATCGGAAAAAACGCCCCGGCCAGCAGGCTGGAGCCTGATTTGCGCCGTGGCGCAGGCGAGGCTCCGTCCAAATCTAAGGATCGGAAGGGCACGCATGTCTGACGCATCGAAGGGCCTCAGCCTGTACAACACGCTGACGCGGACCAAGGAACCTTTCGTTCCGATCGATCCGCAAAATGTGCGCATGTATGTCTGCGGTCCGACTGTTTACGACTTTGCCCATATCGGCAATGCCAGGCCGGCGATCGTCTTCGACGTGCTTTTCCGCCTGTTGCGCCAACTCTACGGCGAAAGCCACGTTACGTATGTGCGCAACATCACGGATGTCGACGACAAGATAAACGCCAGGGCGCTGCGAGACTTCGGCGGCGAGATCGCGGCCGGAAAGTTGTCGCTCAACGACGCGATCCGCAAGGTTACCGAAAAAACCGCCGACCAGTATCACAAGGATGTCGCCGCGTTAGGCTGCCTGCAGCCGACCTTCGAGCCGCGGGCCACGGAGTTCGTCGCGCCCCGCGCCGACGGCAAGGCCGACATGCTGTCGCTGATCCACCAGTTGATCGAGCGCGGCCATGCCTATGTCGCCGGCGGCGAGGTGCTGTTCGACACCGCCACGATGCCGGATTATGGCGAGCTCTCGAAGCGCAATCTGGACGAGCAGCAGGCGGGCGCGCGCATCGCCGTCGACGCGCACAAAAAGAACCCTGGCGATTTCGTGCTGTGGAAATTGTCGAGCCCGGAAGAGCCCGGCTGGGAGAGCCCGTGGGGCAGGGGGAGGCCCGGCTGGCACATCGAATGCTCGGCCATGTCGGCCGCCTATCTCGGCGAGGTCTTCGACATCCATGGCGGCGGGCTGGACCTGATCTTCCCGCACCACGAGAACGAGATCGCCCAGTCGCGCTGCGCCCACGGCACCAGGGTCATGGCCAATGTGTGGATGCACAATGGCTTCCTGCAGGTCGAGGGCCAGAAGATGTCGAAGAGCCTCGGCAATTTCTATTCGATCCACGAATTGCTGGAGACCGAGACCTTCGGCGGCAGGAAATGGCCCGGAGAGGTGCTCAGACTGGCGATGCTGATGACGCATTACCGCGAGCCGATCGATTTCTCCGTGCGCAAGTTGGAGGAGGCGGAGAACACGCTTCGCAAATGGAAGCGCGCGGCCGATCTTGCACCTTCGGCAGCGAAGGACCTGCCGGCCGAGGTGGTGGAAGCGCTGTCCGACGACCTCGCTACCTACACCGCGTTCCAGCGGCTGACCCAGCTCGCCGGCGAAGCGGCCGATGCCGGCGGCGACGCCGGGAATGGTGCAGCCGCCTCGCTCAAGGCGGCGCTGGCCTTCCTCGGCTTCGACGTCGGCGCGGCCAAGGTGGATGAGGCGGCGGTCGCCAAGGCCATCGCGGATCGCCTGGCGCTGATCGCTGCAAAGAACTGGGCCGAGGCTGATCGTATCCGCGAGGAACTGCTGGCGCAGGGCGTGCAGCTGAAGGACGGCAAGGACCCTGTCACAGCCGAGCGCGTGACGACGTGGGAGATCAAAAGGTGATGCGGCTTGGGCGATTGGCGAAGGCCGTGGCGACAGCCAATCTCCCCCCGCAAGGGGGGAGATTAGCCGGCGCGTCCGGTTTCGCTAATCCCCAGTGGAAGGCGGCCTAAACATGGGCCACGACCGCGTTCCCCTTCGTCAGCGGGCAAACGCTAAATCGATCCGGCGCGCGATGACCGATGCCGAGCTGAGACTTTGGAATGAGCTGCGCGCTCATCGGCTGATGGGAATGAGCTTCAGGCGACAAGTTCCCATCGGGCCTTACATTGTCGATTTCGCATGTTCGGCACATCGTCTGATAATCGAGGTCGATGGCAGCCAGCATGGTGATGCGGAACACTCTCGGCGGGACCAGGAAAGAACTGCCTATTTGGCTGCTAGCGGCGGCTGGACCATCCTGCGCTTCTGGAACGACGACGTGATCCGCGATATCGACGATGTCTGCCAGCACATCGTCATCGTGGCCGGCCTGGCCGATGCGCCCGCGCCACCAAGGGAGGAGCTCGTTCTATGATCGACCACCTGGGCATCACCGTTTCCGATTTCGGCGCCTCGAAGGCTTTCTACGACAAGGCGATGGCGCCTTTAGGTGCTTCGCTGCTTTATATGGTGCCGGAGGAATACACCGGCGGCGCCAGGGTCGGCGGCTATGGCCGCGACCGGCCGGTGTTCTGGCTGAGCGACAGCACGGACAAGCCGAGATCAATCCAGCACGTCGCCTTCACCGCGCGCAGCCGTGCCGAGGTTGACGCCTTCCATGCAGCGGCGCTTGCCGCCGGCGGCAGGGACAATGGCGCGCCGTGCCTGCGCCCGCACTATCATCCCAATTATTACGGCGCCTTCGTCTTCGATCCCGACGGCAACAACGTCGAGGCGGTCTGCCATGACCCGGAGTGAGCCCCTAAAGCAGCCCATGAAACGGAGCGAGCGATGAGCCTCGACAACAGGCCGATCTACACCGGAGGTTGCCAGTGCGGCGCCGTGCGCTTCCGCGTCGAGGGGGCGTTGGGCGACGCTTCGGTCTGCCATTGCCGCATGTGTCAGAAGGCGAGCGGCAATTTCTATCTGCCGCTGGTGTCGGTCCGCGGCGCCACGCTCGACTGGACTCGCGGTGAGCCGAAGCGCTTCCGTTCATCCAACGCCGCATGGCGCGGCTTCTGCGCCGAATGCGGCACGCCGCTGACCTTCGAGGCGCCCGACGGTATTGCTCTGGCGATCGCCGCCTTCGACGACCCGACCGGCATCGCGCCCACCATCCAGTGGGGCATCGAAGCAAAACTCCCTTATGTCGACGGCATCCCGAACCTGCCGTCCGAGGACACGATGGCCGATATCGGCTCTGCGCCTTACCTCGCCGAGCTCGTCTCCTATCAGCATCCAGACCACGACACCGACCAATGGCCGCCGGAGGAAAAACCATGACCGATCAAGTTCGAACCGGCGGCTGCCAGTGCGGCGCCGTGCGTTTTCGCGTGCACGGCAAGCTCGGACGCCCGTCCATCTGCCACTGCCGCATGTGCCAGAAGCAGTTCGGCAATTTCTTCGGCGCGCTGGTGACGGTGCCGAAGGACGGCGTCGAATGGACCCATGAGGAGCCGAGCTATTTTCAGTCCTCGGTCAACATCGATCGCGGCTTCTGCGCACGCTGCGGCACGCCGCTGACCTATCGCCAGCCCGGAGCGCTGGAGATCGCCATCGGCGCTTTCGACGAGCGCTCCGATCTTGCGCCGCAGATCCAGGTCAACTATGCCGTGCGCCTGCCCTGGGTGGAGAAGATCTTCGAGGCGCCGACCCTCGACGATCCCGATTTCTATCGGCGGCAGGAGCAGATCATCTCCTTCCAGCACCCCGACCACGAGACGGCCAACTGGCCGCAGCAGGGCTTGAAATTATGACGATCCACGGCAGTTCGTTGCGTACGCTCTATCCCGAGATCGAGCCGTTTGAGTCGGGCATGCTCGATGTCGGCGACGGCCACACCGTCTATTGGGAGCGTTCCGGCACCAGGGGCGCCAAGCCCGCCGTGTTCCTGCATGGCGGCCCGGGCGGCACCATCTCGCCAAAGCACCGGCGGTTGTTCGACCCGAAGCTCTACGACGTCATCCTGTTCGATCAGCGCGGCTGTGGGAAATCCACGCCGAACGCCTCGCTCGAAGCGAACACCACCTGGCACCTCGTCGCCGACATCGAGCGTCTGCGCGAGATGGCGGGTTTCGACAAATGGCTTGTCTTCGGCGGTTCCTGGGGCTCGACGCTGGCGCTCGCCTATGCGGAGACGCATCCCGAGCGCGTCAGCGAGCTGGTCGTGCGTGGCATCTATACGCTTACCCGCGCCGAGCTCGAATGGTACTACCAGTTCGGCGTCTCGGAGATGTTTCCCGACAAATGGGAACGGTTCCTGGCGCCAATCCCGCAAGCCGAGCGCGGCGACATGATGGCCGCCTACCGCAAGCGGCTGGTCGGTTCCGACCGCGCGCGCCAAGTCGAGGCCGCCCGCGCCTGGAGTATTTGGGAGGGCGAGACGATCACGCTGCTTCCCGAGCCCGAGACCAGCGATCCTTTCGCCCAGGACGATTACGCCGTCGCCTTTGCTCGCATCGAGAACCATTACTTCGTTCATGCCGGCTGGCTGGAGGAGGGACAACTGCTCCGCGACGCCTGGAAGCTGAAGGACATCCCCGGCACCATCGTCCACGGCCGCTATGACATGCCGTGCCCGGCGAAATATGCCTGGGCGCTGCACAAGGCCTGGCCGAAAGCAGATTTCCATCTGATCGAAGGCGCTGGCCACGCTTATTCGGAGCCAGGGATCCTGGACCGGCTGATCCGGGCGACGGATAAGTTTGCAGGGAAATAGTGATACACCGTCGCGCTCCACTGTGATGGAGCGCGGCATTCCGAGCTACTGCCATGACAATGCAACGCCTGTACCTCTTCGACACCACCCTTCGCGACGGCCAGCAGACGCCGGGCATCGACTTTTCCGTCGAGGACAAGATCGCCATCGCGAAGCTGCTCGACGCGTTCGGGATCGACTATGTCGAGGGCGGCTATCCAGGCGCCAATCCGACCGACACAGCCTTCTTCCAGAAGAAGCGCACCGAGAGCGCGAAATTCGTCGCCTTCGGCATGACCAAGCGGGCAGGGGTCTCGGCTTCCAACGATCCGGGGCTGGCGGCGCTGGTGCAGTCGCAGTCCGACGCCATTTGCTTCGTCGCCAAGAGCTGGGACTACCATGTGCGCGTGGCGCTCGGCTGCACGAATGAAGAGAACCTGGAGTCCATCAAGGCCTCGGTCGAGACGGCGGTGGCCGCCGGCAAGGAGGCAATGGTCGATTGCGAGCATTTCTTCGACGGCTTCAAGGCCAATCCCGACTATGCACTGGCCTGCGCAAAAACCGCTTACGATGCCGGCGCCCGCTGGGTGGTGCTGTGCGACACCAATGGCGGCACGCAGCCTTCGGAAGTGCGCGAGATCGTCGGCAAGGTGATCGGCGGCGGCATACCGGGCGAGCATCTCGGCATCCACGCGCATGACGACACCGGCCAGGCGGTGGCCAACTCGCTCGCCGCAGTCGAGGCCGGCGTGCGCCAGATCCAGGGCACGCTGAACGGCATCGGCGAGCGCTGCGGCAACGCCAATCTGATCACCATCATCCCGACTCTGGGGCTGAAGTCGGCCTTCGCCGACCGTTTCGAGACCGGCATTTCGGCGGAGGATCTGACCGGAATATCTAGGCTCTCCCGCGCCTTCGACGAATTGCTCAACCGCGCGCCGGAAGCGCAGGCGCCCTATGTCGGCTCCTCTGCCTTCGCCACCAAGGCTGGCATCCATGCCTCGGCTCTGGCCAAGGAGCCCGCGACTTACGAGCACGTACCCCCCGAAGCCGTCGGCAACCGCCGTCGCGTCATGGTTTCCGACCAGGGCGGCAAGGCGAATTTCCTAGCCGAGCTGAAGCGGCGCGGCATCGAGGTGCCGAGGGACGACCACCGGCTCGACGCCCTGATCGCCGTGGTCAAGGAGCGCGAGGCCGAGGGCTATGCCTATGAGGGTGCCGACGCGTCCTTCGAGCTGCTGGCCCGCAAGATGCTGCACGGCGTGCCGGAGTTCTTCAATGTCACCTCCTTCCGCTGCATGGTCGAGCGCCGCTTCGACGCCAACGGCAATCTGAAGACCGTCTCCGAGGCGATTGTGAAGGTCGAGGTCGACGGCGAGGAGAAGATGTCCGTGGCCGAGGGCCATGGCCCAGTCAACGCGCTCGACATCGCGCTGCGCAAGGACCTCGGCAAATACCAGAGCGAGATCGTCGACCTCGAGCTCGCCGACTTCAAGGTGCGTATCCTCAATGGCGGCACCGAGGCGATCACGCGTGTTCTGGTCGAATCGCATGATTCCACCGGCGCCCGCTGGTGGACGGTCGGCGTGTCGGAAAACATCATCGACGCCTCCTTCCAGGCGCTGATGGATTCGATCATCTACAAGCTGATGAAGAACCGCGAGATGGCGGGGCTGGTGGCGGCGGAGTAGGCGGATTCGGACCGTCAGCCGGCTCGGTAGTCGGCATCGTAACCGAACCGCCTGAAATCCTCCGCATAGGCCCGCCTGACCGCATCAACCAGCGGCCGCGTCCATGCAATTCCAGGCGTAGGGGCAGACTGGTTGAGCGGTTTTGCCAGCGAGTTTCGAATTTCTTCCGAAGCGCCCAATCGGGCCAAGACAGGATTCAAGCCCTCGGCCAGGGATTCGAGCTTTATGATCTCGATCCTGAAGTCGCTCGAATTCGGAATTATTGCTGACATTAGGCTCCAATGGCCGTTCTTGCCGAGAGCAGCCGTTGTGCAGGCGCCTTTGACGAAGCTGTCGAAAGACAGTTGGTCTCGGTCGATGTCGGACGAGGACAATGAGGTCATGTCGCCCATCAATTGCTCGATTAGTCCGGTATTTCCTGGGTCGGATAGTTTGAGTTCAAAGAACTTGTTGAGATAACATGACCGCAATCTGGAGAATGGATTTCTCACCACGGAGAAAATCAGTGTCTCCGGGTCGCGCAGCAGCGACTCGAATAGTTTTACGCCGACGTCGCTCGGGGCAAGCAGTCCGGATTTTCGACGCGAATGATATGCCTCGGGATCGTCATCATGGTTGATTCCGTAGGCGCAGATCGAAAGCAGTCGCTTGACTGTGGTGCAACCCGCCTTGGGTACTTCCACATAGATCAGTTTTCGGTCCGGAAAAACGTGAAAGAAGTAATCGATGTCGGTTGTTGCGCGGTAAGCCCGGTAGGCGACTGAGTCGGCCAGATGACGCCTAACCCCGAGCTGTGCTCGGAAGAAAGTATACTTCCTATTCTTTATGACACTTGTCAGACGCGACATTGAATGGTTCCAGAATCATTTCATATTAGAACTCCCCCAAGCGCTAAAATGAGGCTATTATTACCGGCAGGCCATCGCAAACAGAAAATTCTGTAGGCGGACCGGCGGAGGCGAATTGTGATGCGGCGCCACGGAAAGGAAGCGATCCCGGCCCGCTGAGCCATCACCAAAACTCCATTGATCCATCATGATTTTGTGATGGTCTTGTACGGCCCGCTGGGCCATAGCGTTGGGCCATGGTCACCGCTACAGCCGATCTCGATCAAGACGCCAAGGGCCGCCGCGGCTTCCTTCTGGCGCTTGGCGCTTATTTTCTCTGGGGCCTCTTGCCCTTCTACATGAAGGCGGTCGCGCATCTGCCGCTTGCCGAGGTGATCGCCAACCGCGTCGTCTGGTCGGTGCCGATCGCGGCGGCGGTGCTCGTCTGGGCAGGCCGCACCGCCGATTTCAAGGCAGCGATCCGCTCGCCGAAAAGCCTTGCCATGGCCGCGCTCACGGCGGTGCTGATCTCGGTCAACTGGGGCATCTATGTCTGGGCGATCGCGGTCGACCGCACCGTCGAGACCGCGCTGGGCTATTACATCAATCCCCTGGTCAACGTCGTCGTCGGCGCCGTTCTGCTCGGCGAGCGGCTCGACCGGTTGCAGGTCGCAGCGGTCGCGCTGGCCGCGATCGCGGTGACGGTGCTGACGGTCGAGGCGGGCAAATTGCCCTGGGTGTCGCTGGCGCTCGCCTTCTCCTTCGCCGCCTACGGATTCTTCCGCAAGACGCTGCCGATCGGCCCGAGCCAGGGTTTTCTGCTTGAGGTGCTTTTGCTGTCGGTGCCGGCGCTTTGCTACATCGTCTACCTGATCGCCACGGGCCAGGACCATCTCATCTCCAGCACCGGTTCCGACACGGCCTTGCTGATCGGCTGCGGTCCGATCACTGCCGTGCCGCTGCTGTTGTTTGCTTTCGGCGCCAGGCTACTGCGGCTCTCCACCATCGGCATCATGCAATATATCGCGCCGACCATGGTGTTCCTGATCGCCGTGCTGATCTTCCACGAGCCGTTCGGCACCACGCAAGCCATCGCCTTCGCGCTGATCTGGATGGCGCTGGCGATGTACAGCTGGTCGATGTTCAGAGGCCGCGAGGTCCGCCCGGCGGCGCCCGCGAGATAAGCAAAAACGGGAGACGGTTTTCCGTCCGCAACCGCGTCGAAAGAGGAGGGGGCCCGATGTACGTTCTGCATATCGGCAACAAGAACTATTCGTCCTGGTCGCTGCGCCCATGGTTGCTGATGCGCGTCCTCGACATTGCCTTCGAGGAGCGGCTTACGCCGTTCCCGGCCGGCCCGAGTTTCGGCCTCTATCGCTCGTTCTCGCCTAATGGCCGGGTGCCCTGCCTCGTCGACGACGGTTGGGCAGTCTGGGATTCGCTCTCGATCGTCGAATATCTGGCCGAACGTCATCCGGGCGTCTGGCCGGCAGATGCGAAGGCGCGCGCCTGGGCGCGCTCGGCCGCCGCCGAAATGCATTCGAGCTTCACCGCGCTGCGCAACGACTGCCCGATGAGCTGCGGCGTGCGGGTCGAACTATTGCCGATGTCTGGCGCGCTGAAGCATGACCTCTTCCGCATGGGAGACTTGTGGAACGATGGCCTGGCACGTTTCGGCGGGCCGTTCCTGGCGGGCGACCGTTTTGGCGCAGTCGATGCGTTCTTCGCCCCTATTGCGTTCAGGGCGCAGTCCTACGGACTGACGTTCGAAGGTGAAGCGGCTGACTATCCGCGGCGGCTGCTCGACCTGCCGGCCATGCGCGAATGGTATACGGCCGGCCTTGCCGAAACCTGGCGCGAACCCGGCCATGAAGCGGAAGTCGCTGCCGCAGGCACGATCGTCGAGGATCTGCGGGCAACCGCGTAGTCCCGATTGCTTTAGACCCGCCCCAGCCGTCGCACGATCTTGTAAACGATGCCGGCGACGATGACCGAGATCGCCGTCACCACCCAAAAGCCGTGCGGCGTGTCGACCAGCGGCAAGCCGCCGACATTCATGCCGAACAGGCCGGAGATGATGGTCATCGGCAACAGCACTGCCGTCATGACCGACAGGATGTAGAGCAGCTGGTTCGACTGCTCGGTCAGCTTGGCCATCAGCTCGTCCTGCAACAGGCGCGTGCGCGCCTGCAGCTGCTCGCCGTCGTGATACAGCGTAAGCGCCCGGTGCGAGAGACGTGTCGCCATGTCGTTGATCGGGTCCGGCAGTTCGTTCCGATGCGAATGGTCGAGGTGGCGGAAAAGACTGGTGAGCGTCGCCATCTGCCGGTGGATCAGCACCAGCTGCCGGCGCGCGTCGACCAGCGCCTGGCGCTCATTGTGCCATGTATCGCACACGATGCGGTCCTCGATGCCATCGAGCGTGTCGCCCATCTTGTCGAGCTCGGCCGCCATGCCGTCGAGCGACTGTCCCATCACCGCCTCGATCAGCTCGGCCGGCGCGCGGAATTTCCGTGCGCCGCTCTCCACCATCTTGCGGACCCTGTCTACCGATTCCAGCGGCTGCTTGCGCGCACCGACCAGCATCCTGTCGTTGAAGGCGAAGCGGAAATGTGTCAGTCCGCGCGCCTCCGCGAAATCATGCCTGAAGTCGGGCAGGTCGCCATAGAGGAAGTCATCCTCGAAATCGATCTGGCAGCCATGGCTGGGCGACAGGAAGGCGTCGCGCACCGGCGCCGGCAGGGCCTTCTCGGCGGCGATCTCCTGGCGGGCGCGCATGTCGGTGATCTGGTAGCTGCGCCAGCTCCAATGCGCCTCGGCGGGATCCGTGGTCCGGGAACCATCGGCCTTGAAATGGTAGATGAAGAACAGCCCGTGCTCGTCCGGCAGGTAGGGCGAGAGGTCGGTGCCTTCGGCGGGGAGGGCGATGTTCATGGTGCCTTCGCCGGCTCTTGATGCGGTCGGGTCGCGGGGTGCTCAAGGCGAACCTACCATGGCGATTGCCGCCTGGTGTGACAGTTTGATAACGGGCTTTCCACGAGCCGGCCTCTCGGCAGGGCTGTCCTATCGTTTGCCCGCTTGCCGAATGGGGCGCGCAGCCGGCAACGGCTCAGTCAAAAGTGTAGCTCCGTGAGCCGGCATCGCTATCCCGCTGCCAGCCACTCTCGCGACTGCGCGAAGATCCTGAAGGATGTTGCGTCCATCGGGCGCCCGAAGGCGTAGCCCTGCAGGATGTCGCAGCCAATTTCTTTCAGGATGCGCGCATGTTCCGTCGTCTCGACGCCTTCCGCCACGACCTCGATGCCCAGCGATTTGCCGATCTCGATGATGGACGACACCAATCGCCGTTGCGCCGCCGAGCCGGTTATCGGCGTGATGAGCTGCCGGTCGATCTTGAGACGGCGCGGTTGTAGTTTGAGCAGGCTGACGACGGATGCATAGCCCGTGCCGAAATCGTCGATCTCGATGTCGATTCCGAGTTCCTTGATGTGCTCGATATTCCAGGCGACAAGGTCGTCGTGCTCATCGAGGAAGATGGATTCCACGAGCTCGAATGAAACGGTTCCCTTCTTGATCGCCAGCTTGCGCAGTCCGTTGATGAGGTCCTTGTCTTCCAGCCTTCGTGCCGAGACATTGACCGACACCCGCGGGATGTTGAGCCCGTCGAGCGACCAGCGCCGGAAATTCTCGAGCGTTTGTTCGAGGATCGTGCGGTCGATGAGCGAGACCACGTTCAATTCCTCGGCCACGTTGAGGAACACGTCGGGGGCCAGGATGCCGCGCCGCGGATGGCGCCAGCGCGACAGCGCCTCGACACCGACGATCTCAAGCGTGTTGGCGTCGAACTGCGGCTGGTAATAGGCAATGAACTCGTTGCGCTCCAGGCCGCCGAGAATCTCATCGGCAGTCTGCTTGGTCCTCACGATCTCGCTTTGCAGCTCTTCGTTGAAGAACTCATAGCGGTTGCGCCCTCGGCTCTTGGCTCGGTAGAGCGCGAGATCGGCATTGACCAGCAGTTGCTTGGGATCGATGCCGCTGTTGGCCGCAATCCCGATGCTGACCCCAAACCGGCATTGGTGGCCCTTATAGTCGACGGGCTGGCGCATCTCTTCGATGATCCGGTCGGCGAGTGCGGCGAGTTCATCGTCCCTGCGCCTGTGGCACACCACGATGAACTCATCCCCGCCGATGCGCGCCACGAAGTCGGCTGCCCGGACGTTGGCCTTGATGACTTTCGAGGCATGCATGAGCATGGCGTCGCCTGCCGCATGGCCGAGCGTGTCGTTGATTTGCTTGAAGCGATCGAGGTCGAGATGCAGCAACGCGGTGCGATCATCGCGCGACCGGGCCAGCATCTCATCGAGATAACGGCGATTGGGCAGGCCTGTCAGAGAATCATGCAGCGCAACGTGCTCGATGCGCGCCTTGGCGGTCTCGAGTTCGGCATTCTTCGATTCCGACAATTGCCGCTCACGCACCAGATTCTCGTTGAGCAGGACGTCGCTGGTCACGTCCCATTCGGCGCCGATCAACTTGGGCGTGTCGCCGAGGCCCTGCAGGAAGTTTGCCCGCGTGCGTACGTGCCGAACGGTGCCGTCTGGAAGGAGAAGACGGTATTGCGAGGAGTAGCGGCCTCGGCTTGCCACCGCCGCATCGAAATCCTTGCGTGCGCGATCCAGATCGTCTGGATGAATAGCCAGGGCCCAGTCGTCATAGCCGCGGGGCTTGCCATCCGCTACCCGGCCGTAGATCTCGTTCACGCGGTCGTCCCACACGAGCTGCGAGGTGGCGAGGTCATGCTCCCACACACCGATGCCCGAGGCGTCGAGCGCAAGCTCCAGCCTCTGCGAAAGCCGCCGCAGCTCCGCGTAGTTCTTCTGTCGCTCGCCGAACAACCAGCCGGCTATCAGGATGGGCAACACAACCAGCGCGCCGGCCAGCGCCATCGTCGCGCGCAAGGCAGCCTCGTTCTTCGGCGTAGCCGGCCAGCCGTGCTTCGGTGTCGCGGACAATTGCCAGGACCCGAGAGGCAGTTCCACTTCCGTCGTCACGGGGTTGCCGTTGACTACGCTCTCACTCCCGAAGAAGCGTTGGCCGCCGCCGCCCAGCGCGTCCTTGCCTGTCAGGGCGACGTCGATGTCGAGGCCCGGATCGGTCAGGTCGCTTGCGGCGTAGAGCCTATCGACATCGATGACCGCCGAGAGGATGCCCCAGAACCGGTCACCGCCGCCCACTGTCGGGACGAAGATCGGAATCCTGCCGATGAAGCCTCGGCCCCCTTGGGCGAGGTCCACGGGACCTGCCAGCACCAAGGCGCGCTGGTCGCGCGCCCGAAGCGCCGCCGTGCGCTGACCTTCATTCTTGCGGTAGTCGAGCCCGAGCGCCTTTTCGTTGCCCTTCATCGGGTACATCAGCGAGATCACGAGGTCGGGAGCGCCAGCGACGTTGCGCAGCTGTGATTTCTCTTTGAACAGGTTCGCGGCGAGCGCCGCAAATCGCTGTTGCCCCATATACGGCTCGGTCGTCACCGCTGAAGCAAGGCCCTGAACCAGCTGCAAATTGCCGTTTATGTTGCCTTCGAGCTTGGCGCGGATGATGTTGACCTTGGCGAGCACGTCTGCACGCGCCAGTTGGTCGGACACTCTTCTATTCTGCTCATCGGCATAGATAGCGCAGATCGCGAGCACAAAAACCGCGATCGCCGCCGGTAAGTTGGCGGAAGAGAAAACGGCCTGTCTGATGCGGCCGATATTGAAACCCGTCCCGGTCAATTGAACCCGAATAGCTGTTCGGACCAAGGTCCATCGACTGAATGTAGAAGAAAGTGCTTAAGCTAAAACTTCCATTTGGACGTCGAGTTGCGTCGTGGGCAGCCCCAAAGCTTGTTTTTGGCCCACAAGCGCAAGCCATGATTAATGCCGGCTAACTGACCGCGCCTCGGCTCATCCGGAAAATCTCGATTTTCTGTTTTCCCAAGAAAATTCTTCCGCGTTTCGGGAATAAAGCCCGGGCCTTCCGGGTCTTGGCTGTAGCGAGGCCATCCTCCCAAGGCACGCATTAACCAACCCGGAAGGAACACGCATATGAACAAGATCGCCCTCACCGCAGTCGCCATCCTCCTTGCCACCGGCAGCGCCTTTGCCGGCAGCGACCACTTCTCCGCGGCCGCCCAGCAGGCAGCCGCCGTCGACACCACCACCACTGCTTCCATCGTGAAGATGGACCGCCACGACATGAAGCCGGCGGCCAAAATCGCTGCGGAAGAGCCCGGCCAGGGCATCTGGGGGCGCTAGGAGGCGGGACCAAAGGTCCTGATCCCGGATGAGGAAGGCACGCCTCGCCGGGATCGGAATCCAAGTCCCGATCTCCCGGCGCCGGCCGGTCTTCAGTCGGATCGGCCGGCACCGGTTGCCGCAGCCGGCGGAGGGTCGCACCGGGCCCTCCGCCAACCTCTCGTACCGCCTGAAACCTGAAGCAAATTTGCAGCCACAAGAGGAGATTTCTGATGTTCAACATGACACGCCGCATGGTGCTCGGATCCGCCGCCGCCGCCGCCTTCGGCATTGCCGGCAAGCTTGAATTTGCGCCCGCGGCTCACGCTGAGACCCCGGTCGAGCCGCTCGTCGGCTTCTACAAGTACAAGGTCGGTTCGCTCGAGGTCACCGCCGTCTATGACGGCATCTGGCGCAAGCCCCACGACCCGGCCTTCATCAAGGACGTATCGGTCGACGACACCAAGGCCGCGCTCGCCAAGGCGGGGCTGACCACCGAGTTCATGCCGATCCCGCTGACCGTCGTGGTGCTCAAGATGAATGGCCGCACCATCATGATGGACGCCGGCTCGGGCGTCGGCCAGTGGCAGGCCAACGCCACGCATCTGCCGGCCAACATGAAGGCCGCTGGCATCGACTACAAGGCGATCGACACCGTTCTAATCTCGCATTTCCATCCGGACCACGTCTGGGGCCTGATGGAGAAGGGCACCAACGATCCGGTGTTCCCGAATGCCGAGCTGGTCGTCAACGCCACCGAGTACAATTGGTGGACGGATCCGAGCCGGCTCGCCAAGCTGCCCGAGGGCCGCAAGCCGGCCGGCAAGCGCATCGCCGAGAACTTCCCGAAATGGAAGAACTGGAAGCTGGTTGACGACGGCGCGGAAGTGGTGCCCGGCATCCGCATCATGGCGGCGCCCGGCCATACGCCTGGACATTCCGTCTACCACGTCGATGCCGGTTCCGAGCAGTTCCTGGTCTCGGCCGACACCATGTACGTGCCGGCGCTGCTTGCCCCGCATCCCGAATGGCAGGGCGCCTACGACCAGGACGGGCCGATGGCGATCACCACGCGCCACCGGATTATCGACCAGGTGATCGCCGACAATGTCCGCATCTGCGGCTCGCACTTCCCGTTCCCCGGCACTGGAAGCTTCGTCAAGGACGGCAAAGCCTACGCCTTCACCCCAACCCAGATCTGATTTTGAATCGGATCCCGAACAGAAAGCGACAAGTCCCATGAAACATGCACTCTTCGCGGTACTCGGCGCCATTGCGGTGCTGACCGCGGCCCCCATCGCCATCGCTGTTCCGGCTTATGCGGTGGACGATATCGAAGGCGCCGACGCGCCCGACCTGACGGCCGTGAAGGCCAAGATCGACGCCAAGGACTACAAGGGCGCGCTGGCCGATCTGCGCGACCTCGCGCAGGACACCCAGCAGGCCGACGTCTACAATCTGCTCGGCTTCACGCTGCGCAAGACCGGCGACTACCAGACCTCGCTGACCTACTACACCAAGGCGCTGGAGCTTAAGCCCGACCACAAGGCTGCGCATGAATATCTGGGCGAGCTCTATGTCGAGACCGGCGACATGGCCAAGGCCAACGAGCAACTCGCCTCGCTGGAGAAGCTATGCCCGTCGGGCTGCGAGGAGCTTTCCGACCTCAAGCAGGCCATCGACACGAAGGTGACGAAGTAACGCTGTTCCTCGCGCCACGAAGTGGGGAGAGGTGGCCGCGAAGCGGCCGGAGAGGGGCCCTGGCGCTGACCTCTCCCGCGAATACAACGTTTTGGGCGCCACGGCGGTAGCGCCCGAAAACCGGAGCCGGCGTTCCTCTCCCTCGCGCCGGCTCCGCCCTTTCAACCTCGAGCGCGCAGGCCCACGCGGACGCGTGACGGCCACCTGTTTCCAAAGATTGGAACCGATCATGACACCGATCGAACTTGCCCAAAAACTTCACGCCAGGGACCTCGTCCTGCTGGCCGGCCGTCTGCTCCTGTCCCTGATCTTCGTGCATGAGGGGCTGCAACTGGTGACCCATTTCGAGGGTGCTCAAAAAGCCATGTCCGCGCTCGGCGTCGGCACGCCGCTGCTCATCGCCACCATCCTGCTGCAGCTCGGCGCCGGCCTGTCGGTGGCGCTCGGCATCCTGGCGCGGCTGGGTGCGATCGGGCTCGGCCTGTTCTGCCTGATGACGGCAAGCCTCTTCCACGCCAATTTCGCCAGCCAGAACGAGCTGCTGCATTTCGAGAAGGATCTCGCCATCGCCGGCGGCATGTTCATCCTGGCGCTCAGCGGCGCGGGCAGGCTGTCGATCGATCGGGTGCTGGTCGCGACGCTGCAGCGCCGGGCGAGCGAAGCCGCAGTCACCGAACCATATCAGCCAGTGAGCAAGATGAACTCATCAGCTTGAGAAGGTGACTAACCCTCACAACACGCTCGTGATCCCGCCATCCACCAGCAGTGTCTGTCCCGTGACGAAGCTCGCTGCATCGGATGCTAGGAACACCGCCGCGCCGGCCAGTTCCTCGACGTCGCCCCAGCGCCGCATCGGCGTGCGGCCGGTAAGCCAGGTCGAGAATTTTTCGTCGGCGACGAGAGCGGCGTTCATCTCGGTCTTGAAGTAGCCGGGCGCGATGGCGTTGACGCGCACGCCGTGCTGGCCCCATTCGCCGGCCATCGACTTGGTCAGCATGGTGATCGCCCCCTTGCTCGCCGCGTAAGGCGCGATCGAGGGACGGGCGAGCGTGCTCTGTACCGACGACACGTTGATGATGACGCCCTTGCGGCGTTGGATCATGCCCTTCACCGCCGCGCGGCTCACCTTGAACACGCCGTCGAGATTGGTCGCCATCAGCGCGTCCCAGTCGGCGTCGGAAAAAGTCTCGAGCGGCGCGCGGCGCTGGATGCCGGCATTGTTGACCAGGATGTCGATCGGCCCGGTGCCGGCCTCCGAAGCCGCGATCGCCGCATCGACCGACTGAGTGTCGGTGACGTCGATCACGGATTCTGCGACCGTGTGGCCTTTGGCACGCAGCCTGTCGCCGGCAGCCTTCAGCTCCTCGATCTTGCGGCCGCCTAGGGTGACGCGCGCGCCAGCCGCGGCCAGCGCCTCTGAGAAGGCAAACCCCAGCCCGCGGCTGGCGCCGGTGATGAAGGCATTTCTGCCCTCGAGGCCGAAGAGGCGGCCGAGATAATCAGTCGAACGCAATTTGCACCTTCATCGATTGTGATTTGTCGCTGGCCAATTCGAAGGCTTTTCGCGCCTCGGCGAGCGGCAGCGTGTTGCTGAGCAGTGGCGCGACGTAGATGCGGCCCGAGCCGATCAGGTCGACCGCGAGAGCGAATTCCGTGTCGAAACGGAAGCTGCCCTTCACCTGGATTTCCTTGGTGACGATCATCGACATCGAAAGTTCCGCCGTCGCGCCCTGGCCGACGGTCACCAGCGTGCCGCGCGGCTTGATGATAGGCAAGGCGCTAGCCACTGTGGCGCCCTGGCCGGCGGCCTCGAAGACGACGTCGAAATACCCTTTGTTGACGGCATAGCCGTCCATCGCCTCGGCATGTGTGGCGACATTGATCGTGCGGTCGGCGCCGACCTTGGCGGCGTATTGCAGCGGCCTGTCCTGCACGTCGGTGACCACCACCTCGCGCGCGCCGGCAAAACGCGCGGCGAGCACCAGCAGTGTGCCGATCGGCCCGGCGCCCATGATCAGCACCCGGCTGCCATAGACGGGCGCCTGGGCGACGGCATGCAGCGTCACGGCGAGAGGCTCGGCGAAAGCGCCGGCGGTAGGGTCGGCCCCCTTCGGTAGCGGGACGGCGTTTTCGGCGCGGCAGACGAGATGCTCGGCAAAGCCGCCCTGCACATGCGGCGTGCGCATCGCCGACCCCAGGAAGCGCATGTCGAGGCAATGGATCGATTGGCCGGCGCGGCAGAAGGCGCAGACGCCGCAAGGATTGGCCGGATTGACGGCGACCGCCGTGCCCACCGTCGGCCCGTAAACGCCGGCGCCCACCGCCTCGATGCGGCCGGCGATCTCATGGCCGAGGATCATCGGCTCCTTCACGCGCACGGTGCCGAAGCCGCCATGGCGGAAATAATGCAGGTCGGAGCCGCAGATGCCGCCGCGCGTGATGCGTACCAGCACCTCGCCCGGGCCGGGCTCTGGCGTCGCACGCTCCTCGACGCCGAGGTCGAGCGGCAGGCGCAGCACCACCGCGCGCATGGAGGATGTTGGCGACAAACCGGCTCTCCGCTGTTCCGTCCGGATTTTCCGCTGCGACAGCTAGCAGGAAAACCGTGGCCGTTCCAACTATTTATCTGACAAATCAGATGATATGGACAATCACTGGTTCGGTGAGGTATCAACCTGACTGTTCATCACTGGGCTGGCAGACTCTGAAAAGGGCTGGGACAAATGGCAGGCAACCAGACCTCGTCGGTGACGGACGAGATAGCCAACATCCTCGGTCGCGAGATTCTCGGCGGGCTGTTTCCGCCCGGCGCGACCTTGATTGGCGAGGAGGAGATCTGCGCCCGCTTCGGCGCCAGCCGCAGCGCCGCCCGCGAAGCGGTGAAGATCCTGTGGGCCAAGGGCCTGCTGGTCACCCGCCCGCGACGCGGCTCGCGCATCCGCCCGCTGAAGGACTGGAATTTCTTGGACCCCTCGGTCCTGGGTTGGCTGCGCGCCAGCGCGACACCGCGCCACTTCATCATCGAGCTTCTGGAGGTGCGCCTCGGCTTCGAATGCGAGGCGGCGGCACTCGCCGCGGGCCGCAATAAAGCAGACGAGATCGCGGCCATCCGCGAGGCCTTCGAGGCGATGCGCGCCGCGTCCTCCGGCCAGGGCGATCCGGTCTTGTCGGACGCCGCTTTCCATGAAGCCGTGCTTGCCGCCGCCGGCAACCGCTTCTTCCTGCCGCTCTCGGCGCTGATCCACACGGCGCTGCAATATAGCGTGCCGACCACCAACGCGCTGTTCGGTCACCCGGTGGGCGATCTCGACGCGCATGGCAAGGTGCTGAGGGCGATCGAGGCCGGCGACTCGGCAAGAGCCCGCAAGGCCATGCACGACATGCTGAGCGAGGTGCTCGCCCGCGTGCGCACGGCCGTTGAACTCACTGGTGCCGGCTGAATCGTCCAGGCCCAAGCTGCCCTGCGGCGATCGCCGGCGGCCTCATCGTCTCGCAATTGCTGACGCTCTACACAACGCCGGTCGTCTACCTCTACTTGGATCGGCTGAGCGCGCGCAGGCCGTCACCTCGGTTCGCCCCGGCGGAGTAATTGGTAATCGCTCCTGGGCTGGCCGACTACTCGCCCGTGATGCGCCGATGTACCCGCTCCAGGCTCTCCGCGAAGGCCTCGAACGTGCCCCGCTCGGTCATCTCGCGCAGCACCTGCTCGTTGATGCCGCCGCGCGTCGCATAATCCTGCGCAAGATGCATGAAATCTTCGTCCGGCGCCGTATCCGGCGCATCGGCCAGCGCCTTGTAGATGCTGGTGATGTAGTCGCGGGCCTTGTCGCGCGGCACACCCTGACTGCTCACCCAGGCGTGGATCGTGTCGAGATATCTGAAATAGCCGGCATAGGTGGCGGTGACGACGCTGAGCGCGTCGAACTCGCTCTGGTCCTCGACCTCGATCACCCCGCCCAACCTGCCGAAGAACGTCGCCACGATCGGGTCCGGCGGACAGATGATCGTAGAGCCTTGCCGGCGGGCGATCATTGGCATCGGCAGGGCCTTGCCGACATGCGCCGCCGGCGCCACGAGGCCGGCAATCTCCTCACGCGGTATCGTCGCGATCAGGCTGACGACGTGATGATCCGGCCGGAATCGCAGTTCCTTCAGCACCTCGCGCGCGATCTGCGGCCGCACCGCCAGCATGACCGTGTCGCACTGGTCGAGCACGGCCTGATTGTCGGCGGCAATGCGCACATCCCGGTAGCGCGCGGCAAGTCCCGCAGCGATCGCCTCATTGCGCGGCGAGATCACCACCGGGGTCGTCTCACCCGGCAGCGATTTCAACCCGGTGACGATGGCCGAGCTCAGCGCGCCCGTGCCGACGAAGCCAAGTTTCATGGACATTCTGCCCCTTGTTTCGGATTGCCGTCGACAATAGCGACGGCTTCTTCTTCGGCAAGGGGAGCGGATGGCCGCAACTAGGGCCCCGAGGCGGTGAGGCCGCGCGCGGGAACTACGGCCTCACCTGAAGTCCCGCTTAGCGCTTCGGTCCAAAACCCGGATAGGGGTTGAGCGGCACGATCGCGGTGACGTCCATCATGCCGGCCTCGATCAGCGGCAGCGTGGCGAGATGGTCGCGCACTTCTTTCTCGTCGGCCGCTTCGAACATCATGCCGCTGCCGGGAATGTCGCCACGGTTCCAGATCTGGCGCACGGCGCCTTGCACGTACAGCGTCTTTCGCTGCTCGGACTCCGGCGGCAGCAACGGCGCGAAATCGGTGTCGCTGAATTTCTGGGTGTTGCGGGTGAGCAGGGCAAAGAACTGCATGGCGGTCTCCTTTTATGGCTGGTTGACGGGAGAGATATCGCGCCGGCTGTCCAGACTGTCCAAGACTGATTAGGATAAAGTTCAGACCTTTGGGGACTTTGAATTGGAGGCGGAAAATGCTCGACCTGCGACAGATCAGATATTTCGTCGCCGTCGCCGAAGCCGGCAATGTCGGCCGCGCCGCCGAGCAGTTGCACATCTCGCAATCGCCCTTGAGCCGTCAGATCATGCAGCTCGAGGAGCAATTGGGCGTCACATTGTTCGAGAGGGCGAAGCAGCGCATCCATCTCAACGCCGAGGGCAGGGCCTTCCTTGCCGAAGCCCGAGCGCTGCTCGCCAATGCAGCGCGGCTGGAGGAACTCGGCCGCAACCTCGCCAGCGGCGCCACGGGCAGCCTTGCCATCGGCTATGTCGAGGGCGCGGTGCATGCCGGGCTGATCGCCGCGATGCTGAAGGATTTCCGACGCGCGCGGCCGGATTTCCACCTGCAACTCAGGAGCCGGCGGACGGCGGCGCAGTTCGAGGATCTGAGGCGGCGCGTGCTCGACCTTGGTTTCGTCTATTCGCCTGCGCCGGAGGGAGACCCCGATCTTGAAAGCATGCTGGTGCGGCGCGAGCCGTTGGTGCTCGCGATGCCTGAGGGCGATCCGCTCGTCGGCGCCGCCGGCATCGCGCCCGGCGAGCTCGACGGCCGCGTCTGGATCACCGTCGTGCGCCAGCCCGGCGACACTAACCGCGCCCAATTCCTCGCGGCCTGCGTCGAATCCGGCTTCATGCCCGACATCGCCTATGAGACCAACGACCCGTTGACCTCGCTCGGCCTGGTCAGCGCCGGCCTCGGCCTCGCCACTGTTCAGCAGAGCCTGCGAAGCGCGGCACCGCCCGGCGTGATCTTCCGCGACCTGCACTGGTTCAAACGCAGCGTGTCGATCCATCTCGCCTGGCGGCGGAATGACCGGCGGACGGTGATTGGTGATTTGAGGAGGGCAGTAGGGGATTAGGGGATTAGGGGATTAGGGGATTAGGGAAGCGCTTCCCGTGCGCCATTTAGAGCGCCCCAAACATACTCCCTTACTCCTTATTCCCTTACTCCCCTCAATCTACATCTTATCTATCACCGACTGCACGCCTTCGGTCGGCGCGTCGACGGACGAGCCCGCCACCATGATGGCGGCGACGATCGCTTCCGGATCGGTGACCACCAGCGGCTTCACGCGATGCGCGGTGTGGATGAAGCCTTCCTCCGACATGTGCTCTATCAGCGCCAGCATCGGATCCCAGAACCCTTTGACGTTGGCGAAGACGATCGGCTTGCGGTGATGGCCGAGCTGCGCCCAGGTCATGATCTCGACGATCTCCTCCACCGTGCCGATGCCGCCCGGCAGCGCCACAAAGGCGTCGGATTTTTCGAACATGCTGTGCTTGCGCTCATGCATGTTGTCGGTGATCAAGAGTTCATCGAGCTTGTCGAGCGCGGTCTCGGTCGCCTCCCTGTTGATCAGGAAGCGCGGGATGATGCCGGTGACCTTGCCTCCGGCCTTGAGCGCGCCATCGGCGACGGCGCCCATGATGCCCTTGTTGCCGCCGCCATAGATCAGGCGCAACCCGGATTTGGCAAGCGAGCGGCCAAGCATGTGGCCGGCTTTGATATAGGCCTCGTCGCGGCCCGGAGACGAGCCGCAATAGACGCAGACGGATCGAATCGTGTTCATGACGATGATTGGTGATGGGGACGGCTGGCTCGGTCAAGCCCGCGCACGGGCTTTTTCTTGTGAGCGTGGAGAAAACACGCTAGACCGGCGTTAGGTGGCTAAGGGGGCAATATAAAGTTATGGCTATCAATCCTTCTAAGGCGTTTTTGTTCGCGGCGGGCGGCGTGGCCGTCGTCGCGGCAGTCGCCTACGGGTCGGGTGCGCTTGATCCCTACATCAACACCCAGAAACCGGCGCAGGTCACCGCGCTGCCGCAGACCGGTGCGAAACCGGCTGAATCCTCGAGCACGACCACCGAGGCGCGCGTGCCTCAGGCTCCCTCAAACACAATTGCCCCGGCCAACACGATGGCGCCGGCCAACAATGCCATGGCTCCCGCCAGCAACGCCATGGCGCCGGCCAACAAGAACGCAACCGCGCCGGCCGCCCAGGCGCCGGCAGCGGCTGGTCCGACACTGCCGACCTTCGATGTCGTGCGCGTCGAGAGCAACGGCTCGATCGTCGTCGCCGGCAGCGCCGCGCCCAACGCCAAGGTGGAGATCCTGAGTGGCGGTTCGGTGCTCGGTTCGACCGATTCCGGCCCCGACGGCGCCTTCGCCATTGTGCTCGACGATCCGCTGAAGCCCGGCGATTATACGATTACGCTGCGCCAGACGGTCGGCGGCAATGCCGTCGCCTCGGCCCAGACCGCTGTGGTCTCGGTGCCGCAGAGCCCGACCGGGCAGGTGTTGGCCATGGTCGAGGAGCCCGGCAAGGCCTCGCAACTGATCACCGTTCCCGAGGCCGCGACCAAGCCGGCAGCGTCGGCCGCTACCGACCAGGCGGCACCGGCAGCCCAGGCCCCCGCAACGACCGCGCCGGCCGCGTCGGATTCAGCCGCAGCGTCGGCCACGACCGCGCCGGCCGCCACGGACCAGGCAACCGCGCCGGCTGCGGCCGCCGCGGCGGAGCCCAAGATCGCCGTCGAAGCGGTCGAGATCGACGGCAGCAAGATCTTCGTCGCCGGCACGGCCGACCCGGGCCGCAAGGTGCGCGCCTATGCCGATGCCATCCTGCTCGGCGATGCCAAGACCTCTCCTGACGGGCATTTCCTGATCGAAGCTACGCGCGACATTCCGGTCGGCAGCTACACCATCCATGTCGACGGATTGGACGATGACGGCGTCAAGGTCGTCGCTCGCGCCGCCGTGCCGTTCGAGCGCGAGCCAGGCGAGTCCGTCGCCGCTGTCGCCCCTAGCGAGACGAAGGCTGGCGAGGCCAAGCCGGCAGAGACCAAACTCACACAGGTCCAGGGCGCCGGATCCCAGGCCGCGGAAGCTCCGGCGGCAACGGCCGAAGCGACTAAGCCCGCCGAGTCTCCGGCCAAGGTTGCTGAAGCGACGCCGTCGACAGACGTGGCCGAGACGGTCGCGCCGAAGCTCGAACATGCCGACGGCGCCGTCATCATCCGCCGCAACGACACGCTCTGGCGCATCTCGCGCCGCGTCTATGGCCACGGCACGCGCTTTTCGACCATCTACCTTGCCAACAAGGACCAGATCCGCGATCCCGACCGCATCTGGCCCGGCCAGGTGTTCAAGGTGCCGTCCAAGTCCAAGGAAGGCGAGAACGCCGACCTGAAGGCCATGGGCGAGCAGATGACCGCGCCGAAGGCGGAGTAGAGGTTGGCGAATAGCCAATCTCTCCCCCTGTGGGGGCGATTAGCTTTCTACCCATCCGCCTAGCTTGCCCTTCCGTCGTCCATCGTCTATCGCCGATGGACGATGATCGAATCCCCTGAAACATGCTGCGCTGACAGCCGCGCCATCGCGCTGCTCCTTGCGGCGCTCTCGCATCCGGCGCGTATCGAAATCCTGAAACATCTCTCGGCCAGTTCCTGCTGCTCGTGCCGTGAGGTGGTCGACCATCTCGATCTCGCCCAATCGACCGTTTCGCAGCACCTGAAGATCCTGGTTGAGGCGGGGCTCGTCCGCTTCGAGGCCGACCGCCAGCGCTCGCGCTACGCGGTCGACCATACCGCGCTTGCGGGCGTCTGCGCCTCGCTCAACCAACTCGTTGCTTCCTGCTGCCCCAGCAGTTTACCCAAAAGGCAAGACTAGTGGCCGAAAAGACCGTATCCGCCGAAGCCGGCACCCTCACCACGTTGCGCAACCTCTGGCCCTATATGTGGCCGGCCGAGCGCGCCGATCTCAGAGCACGCGTGACCTGGGCAACGCTGCTTCTGGTCGTCGCCAAGCTCACTTTGGTGGCCGGCCCCTATTTCTTCAAATGGGCGACCGACGCGCTGGCCCACGCTTCCAAGACCCCGCCGCCGCTGCCGGCCTTTCTGCTGGCGCCGGTGGCGCTGGTCATCGCCTATAACGTGCTGCGCCTGGTCCAGCTCGGCTTCAACCAGTTGCGCGACGCATTGTTTGCCCGTGTCGGCCAATATGCGGTGCGCCAACTCGCCTACCGCACCTTCGTCCACATGCATCAGTTGTCGCTGCGCTTCCATCTCGAACGCCGCACCGGCGGCCTGTCGCGCATCATCGAGCGCGGCACCAAAGGCATCGAGACGATCGTGCGTTTCATCATGCTGAACACGGCGCCGACCATCCTCGAATTCGCGCTGACGGCCGGCATCTTCGCCTTCACCTATGGCTGGAAATATGTGGCGGTCGTCGCCGTCACAGTCTGGCTGTACGTCTGGTTCACGGTCAAGGCCAGCGACTGGCGCATCTCGATCCGCCGCGACATGAACGATAGCGACACCGACGCCAACACCAAGGCGATCGACTCCCTGCTCAACTTCGAGACGGTCAAGTATTTCACCAACGAGCGCATGGAGGCCGAGCGCTTCGACCGCTCCATGGCGCGCTACGAGATCGCCGCGACCAAGACCTGGACCTCGCTCGGCTGGCTGAATTTCGGCCAGGGGCTCATCTTCGGCCTGGGCACGGTCATCGTCATGTGCATGTCGGCGCTGGAGGTGCAGGCAGGCACTCAGACGGTCGGCGACTTCGTCTTCATCAACGCCATGCTGATCCAGCTCTCGGTGCCGCTCAATTTCATCGGCTTCATCTACCGCGAGATCCGGCAGGGCCTGACCGACATCGAGCATATGTTCGACCTGCTCGATGTGCCGCAGGAGATCGTCGACAAGCCGGATGCGAAGCCGCTGAAGGTCGGCCCCGGCAAGGTCGAGTTCCGCGACGTGCACTTCTCCTACGATCCGAACCGCAAGATCCTGAAGGGCGTCTCCTTCGAGGTGCCCGCCGGCAAGACGGTGGCGATCGTCGGCCCCTCAGGCGCCGGCAAGTCGACCATTTCCAGGCTTCTGTTCCGTTTCTACGACGTGCAGGGTGGCCAGGTGCTGATCGACGGCCAGGATATCCGCGACGTCACGCAGCAGAGCCTGCGCGCCGTGCTCGGCATGGTGCCGCAGGACACGGTGCTCTTCAACGACACCATCGCCTACAACATCCGTTACGGCCGCGTCGGCGCCAGCGAGGAGGAGGTGCGCAAGGCCGCCGAGCTCGCCCAAATTGGCCCGTTCATCGACAAGCTGCCCGAAGGCTACAAGTCGATGGTCGGCGAGCGCGGCCTGAAACTGTCGGGTGGCGAGAAGCAGCGCGTGGCGATCGCCCGCACCATCCTGAAGGCGCCGCCGATCCTGATGCTGGACGAGGCGACCTCGGCGCTGGACACCCAGACGGAGCAGGAGATCCAGGCGGCGCTCGATCTCGTCAGCAAGGGCCGCACCACCATCGTGATCGCCCACCGCCTGTCGACGGTGATCTCGGCGGACGAGATCATCGTGCTGAAGGACGGCCAGATCGCCGAGCGTGGCACGCATGCGGTGCTTCTGGCCAAACACGGCCTCTACGCCTCGATGTGGGACCGCCAGCGCGAAGCGACCGAAGCCGAAGAGCGACTGCGCATCGCGCGGGAAAGTGACGAACTGGGCGTGATCGTGCGCAGAAGGACGGCGGAGGTGAGCTAGCGCCGACTTCCCTTCTCCCACAAGGGGGTGAAAATTCCCCCTTGACCTCAACCTATCTTGAGCTTGCAAACCGTCTCCGAGCCACCTGCCAGGCAAACCCTTCCAAACGGAGATGGACAAGAAATGAGCACCAAAAATCACCGCACCGGCAGCGTGTTCCGGGTCGACAAATTCGTTGTGCCGGTCGAAGCGCGTGACGAAATCCTGAGCAAGGTCTTCATGACGCATGAATTGCTGCGTCAACAGGAAGGCTTCGTGCAGGATTTCCTGCTCGAGCAGTTCTCCGGTCCGGGCGAGTTCAACATCGTCACCATGGTCGAGTGGGAAAGCCAGGACGCCGTCGACAGAGTGGTGCCGATCGTGAAGGCCGCGCATGAGCGGATCGCCTTCAGCGCGCAGGACACGATCGCGCGCCTTGGCGTCAAGGCTGACATCGCCAACTATCAGCGCGTGCCAGAAGCGTAGGAGGGCCATCCGGCGCCGGGCACGGAAACAGCGGCGCTCAGCACCTGACCGGTGCGGGCGTCGCTGACCATATGCTCGAAACCTCGCCATTCGGCGGCGAGGATGAACAACGTCTTGCCGTCGCCCCCGGCCAGCATGCAGGCAAAGCAGCCGCGATCGACCTCGACTGCGTCGATTTTCTCGCCGCCTTCGCGCACCCTGATACAGTGGCGGTTAGGCACGTCGGCATACCAGACACAGCCTTCGGCATCGATGCAGATGCCGTCGGGATAGTCGTTGCCGAGATCGGCCCAGACGCGCCTGTTGGAAAGGCCACCATCCGTTGCGATGTCGAATGCGGTCAATCGCTTGGCGTGGGATTCGGCCACGATCAGCGTCCGGTTGTCCGGCGTCAGCGCCATGCCGTTGGCGAAGGCGATATCCTCGGCGACCTGCCGCATTGCCCCGTCCGACGTGATCAGCACGATGGTGCCCGGTCCGAAATGCTCGCCCGGCGCCGGCGCCGGCCCGCCGCCATTGACGTAGATGTTGCCGCGCCCATCGACGACGATTTCGTTCCAGGGGTTCTTCGACAGCCCCCGCAGATCGGCATGGGTGGCGAGCGTTCCATCCGCTTCCCGCCGCAGCAGAAGCCCCTGCCGCCCGGATACGACAAGCAATCGTCCATCCGGCAGCCAGTCGATCGAATAGGGCAGGACGACCGGCACCTTGAGCATGACCTCACTTTTGCCGCCCTCGTCCACGGCGACGATCTCGCCGGTGCCCCAGTTGCACAGCCAGAGCCGGCCGTCATGCCAGCGCGGTGACTCGCCGAAGGCGAGACCCTCGATGACGAGATTGGCTTTCCTGGCGCTATTCGACGACGACATTGGCTGGCTCCGTGGGCGCGTTGTCCAGCCTAGGACGGATGAGTGGACTGCTTCCCGACAATGGCAGAAGGGTCATCGTTGCATTCCTTCGCGCCCCCTCCGTCCCGCCGGCGTCTACAGTGATCGGAATCACGCTGGATATTGTTGCGTTGCGGGGAGGGGGGCTTTCGGCTATTGAGGCGCAACCTGAAACAGGGACCGCCCCCAAGCCCTATGACGCTTCTCGACTCGGTCAAGAATACGTTCGTTCCGATTCATCGCGAAGGCTATCCCTTCATCGCCGCCTTCGCCGCGGTAACGCTGTTTCTCGGCTATTTCTCCTCGATCCTGTTCTGGATCGGGCTGATCCTCACCGCCTGGTGCATCTATTTCTACCGCGACCCCGAGCGCGTCACGCCGGTCGACGACCGACTGGTGGTGAGCCCGGCCGACGGCGTGATCTCGGCGGTCGGGCCTGCCGTGCCCCCGAGCGAGCTTGGCCTGGGCTCCGGCGAGATGACCCGCATTTCGGTGTTCATGAACGTGTTTTCCTGCCACATCAACCGCGCTCCGGTGCGTGGGCGGATCACTCGCATCGAGCACAAGCCCG
The DNA here is from genome assembly GCF_029625685.1 of Mesorhizobium sp. WSM4976. Classification (NCBI taxonomy): domain Bacteria; kingdom Pseudomonadati; phylum Pseudomonadota; class Alphaproteobacteria; order Hyphomicrobiales; family Phyllobacteriaceae; genus Mesorhizobium; species Mesorhizobium sp. WSM4976. The sequence continues at coordinate 36,416 of NZ_JARTVT010000018.1, forward strand.
GCAAATTCCTCAATGCCGAGCTCGACAAGGCAAGCTCCGAGAACGAGCGCAACGGGCTGGTCATAGACAGCCCCAACGGCGCGATCGCCGCCGTCCAGATCGCCGGCCTGGTGGCGCGCCGCATCGTCTGCTGGGCCGAGGCTGGGGGTTCGATAGCGATCGGCGAGCGTTTCGGCCTGATCCGCTTCGGCTCGCGTGTCGACGTCTTCCTGCCGCCGAATGCTGTGCCGCGCGTCGCGGTCGGCCAGACGGCTGTGGGCGGCGAGACGGTGCTTGCCGAATTCGGCGGCACGGCGGTCACGCCTCTGGTGAGGATTTCCTGAGCGTTGGGCGCGCCGTTCAAAAAATTCGAGGCCCATGCCAGCGGCGGTCCGCGCATCCGCGAGATTCCGATGCGCATGGTGCTGCCCAATCTGGTCACGGTGCTCGCCATCTGCGCCGGCCTTTCCGGCATCCGCTTCGCCTTCGAGAACCGTTTCGAGATCGCGGTGGTCATGGTGCTGCTCGCCGCTTTCCTCGACGGCATCGACGGACGGCTGGCGCGCATGCTGAAGGCCACCTCGAAATTCGGCGCGCAGATGGATTCGCTGGCTGACATCGTCAATTTCGGGGTGGCGCCGGCGCTGGTGCTCTATGCCTTCCTGCTCGACCGCGCCGGCTCGCCGGGCTGGATCGCCGCACTTCTCTTCACCATCGCCTGTGGCATGCGGCTTGCCCGTTTCAACGTCCTGGCCGAAGACCACGACCAGCCTGCATGGCAGACCGAGTATTTCGTCGGCGTGCCGGCCCCGGCGGGCGCGGTCCTGGTCATGCTGCCGCTCTACCTCTATTTCCTTCGGCTCGGGCTGGAGCCGTCCCGGCCGGCCGCCTTCATCGCCACCGGCTTCACCGTGCTCATCGCGTTCCTTCTGGTCAGCCGGCTGCCGGTCTATTCGGGCAAGAGCGTCAAGGTGCCTGGCGACAGGGTGCTGCCGGTCATCCTCGGCGTGGTGCTCTACATCCTCTTGCTGATGACCTATCCCTGGTACACGCTGACCGCTTCGGTCGCCGGCTATCTGCTTTTCCTGCCGTTCAGCGTGCGCGCCTATTCGAAGCGGGCCATGCGCGAGGGCGAGAAGGTGCCACCTTCGGATATCGGGTAGCCGGCGCGCTACGCCGCCACACCCAGCCCCAAGCGATCGATTGCCAGCTTTCGCGCCGAGACGTAATCGGTCTTGCCCGAGCCCAGCACCGGGATCTCTTCCACCTTGATGATGTCGTTGGGCACCATCAACTCCGCCGCGCCGGCCTTCTTGCCGAACTGGCGCAGTTCCTCTGCGCTAGCGTCTTCGGCGGTGGTGACCAGCACGATGCGCTCGCCCCGCCTTTTGTCGGGCACGGCCACCGCCGCGTGACGCTCTTCCGGCCAGAGCGACTGCACCAGCATCTCGACTGCGCCCAGCGACACCATCTCGCCGGCGATCTTGGCGAAGCGCTTGGCCCGGCCGCGGATGGTAATGAAGCCCTCGCGGTCGATCGAGACGATGTCGCCAGTGTCGTGCCAGCCTTCCAGCGGCTGCAACTCGCCGGGACGGTCGGCGTTCATGTAGCCCATCATCATGTTCGGTCCGTCAAGCCACAGCCGCCCGCCCTCGGTTATGCCTTCGACGGGCTCCAGCTTCATGCGGATGGCCGGCAGAGGCCGTCCGACAGTGCCGTCGCGGCCGTGGATGGAGGTGTTCACCGCCACTACGGGCGCGGCCTCGGTCAGTCCGAAACCTTCGACAATCGAGGCTTGGAAGCGGTCGCGGTAGGTGCGCCGCGTCTCCGACTTCACCGCCTCGGCGCCGGCCACGACGAAGCGCAGGCTTGAGAAGTCGCCATCCTTGGCGGTGCGGGCATAATTGGCGAGGAAGGTATCGGTGCCGAACATGACGGTCGGCTTCACCTTGCGGGCGATCTCAGGGATGATCTTGTAATGCAGCGGCGAGGGGTAGAGGAACAGCTTTATGCCTAGCACCAGCGGCAGGATGGTGCCGCCGGTGAGCCCGAAAGAATGGAACACCGGGAGCACGTTGAGCAGGATGTCGGCCGGCGAGACGGACACGCGCGCCTCGGCCTGCATGACATTGGCAAGCAGGCTGCGGTTCGACAGCACCACTGCCTTCGGCGTGCCTTCAGAGCCGGAAGTGAACAGGATGACAGCGGGCTTCGAGGCTTGCTGCCGCTGCAGCGGAAAGCGCCACAAAAGCGCGGCGGCGACCTTGTCCAGGGTGGTCACGCCGGCGCGCACATCCTCCAGCCACAGCATCCTGGCGCCGCCCGCCTCGACCGCGGCGACGATGTCGTCGATGCCGGCTTTTTCGATGAAGGCGCGGGAGGAGACCACGGTACGGATGACGGCAGTGCTGACAGCCGCGGTCACGCTTGCCGGGCCGGCCGTGTAGTTGATCATCGCCGCAACGCGGCTCGCCGAGATCAGGCCGACGAAGGTGAGCACCACGCCATTGGCGTTGGGCAAGAGCACGCCGACCGCTTCGCCGGGCGCCGTCACCGCCTCGAAACGGCGGCCGAGCACGCGCGCGCCGATGAACATCTTGCGGTAGCTGAGCGAGCCCGAGATCACATCCTCGATGATCGTATGCGACGGGCCGACGCGGTCCGCGGCGTCGCGCATGGCAAGGAACAGGCCGCGGTCGAGATTTGTGCCGTAGAGCCGCGCCTCGGCGAAACGGTCGAACAGCGCGTTGGTGTTTGAGGCCATCTCGGGGTTGCGCGCCACCAGTTCGGCTATGGTCATCGGCTCCAGCACGCTCACCGAAAGCCGCGGGAACCAGTGGCGAGGCGCTTTCTCCTTCGGCGTCAGCGAGACCGGCAGGTCGCGCGTGCCGGCAACGAAGATCGGCACGATGCGCGCGTCGGCCTGCATGGCGATGCGCGTGATGGCACGAAACAGCCTGAAGGATTTGACATCCGGCTCGACATTGTCCGGCAGGTAGACGGCGAGCCGCCCTTTGCCCTTCAGCAGGCGCACTAGGCGCCGGCTGACGAAGACATGCTCGGCGTTGAAGGCGATGGTGCGCGCAAGCTCGCGCCACGGCTCCAGCCAGGGCGCGCGGGCGGAGGCGTCGTCGAGAATATGCAGCGTGTCATCCGGCAGCAGCGACAGCATCAGCGCCGGCTCGATGCGCGACTGGTGCGAAACGACATAGATGACCGGGGTCTTGGCGCTGCGAGCGATACGGACGCGGTTGTCAGCGATGCGATAGGCGAGCTTGAACGGCACATAGAGCAGCGCCTGGGTGAAGCGCAGGTCGAGCCGGAACCTTTCGATCACGGCGATCAGCAGCCAGGCAAAGACAAGGCCTGCCAGCAGCGCCAGGGTCAGGATCATGCCGCTCTCCCAGTCTCCTCCAGGGCGCGGCTCTTGCGCGGCCGCTTCAGTGGCAGAGGGTAGCGGAAGTGGGGGCAAGGTCAATGCAGGGCAGGCGCGGCGCCCCCTTCCGCACAAGAAGACAAGGGCGAGACGGCGCTATGCCGTCTTTAGCCTGCCGCTGATGAAGCGGAATTCCTGGCTCTTGCCGCCATAGCCATAAGCCGGCGCCGGTACTTCGTGCACGAAGGCATAACTCTCCTCATGCACCCCACCGAGCAGCCGGCCGAAAGCCTCGAAGATTGCCTTGAGATAGGCTTCGAGCTCGAGCTTGGTGTTGGTGCCGTCGACCACCTTGATGTCCAGCCAGAACGTGTTGGTCCCATGCTCGGCCAGCAACTTTCCGCCGGCGAACCAGTGCTGCGGATCGATATAGTTGACCGCGACCGCGGTGATCGTCGGGTCCTTGCGTAGCTCCTTGGCGGTGATCTCGGTGATGTCCTTGGCGATCGCGGCCGACAGCTTCGCGTCGGGCTTGCCGGTGACGCTGATGTTGATGATCGGCATTTTTTCGTCTCCATCGAGTTTGGCGTCTCGCGCCTTCGATGGAGAATCATGCCATCATGATAACATCAATAAAATCGAATTGTTTTTGAGAAACACTTCGATATCATCGAAGTGTGGAAACCCTCGATCCTGACCTTTTGAAGACCTTTCTGGCCTTTGTCGACGGCGGCTCGCTCGCCAGGGCCGCGTCCGCCGTCGGCCGCACGCCGTCGGCGGTGACCGCGCAGATGCAGCGGCTGGAGGAGATCGTCGGCGAGCCCTTGCTCACTCCGCAGGGCAGGGGACGCGGGCTGACGCCGGCCGGTGAGGACCTTGTCGGTCATGCCCGGCGCATCCTTGCCGTGCACACCGAGGCATGGCTGGCGCTAAAAGGCGCGCGCGCCGGCGGCCGCATCGCCATCGGCACGACGCAGGATTTCGCCGACCATGGGCTGCCGGACTTGCTCAGAGCCTTTGCCTTCAGCCATCCGCGTGTGAGGATCGAGCTGCGTGTCGGCCGATCCCTGGAGCTCGGCTCGGCGCTGCAGGCAGCCCAGTTGGACCTCGCGATCACCATGCGCCATGCTCCGTCGCCGGACGAAACGGCCATGATCAGCGAGCCAATGCTGTGGCTTTGCTCGGAAAAGGGCTTGGCGGCCCGGTCGGAAGCCGTGCCGCTGGCGCTGCTCGATCCCTATTGCGGCTTCCGCGATGCAGCGCTCAACGCGCTCGATGCCGCCGGCCGCCGCTACCGGATCGCCGGCGGCAGCGCCAGCCTTGCCGGCCTGCGTGCCGCGGTCAATGCGGGCATCGCACTGACGCCGCGCACCCGGCGCTTTGCCCATTCCGGCATCGTCGAAGCGCCTGCCGATCTCGACCTGCCGCCATTGCCGATGGCCGACTTCGCCATCCGGCTCGGTCGCGAAGCTCCGCGCCCGGCGCGGGATTTGGCTGAGCTGCTGGGCGATGGCCTCGCCCTGCCGTCGTAACCGGCCAGGAAGTCCCCAAAGAAAAAGCCGACCTTTTTGCGGGTCGGCTTCTAGTCGGACGGGTCGAGGGGTTTGGGGGGACTTGGGGGGTGACCCGTCAAGCTAACAATGCCTGAGCCGGACGATGGTTCCGTGACTGGCGAAATATTTTTACGAGCGCGCCGATTTGGCCCTCAGCCAGTCGCGGCCGGCATGGGCAAAGACCGCGCAAAGCACGATGGCGCCGCCGATGACGCTGGCCATGGGCGGGGCTTCGCCGAGGAAGATCAGGGCAAACAGGATGGCGAACGGCACCTCGGCCGAGCCCAGCAGACCGGATTCGGCGGCAGGGACAAGCCGCGAGCCTTCCGTCCACAGGATAGAGGCCAGCGCGAAGGAGCACCCGAAGGCGGCAAGCAGCACCACGTCGCGCGTCGAGACGGCCAGCGGATCGGTGACGAACCAGCCGAGCACGAAGAGCAGGAAGGCCGAGACCGCGCCCGCCCACACGACCGGCGAGTTGCGGAAGGCGCGCACCATGATCATGTAGAGCGCGCTGCCCGTGGTCATCAAAAGCGCCAGCCCGTCGCCGAACAGATGGCCGCTGCCGAGGCCGCCGCCCACCATGATGGCGACGCCGCACAGCGAGACGGCCGCGGCCATCATCGTCTGCAGCCGGAATTTCTCTTGCACCAGAAGGAAGGCGAGAAGTGCGGCGATGAAGGGTGAGGTCGCGTAGATGACCGCAACATTGGCGACATAGGTGTATTTGAACGCCGAGATGAAGGCGATGCTGGCGGCGGCACCCTCGACCGCGAGCAGCCAGCCGCGCCAGCCCAGTCTCAGGCTCTCACGCCCGCCCGAGCGGCGGCGACGCCGCAGCACGTAGAGCGCGATCAGGATCGAGCCGAAAAATCCGCGCCAGCAGGTGATGGTCAGAGGATCGGCATGGATCGACTTGGTCAGCACGCCGGTGAGCGCGAAGGCGATGGCCGATGCCGACACCAGGATAATGCCGAGCGTGCGCTCGGCCGCTGCGTCGGCGGCGGCAGGCGTGAGCTTCTCCGGCATGTCAAGCGTGTCCGTCATGGTGCCAGCCTAACCGGGGAATCCTGACAGCCCTCTGTCATCAGGCCTGCTCCCGCTTGCGGAAACCTTCATTGCCCACGATGAGCAGGCCGGCGCCGATGATCAGCGCCGCGCCCATAAACACCTCCGTGCGCGGCACGTCGCCCCAGATGGCGTAGCCCAGCGCGAAGGCCCACACCAGCGAGGTGTATTCGAACGGCGCCACGATCGACACCGGCGCGCGCTTCATGCCTTCGAACAGCGCATATTGCGCCACCCCGCCGAGTGCCCCAACGCTGATGAGCAAAAGAAGCTGCCGCCAATCGGGCATGCGCCACCACAGCAGCGCCGGCACCGCCGAAAAGAGCAGGAAATAGAAATTGTTGAGCACGAGCTGGACCGTCGTGCGCTCTTGCAGTGCCGTCTTGCGTAAGAGCACGACGGCGATGCCCCACAGCACGGCGGCAGCCAGCACCAGAAGCACCGGCACGGAAAGGCCGAGCCGCGTCGGATCGCAGGCGATAAATACCCCGACGAAACCGATGAACACCGCGATCCAGCGTAGCAGCGGCACGGTCTCGCCCAGAATCAGCACCGACAGCACGGTGACGATGATGGGTGCTGCGTAATAGATGGTGGTGAGCTCTGCGAGCTGCAGCGAGCGTGCGGCGTTGTAGTAGCAAAGCCAGGCGGCCAGCGTGAAGGCGCTGCGCACCAGCATCGGCTTGACGATCGGCGAGTCGATCGTGTCGGCGAACACCCGCTTCCCGCCGATGGCGCCGCAGCCGAGGAGCACGGCGATCGAGCGCACGAACATGATCTGCCAGACCGTCATCCCGGCGACCAGAAGCTTGATCGACGCGTCTTGCGCCGAAAACAGGAAATAGGCGGCAGCCGTGAACAGGATGCCGGCCAGCACCCTTTCGCGGCTTTCGAGGACGACGACTTCGGCCATGCGGTTTCAGCGTGTTTGCGTGAGGCGGTTCCGCCCCAGTCGGGACCGTTGCTCCAGCTATACGGGCGAAAGCTTGCACGGCGCTGCTCCAGCGCGGCGCTTGCGTTGGCGCAGGTCGTTGCCCGTTGCCGGAGGCTGGTCGAGGACTACTGCGTCGCCTGGTAGAGTTCCGATGCCGCGTCCTTCAGTGCGCGCCGTCCGTCGGGCCGCAGATACATCATGTGCCCGCCTTCGACGACGTCGAGACTGATCGGCTTGGCATTTGATAGCGAAGGAAGCTGGTTCACCAGATAGCGCGAGGTGAGATAGGGCGTGACGAGGTCGGTATAGCCGTTGACGATGACGACACCGAGGGCAGGATTGAGCGAACGCGCCCGCTGCAAGTCGTTCATCACGCCGGCATAGCCCTGGCCCGAGGTGCCGTAGTCCCAGTTGCGGGTGACCTCGCCATTGAGCAGCCGGTAGCTGACATCGGTGCGGTAGTTGAGCTCTTCGCGGGCATAGGCGACGAAGGCGGAGGTCAGCACCGGAACGCTGCGGTCGAGAACCGGATCGGGGCCGGCGTCGCGCGCGCTTTGCGGCGCGATGTCGGCGGTGCCGATGGTGGCGTCATAGGGGCTGAGCACCTTGCCCGTGGCGCGCTGGAATTCCTTGGCGAAAAGCCCGATAGGGATGCGGGCGAAATTGCGCTGGACGAGCTCGAGCGGCAGGCCGGTGATCTCCGAAACGCGTCCGCTGGCGAGCTTGCCGCCTTGTTCCAGGCCGCTGTTCAACGCCGTCAGGTAATCGCCGAGCGCGTAATGCTCGACCTCGGCCAGCCTGCCGCGCAGCGCGTCGCCGCTCACGCCATCGCCCTTCATGCGGGTCGCCGCCAGCGACGGCAGCTCCAGCGCCCAATGCAATTGATCGAACTGGTCGGGCCGCACCAGCATGAACTCCAGCGCCGGCGAGATCAGCACGATGCCGCTGGGGCTCAGGCCCACATCCTCCTGCAGCGTGCGGGCAAGCAGCGCCGCGCGAAAGCCGCCATAGCTTTCGCCGGCGAGGAACAGCGGCGATCCGGTGCGGCCGTTCTGCGCCAGATAGAGACGGATGAAGGCCCCGATCGAGCTGGCGTCCGCGTCGACGCTCCAGAATTCCTTGCCCTCATGCCCCGGCGCTTCGCGGCTGTAGCCGGTGCCGACCGGATCGACGAAGACGAGGTCGCTCATGTCGAGCCAGCTGTCGGGATTGTCGATGAGCTTTTGCGGCGGCCGCCGGAATTCGCCGTCGGCGGCGGTCTCGACGATGCGGGGTCCGATGGCGCCGAGATGCAGGTAGGCAGACGCCGCGCCCGGCCCGCCATTGAAGACGAACGTGATCGGCCGATCCTTGGCCGGGGCGGGCGACTGCTGCGTGTAGGCGACATAGAAGATCTCGGCCGTGACCTCGCCCTTGCCCGACAGGAGCGACAGCGTGCCGGTCTTGGCCTGGTAGTCCAGCTTGCGCCCGCCAAGCGTGATCGAATGCTCGGTCACCTGCGGCGGCGGCAAGAGTGACAGCACGCCGCCTTGGGGCGCCGGGCGCTCGGGTGCTTCCGCGGCGAAGCCCGGCTGAGCGAAGGCGGCGAGCGCCAGGAAAGCAAGAGAGATGAGCTTGGATCGCATGACGGCTCCGCGCGGAAGGACATCGCAAAAGTATGGCCGGAACGAATGAAGTCAAAGAAACTATTAGCAAACGTCGAGTTCCTTCGCGCCCCCTCTGGGCTGCCGGTCATCTCCTCCCACGAGGGGGGAGATCAGATGTCGCGTCGGCCTTCGCCAATCTCCGACGTTGACGAAAGGACGCCACCGGCGAAGCTGCCAATCTCCCCAAGTGGGGGAGATGTCCGGCAGGACAGAGGGGGGCGCTGTCCCGCCGGCGTAACAGTGCTATCAAGCTCGGAGACGTATCGAAGAGGACCGCATAATGGACGCGACCGCACTCAAGGCCATGCAGGCTCCGCTGAAGGAAGCCTATCGCGACGATGCCGCCAAGGCGCTGATCACGCTGAGAGCGCGCGGCACGCTCGACGACCAGTCGATCGCCTGCAAGGTCGAGACGGGCAGGGCGCTCTCGGTTGCCGGCCTTCATCCGGCCACCGGCGGCTCGGGCCTCGAGCTATGCTCGGGCGACATGTTGCTGGAGGCGCTGGTCGCTTGCGCGGGCGTGACGCTGAAGGCGGTGGCTACCGCGCTGGAGTTCAAGCTCGGCAACGCCACCGTCGAGGCCGAGGGCGACCTCGATTTCCGCGGCACGCTCGGCGTTGCCCGCGACGCGCCGGTCGGTTTTCGCGCGATAAGGCTGAAATTCGACCTCGACACCGACGAGCCGCAGGAGCGCATCGATTCGCTGATGAAGCTGACGGAGCGCTACTGCGTGGTGTTCCAGACGATCAACAACAAGCCGGCGTTGGGCGTGAGCGCGGGGCGCTGATACAGCCAATCTCCCCCCTTGTGGGGGGCGCTGTCCCGCCGACGTCAGGCACTTAGCGCTACAGCGCGGCCCATGCCTTCGTCATACTCGGGCTTGACCCGAGTATCCATGCCGTGACCCTTGCCGTGAGGCGCAGCGGTGCAGAATTCTGTAATCGCAACAACGCCTGACCGTAGCGGCATGGATTCCAGGGTCTGCGCGCGTCGCTTCGCTCCTTGCTCCGCCCTAGAATGACGAAGCAGAAGGTCGCGCCCTTCAAGGAAGGAGAGATCAGCCCCCTACTGCGCCGACGGCGTCTCGGCGTCCCCTTCATCGGTAAAGGGTGAGGCGCTCGGCACGCACTGCACGGCCCAACCCTGCGGCGTCGGCTGCTTCTGATATTCGGTGATGGCGTTGGTGCATTGCTCGCGGGTGTCGAAGGTGCTGGGCAGCACCACCATGCCGCCTTGCGGGCCGGCGATCACCAGATACCAGACCAACGCTACGCTGGGAGTGGCGGCCATGGAAATTCCTCTTTGCTGGATGTGGGAGTCGGATCAATCCTAGCAACTCCCCTCGGATGGCGAAAGCAGGGCGGCGGTACACGCTTCCGCAGAGCCGTTCACAGACCCGTGAAGAGGGCCTTCGCCCAAGCGGGTTCGGTCGACCGCGACGCGCTTTTCTGAACTCGAGTTTATTCCGGCTGACGGTAGGCGACGAAGCGGTTGTGCTTGGCCTGGAAGATCAGGCCTGTCTCCTTCAACGCCGGACTTGCCAGCGGCACGATGCGCCGGGCGATCTCGGCAGGGTGCGGCAGCGTCTCCGGATCCTCGCCGGGCATGGCCTGCGCGCGCATTGCCGTGCGGGTGGCGCCCGGATCTGCGGCATTCACCCTCAGCGGCAGGCTCTCGGTCTCATGCGCCCAGGAACGCATCATCGTCTCGACCGCGGCCTTGGACGCCGCGTAGGGCGCCCAGAAGGCACGCGCCGAATGCGCGGCGTTGGAGGACATGACGATGGCGCGCCCGGCGTCGGAGAGCCGCAGCAGGGGATCGACCGAACGGATCAGCCGCCAGGTCGCGGTGACGTTGACGGTCATCACTTTCTCGAAAGTCTTGGCCTCGACATGGCCGATCGGCGAGATGACGCCGAGCACGCCGGCATTGGCGACGAGGATGTCGAGCTTGCCCCAGCGTTCATGGATTGCGCCGCCGAGACGATCGATGCCCGGCATGTCGGTCAAATCGAGCGGTACCAGCGTCGCCTGTCCGCGGCCATCGGCTTTGATCTGGTCATCCAGCTCTTCCAGTCCGCCGACCGTGCGCGCAACCGCGATCACATGCGCGCCGGCCGCCGCCAGTTCCCTGGTGATGAAATAGCCGATGCCGCGCGAGGCGCCGGTGACGACCGCGACGCGGCCGGAAAGATCGAGGGTCATGCGAGAATTTCCGTGGGCTAAAGCAATTCCAGGAAAGGTGTCTGACGGTTTTCCGTCCGGAATTGCGTCAAAACAGATACCGCGACCTACGACCCGCTCGACGCTAGCAGCGACAGCGTGCGCACATTGTCGTGGCCTTCGAAGTCGAGCAGGCGGGTGGGGTACTGTCCCGTGAAGCAGGCGTCGCAGAATTGCGGCTGGTCGTTGTCGCGGCGCGCCTCGCCGACGGCGCGGTAGAGCCCGTCGATCGACAAGAAGCCGAGCGAATCAACGCGGATGAACTCCGCCATCTCCTCGACCGACATGCGCGAAGCAAGCAGCTTCGACTTCTCGGGCGTATCGACACCGTAGAAGCAGGATGCGCTGGTCGGCGGCGAGGCGATGCGCATGTGCACTTCCTTCGCGCCAGCGTCGCGCACCATCTGCACGATCTTCTGGCTGGTGGTGCCGCGCACGATCGAATCGTCGACCAGCACCACGCGCTTGCCCTCGATCATGCGGCGGTTGGCATTGTGCTTGAGCTTCACGCCCATGTGGCGGATCGAATCGCCGGGCTGGATGAAGGTGCGGCCGACATAGTGGTTGCGGATGATGCCGAGCTCGAAGGAGATGCCGGCGGCCTGTGAGAAGCCGATCGCGGCCGGCGTGCCGGAATCCGGCACGGGCACGACGATGTCGGCCTCGACCGGGTTTTCCTGCGCCAGTTCCGCACCAATGCGTTTGCGCACCTCGTAGACGTTGCGGCCCTCGACCGAGGAATCCGGCCGCGCGAAATAAACATATTCGAAGATGCAGAAGCGCGTCTTCTGCGGCTCGAACGGGAAGATGCTCTCGATCCCCTTGGAGGTGATGACCACCATCTCGCCGGGCTTGATGTCGCGCACGAAGCGGGCGCCGATGATGTCGAGCGCGCAGGTCTCCGAAGCAAGGATCCAGGCGCCGTCGAGATCGCCCAGCACCAGCGGACGGATGCCGAGCGGATCGCGGCAGCCGATCATCTTTTTGGCTGTCATCGCCACCAGCGAGAAAGCGCCCTCGACCTGGCGTACGGCATCGATGAAGCGCGAGTTCAGATCGCGCTCCTTGCTGGTCGCGACCAGATGCAGCAGCGTCTCGGTGTCTGACGTCGAGGAGAAGATCGAGCCCTGCTTCTGCAGCGCGCGCTGCACGGTGAGCGCATTGGTGAGGTTCCCGTTATGGGCTACCGCAAGACCGCCCTCCGACAACTCGGCGAAGAAGGGTTGGATGTTCCGCACGCCGGCGCCGCCCGTCGTGGCGTAGCGAGTGTGGCCGATGGCGCGATTGCCCTGGAGGCTGTCGATGACGCGTTGCTTTGTAAAGGTGTCGCCGATCAGGCCGACATGGCGTTCGACATGGAACTGGGTGCCGTCATAGGAGACGATGCCGGCCGCTTCCTGGCCTCGGTGCTGCAGGGCGTGCAGGCCGAGCGTGACAATGGCCGCCGCGTCCTGCCGGCCGAAGATGCCAAACACGCCGCATTCGTCGTGGAAATGGTCGTCGGCCTCGGCGGAAAGGACATTGCCTGCCGTTGAGTCTGCCATCTGGTGCTCAAGCTCCGCTAAAGCCGCCATATAGGGCGATCTCTCACGGAACGCAACGCACCTCGTCAGGCATTCACAAATTGCCTCAGGCCAGCACTGTGGCTGGCCTGCACTTCAATTTGCCGGCGCCGGAGCGGGAGCCGGGGCCGGCGCCGGCGCCGGAGCGGGAGCTGGGGCCGGCGCGGGCGTGGCCGGTTCGCTGTCGGCCGGGGCCTCGCCCTCGCTGTCGTCAGGCGCCGTCGCGTTGTCGTCGCCGGTGGCAGGCGGCTCGGCTGCGGGCTGGTCGGTCGTGGCCGGCGCGCCGGTCTGCGGCGTGCCCTTATGCGTGTATTTGTTGACCAGCTCCTCGGTGTTCTCGGGCAGCACGCTTTGGAGCTTGGCGCCGATCGTCTCGAGCAACGGCCGCGACTTGGCGTTGGCGATCCAGGCGGGCGCCTTGGCGCCAGCCAGCCAGTTGAAGAACAAGAGCGCCACCGCGACCACCAGGATGCCGCGCGCCGCGCCATAGAGGAAGCCGAGCGTCCGGTCGAGCGCGCCGATGCGCGAATCGATGATCCAGTCGGCAAGCTTCATGGTGATGACGGAGACGACGATCAGCGCGATGAGGAAGACGATGCCCGCGGAAGCAGCCATCGCGATCTTGTCGTTGTCGATATAGGGCTGCACATAGGGCAGGACCGGCTTATAGAAGAAGAACGCCGCCGCCGCCGCTGCTGCCCAGGAAACCACCGACAGCACTTCGCGGGAGAAGCCGCGCACCATGGCGAGCATTGCCGAGACCAGGGTGAAGCCAACGAGGATTCCGTCAAGCAGCGTAATCGGCATGGTTCTCGCCCCACTTCCTGTCTCGCGGCCTGATGAGCCGCATCACTCCTCGTCGTCGGCACGGCCGCGCCGTGAGCCGGCTATGCGCGCCACAAGGTCGGCAAGCTCGGTGGGCTGGAACGCGCCGGCCCCGATCCCCCCGGCAACTTCCTCGCTGCCAAGCGGCAGCACCGCGCTTCCAAAGCCCAGCTTTTCGGCTTCCTTGAGGCGCTGCTGCGCATGCGCAACGGGCCTCACGGCGCCCGATAGGCTGATTTCGCCGAAATAGACGCAATCGGCGGGAAGGGCAAGACCGGTGAGCGACGAAACCAGCGCGGCGGCGACCGCCAGATCGGCCGCCGGCTCCGAGATACGGTAGCCGCCGGCGACGTTGAGATAGACGTCGTGCTGGCCGAAGCGCACGCCGCAATGCGCCTCGAGCACGGCAAGCACCATCGACAGCCGCGCGCCATCCCATCCGACCACGGCGCGGCGCGGCGTGCCGAGCGAGGAGGGCGCCACCAGCGCCTGGATTTCGACCAGCACCGGCCGCGTGCCTTCCATGCCCGCGAACACCGCGGCGCCCGGCGACTTTGCATGGCGTTCGCCGAGGAAAAGCTCGGACGGATTGGAGACCTCGCGCAGACCCTTGTCCGACATTTCGAACACGCCGATCTCGTCCGTCGGCCCGAAACGGTTCTTCACCGTGCGCAGGATGCGGAAATGGTGGTTGCCTTCGCCCTCGAAATAGAGCACGCCGTCGACCATGTGCTCGACCACACGCGGGCCGGCGATCTGCCCCTCCTTGGTGACATGGCCGACGAGCACGATCGCAGCACCCGTGGATTTCGCGTAGCGGATCATGGCTTGAGCGGACGCGCGCACCTGGGTGACGGTGCCCGGCGCCGAATCGGCAAGGTCGGTCCACAGCGTCTGGATGGAATCGAGGATGACGAGGTCCGGCCGCTTGCCGTCGGCGATGGTCGCCAGAATGTCCTCGACATTGGTTTCGGCTGCGAGTTCGACCGGCGTCGAGGCGACGCCAAGGCGCTGGGCGCGCAGCCTGATCTGCGCGACCGCTTCCTCGCCCGAGACATAGACAATGCGATGGCCCTTGGAGGCGAGCGCGGCGGCGGCTTGCGTCAAAAGCGTCGACTTGCCGATGCCGGGATCGCCACCGACCAGAAGCGCCGAACCGCGCACGAAGCCCCCGCCGGTGGCGCGGTCGAGCTCGCCGATGCCCGACACGATGCGCGGCGCGTCCTCGATGTCGCCGGCGAGGCTGGTCAGCACCACGGCGCGGCCCTTGCGAGCGTTGCGCGTGTTGGCCGGCCCTGAGCCGATGCCGCCGGCGGTGCCTTCCTCGACCAGCGTGTTCCACTCGCCGCAGGCATCGCATTTGCCGGCCCAGCGCTGATGCACCGAGCCGCAATTCTGGCAGACGAACTGAACGCGGGGTTTGGCCAAAGAGCTACTCAAACCTCTCCGGCAGATGATGCTCTTCCGCCAGATCGGAGAAGCGCGTGAATTCGCCGTGGAAGGCGAGGCTGACGGTGCCGGTCGGTCCGTGGCGCTGCTTGGCCACGATGCACTCGGCCTTGCCGCGCGCCTCGTTCATCTCGTTTTCCCACTTGACGTATTCCTCGGTGCCGAGCTTCGGCTCGCGGTTCTTGAGGTAATACTCCTCGCGATAGACGAACAGCACCACGTCGGCGTCCTGCTCGATCGAGCCCGATTCGCGAAGATCCGAGAGTTGCGGGCGCTTGTCGTCGCGGCTTTCGACCTGGCGCGACAGCTGCGACAGCGCGATGATCGGCACGCCGAGCTCCTTGGCGAGCGCCTTGAGGCCCGTGGTGATCTCGGTGATTTCCTGGACGCGGTTCTGCGAGGCGCGCGCGCTCGATCCCTGCATCAGCTGGATATAGTCAATGACGATGAGGTCGAGGCCGCGCTGCCGCTTCAGCCGACGTGCCCGGGCGGAAAGCTGCGCGATCGAGATGCCGCCGGTCTGGTCGATGAACAGCGGAATCTTCTGCATCGTCTGCGAGCAGGCGACCAGCTTCTCGAAATCCATCTCGGTGATCTCGCCGCGACGGATTTTTGAGGACGAGATCTCGGTCTGTTCGGAGATGATGCGGGTGGCGAGCTGCTCCGACGACATTTCCAGCGAGAAGAAGCCGACGACGCCGCCATTGGCGGCCTTGAATGTGCCGTCGGCTTGCTGTGCCGGGACGTAAGCCTCGGCGATGTTGAAGGCGATGTTGGTGGCCAAGGAGGTTTTGCCCATGCCGGGGCGTCCGGCGAGCACGATCAGGTCGGAGGGCTGCAGGCCGCCCATGCGGCGGTCGAGGTCGCGCAGGCCGGTCGAAATGCCGGAGAGATGGCCGTCGCGCATATAGGCGGCGTTGGCCATGTCGACGGCGGTCTTGACCGCATCGTTGAAGCTTTCGAAGCCGCCGTCATAGCGGCCGGTTTCGGCGAGCTCGAACAGACGGCGCTCGGCGTCCTCGATCTGCTCGGACGGCGACATGTCGACCGGCGCGTCATAAGCGATGTTGACCATGTCCTCGCCGACGGTGATCAGCGCGCGGCGCGTCGCGAGATCGTAGATAGCGCGGCCGTAGTCGGTGGCATTGACGACGGTGACGGCCTCGACGGCGAGCCGCACGACATATTGCGCCACCGTCATGTCGCCGACCTTCTCGTCGGCCGGCAGGAAGGTCTTCAGCGTGATCGGCGTCGCGATCTTGCCCATGCGGATCAGCTCGGACGCGACTTCGAAGATGCGGCGGTGCAGCGGCTCGTAGAAATGCGCAGGCTTCAGGAAATCCGAGACACGGTAGAAGGCGTCGTTGTTGACGAGGATGGCGCCAAGCAGCGCCTGCTCGGCCTCGATGTTGTTCGGTGCCTCGCGATAAAGCGGCGTTTCCGCCGCGCCGAATTTCAGTGCCGCCTCTGCCATGATATCCCCGATTTCGATCCCGCCTCCTCGATATCAGAACGGGAAGATTCGATGCTGACCTTTCTGCAACAGTACGATTCTGACCGACCTTGATGCTCGCGATTCACAGCCAAAATTTTCTGGTGGAAAGAATCGTCATTGACTCGAATCGAAGAGGCTGAAGATAGCTCTTCAAAAGAGAACAAAACAAGAAAATTCCTATCGCAGCGTGTCGCCCCAGTCCGCCCGTCGAGCCGCCTTGAAGACATCGCCGTCGCGCTTGCTGAACAGGCGCTCGTCGGCGCTGCCGTCCGGCTGACAGAGTTTCAGCACAACCTTGCCGGAGCCGCCTTTCGGCGGTGCGATCACCCGTGGCAAGCGCGCCCGCGCCGGCTGCCGGGAGGCAGCGAGATAGACGAATTTCTCATCCTCCCATGGCACGTCGGCCTCCTTGACCAGGCGATGCAGGCGCGAGCGGGCGACGCGGCGCGAAAAATGGCACCAGTCGGGCGGCGCGAGCGGGCAGGGCCCCTCATGCGGACAGGGTGCCAGGATATGCGCGCCGGCGGCAATCAGTTGCTGCCGCGCCGCAAGCATGCGCTGCCAGCCGGCGGGCGTGCCGGGCTCGACGACGAACAGCGTGTCGACGGTAAGCTGCCAGAGGCGATCGACGAGCTTCGGCAGCGAGGCCGGCGCGACTTCGTCGAGCACATAGGCGATGCTGACGAGGTCGGCGGGCTTGAGGCCATCGAGATCGATGGTGGCGTCGCCGGCGACCCATTCGGTGCGGGCGGCGATCGTGCCGGCTGCGAGCGACTGCCCGACCTTGCGTACCGCGGCGCTTGCCTCGACTAGAACCGCCTGTTCCAGCTCCGGCCAGGCGTCTGTCGTGGCCCAAAGCATCGTGCCAGGTCCGGCGCCGATGTCGAGCAACGTCCCCGGCTGGAAATCCGGTCGCGAATCGGCCAACGCCGTTAGGCTGGCGCGCACGGCGGCATAGGTGGCGGGCAGCCGCGTCGCCAGATAGGCCTTGACCGCCATGTCCTCGCCCATATGCAGGCGGCCGTCGCGCAGCTCGGCGCGGTAGCGTTCGGACAGCGTCTTTGCAGCCTGCTTGAGCACCGGCAGCGGCACCTTCTCGAGCATGCTGTCGACGCCTTGGCGCAGCTGGGCAGGAAGCTCCATCGCTCAAATCCCGCGCGGCGCAAGCAGGATGACGGAGGCGCCGACGATACAGAGCGCTGCGCCCGCCAAGTCCCAGCGGTCGGGACGCACCCCTTCGACCAGCCAGAGCCAGCCAAGCGAAGCCGCAATGTAGATGCCGCCATAGGCGGCGTAGGCGCGGCCCGCCGCCTCCGTCCCGACCAGCGACAGAAGGAAGGCGAACAGCGCCAGCGATGCGAGGCCTGGGAGAAGCCAGAGCGGCGATTTCTCCAGCCGCCACCACGCCCAGAACGAAAAGCAGCCGGCGATCTCGGCAAGCGCTGCGGCGGTATAGATGAGATAGGTCATGAAAAAGGTCTCGCGAACGAGACCTTTTTCATGGCGTCAGCCCGCGATGGCAAGCGGCAATGCGTGTCTATTCCACCGCCTTGCGGCGACGGGTCGGCTTGGGCGTGGCGGCAGGCGCAGCCGGTTCTGGACGGTCGTGGTCGCGCAGCTCCAACGCTTTCTCGCACTTGGCGATGTAGTCGCGCGTCATCGGCAGCGTGTCGTTCTTCTTGGCGATCTGGAACTGGAAGATCACCAGGTCCTGCCAGCGGAAGGCGGCTTCCGAGGCAGCAAGATAGAATTCCCACATCCGACAGAAGCGCTCGTCATAGATTGCCTTGGCCTTGTCGCGGTTGGCGGCAAAGCGTGCGCCCCAGTGCTTCAGCGTGTCGGCGTAGTGCAGCCGCAGGATTTCTATGTCCGTCACCACCAGGCCCGACCTCTCGATCGCCGGCATCACCTCCGACATCGCCGGGATGTAACCGCCCGGGAAAATGTATTTGCGGACGAAGGCGCTGGTCGCCCACGGCACGCCGGAACGGCCGATCGTGTGGAGCAGCATCACGCCGTCCGGCTTGAGCAGCGTCGCGGTCTTGTCGAAGAAGGTTCGGTAATGGTTGACGCCGACATGCTCGAACATGCCGACCGACACGATGCGGTCGAAGCGCTCGTTGATGTGCCGATAGTCCTTGAGCTCGAAATGCACGCGGTCCTGCAGGCCTTGCGCATGCGCGCGATCGGTGGCGACGCCATGCTGCTCGGTGGACAGCGTGACGCCCTGCACGTCGACGTCGAAGATCCTGGCGAGATAGAGGCCGAGCCCGCCCCAGCCGGAGCCGATGTCGAGCACCGTCTGGCCAGCCTTGAGCCGCAGCTTTGCGGCGATGTGGCGCTTCTTGGCAAGCTGCGCCTCGTCCAGCGTCATGTCAGGCTGCTCGAAATAGGCGCAGGAATACTGCATGTCCTCGTCGAGGAAGAGCTTGTAGAGCTCGCCCGACAGGTCGTAGTGGCGCTGCACGTTGCGGCGCGAGCGCGCGGCGGTGTTGATCTGCTGCAGCCGGCGGAAGGCATGGCGCAGACCCTCGATCGCCTTCGACCAGGACACGTCAATGCCGCTCGAGCCCATGTTCTGGAACGCGATGCGCATCAGCCCGAGAACGCCGCCCTCCAGCACGTCCAATTCGCCGTCCATATAGGCCTCGGGCACCGCCAGCATCGGATCGAAGGTGATGGCACGCTCGGCATGCGACGTCTTGATGTGGATATGCACCGGCTCGCCGCTGCCGTCGCCGAATCTGTGCGTCGTGCCCTTCGGTCCGGTCACCTTGAGGTCGCCGGCGCGCACCAGGCGTTCGAGAACGTGCTTCAAAAGGATATTCATGACCAAATGTCCCCTCAGTCGGATCACCCGGTAATCGGACTGGAATGCCAGAACGAAAGTGCCACAGCGCGTCGTCCGCGTCCAATCGACGCGCCACGCTGTAATGTGCACAAGATATGGGGTGTCGAAAAGTTCCTTTTGGCACAAAAAAGCCCGGGTCGGAGACCCGGGCGTTGGTCCAGAAATCCCGGACGTCTGCGGGCCGAAGCGACGCTTCGGAAATGCAGTGATTAGGCGTTCTCTTCGCCGCCTTCGAATTCGGCGTTCGGGTCGAAGAAATTCTCCGGCCGGGCGTTGTCGTTGATGTCCTCGCCATAGATTGCCTCGGCGGTGGTCAGCGTCTCGCCCTTGGCCTGGCGCTCCGCCTCGTCGGCCGAACGCGCGATGTTGAGCGTCACGGTGACCTGGACCTCCGGATGCAGCGCGATCGCCACGTTGGAGAGGCCGATGGTCTTGATCGGCTGGTTGAGCTCGATCTGGTTGCGGCTGACGGTGAAGCCCTCGGCGGTGAGCAGCTCGGCGATGTCGCGGGTCGACACGGAGCCGTAGAGCTGGCCGGTCTCACCGGCCGAGCGCACGACGATGAAGCTCTTGCCGTCGAGCGTCTCGGCGATCTTGGAGGCTTCAGACTTGCGCTCCAGGTTGCGGGCTTCGAGCTGGGCGCGCTGGCCCTCGAACTTCTTCTTGTTGGCTTCGTTGGCGCGCAGCGCCTTGCCCTGCGGCAGCAGGAAATTGCGGGCGAACCCGTCCTTGACCTTCACGGTCTCGCCCATCTGGCCGAGGCGGGAAATGCGCTCGAGGAGAATGACTTCCATGGTTTCGTTCCTTCGTCTTGGGTCGATCGAGGATCGACGCTGAATGAATAGGAACAGGTCAGGAAGCTTGGCGCGGCGTCGCCGCTCTTGTCGCTGTCCTGCCTGTCTGGGCAGTTAGAGGCATAGGCCCCAACTCGGGATTTGGTATGAAACCGTCGCGGCGACGGGCGCGCTTGATCGCCTTGGCGAGCTCGCGCTGCTTCTTCTGGCTGACGGCGGTGATGCGCGACGGGACGATCTTGCCGCGCTCGGAAATGTAGCGCTGCAGGAGACGCACGTCCTTGTAGTCGATCTTGGGCGCATTGGCGCCGGAGAACGGGCAGGTCTTGCGGCGGCGATGGAACGGACGCCGGGTCGGGATCTGGTTGATGTCGACCATTATTCTGCACCCCCTTCAGAGCCTTCGCGCGGGCGGCGCGGACCACGGTCGCCGCCGTCACGGTCGCCGAACGAACGCGGACCACGGTCGCCGCGGTCGCGGTCGCCGAAGGAACGCGGGCCACGATCGCCACGGTCGCGGTCGCCGAAGCCGCCGCGCTCGGAGCGCTCTTCGCGCTTCTGCATCATCGCCGAAACGCCTTCCTCATGCGCCTCGACCTTGATGGTCAGGAAGCGCAGGACGTCTTCCGACAGGCCCATCTGGCGCTCCATTTCGTTGAGCGCGGCTGGCGGGCAGGTGATGTCCATCAGCGTGTAGTAAGCCTTCCGGTTCTTCTTGACCCGGTAGGTGAGGGACTTCAGTCCCCAGTTCTCGATCCGGCCGACCGAGCCGCCATTCGCGGTGATGACGCCCTTGTACTGTTCGACAAGCGCGTCAACCTGCTGCTGCGACAGGTCCTGCCGGGCAAGAAACACATGTTCGTAAAGAGCCATTATGTCTTTCTGCCTTTCTTCGTTTCTCTGTCCGGCCCTCGCGGCTAAGCCTCTGCAACTTGTCTGACCCGACGGAGCGGGGAAGAAAGGAGCATCGCGAGACGGTCGAGAGCGGAGACACGGGAGGCTGGAAGCCCTTCTGGCTTCGTGTCGTGGCCTTGAAAGACCACGGCCCTCCGTTCAGCCCCCAGCAAGGACCGGCAGATTGGAGGCGTCTATACAGCAATTTCCCGGGAAGGCAAGGGCGGCAGCCAGGATTGTCGTAAGCACATGAGTCGTCCGGATTAGGTAGCACATGAGTTGTCCGGTTTTATCGCCAGCGAATGGAGGCTGGGGATGGGACGGACAGCATGGCTACAGGACCGGAGAATGCATAGTTTCGGGACGTTTTGAGCCGCTGGAATGGCGGCGATCTTTCGCTGATGGAGGCAGGTGAGCCCGGCACGCTGCAGCGACTATTACGCCGTCGAGGACCCGGCCAAGCTGCCCAACGTCTTCCAGACCGTCGCCAACAAATTCTCCAGGCTGCAGTTCACCAACTGACGAGGGTTGGCAAGGGAACGTATGCGCGATGCGCCCCTGCCAGCCGGTTCACGGACGGACGCGGATGACCGTTTTTCCGGCGCGTCGCTCGGTCGAGTTGAAGGCGGAGACCGCCTCGTCGAGGCGTGCGACTTTGCCGATGTTCGTCCGCAGTCGTCCATCCCGCACCCGCTGCACGATCTCACTCAGTTGGGCGCGATCGGACTCGACCACGAAATCAATCACCAGGCCATCCACGGGCCGTGTCTCGGCCGGGCCGACGGCGGTCACCAGCGTGCCCCCGGCTCGAATCAGCGCTGCGGAGCGCTTCTGAATGTCGCCGCCGATGACATCGAACACCAGGTCGACTCGACCGACGTCTTCCAGGGTGTCGTTATCGAGATCGACAAACGCATTTGCGCCGAAGCCGATCGCCTTCTGACGGTCGGTGGCGCGTCCTGTGCCAATGACATAGGCGCCGGCCTCGCGTGCGAGTTGCGTCACCATCGACCCGACTGCGCCGGCCGCGCCGTGGGCGATGACGCTCTGGCCCGCCTGAAGGCGACCATGTTGAAACAGTCCCTGCCATGCGGTCAGGCCCGAGATCGGCAGGCTCGCGCCCACCGTGAAGTCGACATCGCCTGGCAGCGGCGCGAGGTTGCGTGCCTCCATGGCCACATATTCCGCCAGCGTCCCGTCGCGGTGCCAGTCGGCAAGGCCGAACACGCGTTGTCCCAACGAGAGCCCCGTCGTGCCGTAGCCGAGAGCGGTGACCACCCCCGCCAGTTCGTGCCCAGGGATCGATGGGGTCCGGTCACGATCGCGGCGGTCGGCCCAGGTCGATGGCCACTCGAGTTCGGTTGGGACGAATCCCGATGCATGAACCTGGACAACGACGTCGTTGATCGCTGCCTGCGGCTCGGGCCGGTCCACCAGGGTCATCCCGGCAGTCCCTGCGGCCCGGTCCTCCACGACAATTGCTTTCATGAAACTGTCTCCTCGATCCTTGGTTACGTGACGATGGCCGGTAGATGTGTCCGGCTCTGGTTATGAAACAGGACCAAGATTGGCGGGAATGATGGTACCATTGCCCAATGACCGTCCTGCCCATCGATGTCGACCGTGCCGCAAGGACGCCGCTGGCGACGCAGATCTACCGGGCGTTCCGGGACGCCATAGAGACGGAGCGGCTGGACCCGGGGGCAAAGCTTCCTTCTTGGCGTGACATGGCCGCACAACTCGGCGTCTCGCGCGGCACCGTACGCGTCGCGTATCAGCGCCTTATAGACGAGCAGTTCGCCGTTGGCGCCGGCGCGGCGGGCACTCGCGTCGCCAAGCGCCGCTCGCTTTCGCCGCCGCCCTTGTCGTCGCCCGACTTGGCGCCACTGCCGGAGTTGTTCCAAACCTACGGAACGCCACCCTTGCCGTTCCAGATGGGCGTGCCCTCACAGGACGCCTTTCCGTTCAAGCTGTGGTCGCGCGTCGTCGCGCGGGCGGCGCGGAGGGCGGCGGCCGCGCCGGTCAGCTATCCCGATCCCCGGGGTGACCCGCAACTGCGAAAGGAGATCGCGGCCTACCTCGGAATTGCCCGGGGTCTTCGGTGCAGTCCCGCCCAGGTGTTCGTCACGGGAGGTTATTCCGGGGCGCTTGGTCTGGCGGTGCGGGCGCTGCAAGTGGAGGGGTCTCGAGCTTTGATCGAGGATCCGAGCTTCCCGATCACACGCAAAGCGCTCGATCTGGCTGGAATCACCGCGACGACCGTTCCGGTCGACGCCGAAGGCCTGGATGTCGCTTGTGCCATCCGGAGCGCCCAGGACGCGGCACTGGCAATCATCACGCCAGGGCAACATGCCCCGCTCGGGATGACGATGTCGCTGAGCCGCAGACTTGCGTTGCTCGCCTGGGCCCGGCGGAGCGACGCCTGGATCATAGAGGACGATTATCTGAGCGAGCTGCAACTGACCGGCCGGGCGGCTCCGGCGTTCGCATCGCTCGATCATGACGGACGGGTTCTCCATGTTGGCAGCTTCAGCAAGACGATCACCCCGGCTCTGCGCCTCGGCTTCGTCGTTGCGCCTACTGGAATGACTGGCCGGTTCGGTGACGTGTGCGCCTGCCTGGCTCCGGCTCCAGCCCTGGCACTTCAAGGCGCGGTGGCCGAGTTCCTGCGCGAGGGGCACTATATTCGGCATCTGCGGCGCATGAAGCGCCTCTACGCCTCTCGCCGGCAGGCCGTGCTCGACGGTCTCGCACAGATCGGGTCGAAGTCGCTGAAAGTCGAAGCCACTGCTGGCCTCGCGGTCATTGTCTCGACAACCGCCTCAATGTCCGATGCGGAGATCGCCGGCCGCGCCCGCTCGTTCGGCTTGGCTCCGTCGCCTCTTTCTCAATGGTGTGTCCGATCACCCCTCTCTCAGGGACTCCTGCTCGGCGTGACCAATTTGGATACGCGTCGGCTCGCACAGTATTGCCGACAACTCGCGCAAGCGGCGCAATAGCGCCAGGCGCGTTCAGTGACCACGGTTGCGGCGATCCCGCCTCCAAATAGCCGACCGGCTCAACTCGTATGCGCGACGAGCTTTTCCACCGTCTCAGGGAAGAAGTCGGGCGCCGAGTGGCGCTTGCCGAACATCATGTCGTACTGGATGAGGCGGAAATCGTTGATCTTCGGGTCGATCTGCTTCTGCCTCGCCCAGTCCGGCGTCGCTTCGCCCGCGGCTGACAGGAGCAGGTTGCGGTCGACCACCCGGTAATGCTCGCGCAGCGCGCCGAGAAAGCCGGTATAGTACGGGTGGGTGATGCCGGCTGCGGTGAGAATGTGATAGGGCAGGAAGGCCGGGCTCACCGAGCCCAGGTTTTGCACCGGACCGGAGCGGTTCGACCAGATCACCAACGGCGTGTCGTGATGCTCGAGCGCTGCCTCCGGGCTCGGCTCCTTGCGCGGCGCGACATTGTCCTTGAGGAAGCCGGTTTCGACATAGACGGGCCCTAGCGGCGGCAGGTGGTCGCCGAAGAAGGCGATGATGGTCGGCCGCTCACGCTTCTTCGCCCAGTCGATCAGCCGCTGCAGGCCGTGGTCGGCGTCGGCCGAGCCCTCGGCATAGGAAAGCAGCGATTCCCGCGCCCAGGAACTGATCGGCGCTTCGACCGAATGTGTCGGATTATAGTAGCGGTAGGGCTCGTAGGGGCCGTGGTTCTGCAGGCTGACGGCGAACAGGAACACTGGGTCGTCATCATCGTTGTCGTCGGCCTCGCGGATGATCTCGTCGGTCATCGCCGCGTCGGAAGCCAGCGGCCCGCGCTTTTCCATAGGCGGCAGCGTCTCCTCGGAGCGGAAGTCGCTGAAGCCGAAATCGGCGTAGACGGCGCCGCGGTTCCAGAACCAGTTGGTGCCGGGATGGATGGCGCGCGCCCGGTAGCCCTCGCTCTTCAGGAAGGTGGCCAGCGAGGGCGTTGGGCTGCGCACATATTGCTGGTAGGGAATCGAGCCGGCCGGCAGGAAGGCGTTGGAAAAGCCGGTCAGCGCCTCGAATTCGATATTGGCGGTCATGCCGCCGAATTCGGGCGAGAACATCGAGCCGGAGCGCAAGGCGCGCACGGTCGGGATCGGGTCCGGCTTGATCCCGACGCCTGGCAGTTGCGTCGGATCCCAGAAGGATTCGCTCATCACCACCACGATATCCGGCTTCTCGTCCGGCACCGAAGCGGCGATGTCAGGCCGCTGGATCGCGTCCATCGCCTTTTCGGAATAGCCCGGTGGCGCCGAGACATGCGCCATCGGCACGTTCATCGCGAAGGCTAGCGCAAAACCGTTCGAGGCGTAGTTTTCCTTCTGGTCCCACATGATCGGGATGATCTGCAGCCGGTCGCGCGTCCAGGAGAAGGTGGCGTAGTCCATGATCGAGACGAAGAAGGCGAGCAGCGGCACGGCAAGCGCCAGCCGCGCCAGGCGGCCCTTGCGGCTGAGGATCGGCACCCGCCGGCGCCAGGTCCGCCAGCCATAGACCAGCAGCGCCAGCCCGCCGACGATTGCCGCGGCCAGCATGATGGCCGTCCATGGCCGTTCGCGCACCAGAAGCGGCATCAGCGCCATGATCTGGCGGGCATAGAGGAAATCCGTCGGATAGAGCGGATCGCCGAGATAATGCGATTTCTGGTGTCCGACGAAGGCGAGCGCCAGCGTCAGCGGCGCCACGATCATCAGGCTCTGGTGGCTGCGGCCAATCACGGCGTCCAGTCCGACCAGCATCAGCGCGAAGACGATGATGGTGGTCCAGCCTGGCTTGAAGGGCTGCAGGAAGAAATCGACCGTGCCGAAGAAGTCACCGCGCACGATCCACTCGATCGCGAAGACGAGCAGGGCGGAGACAAGAAGTGTCGCCAGGCCGTAGCGTACGGTCGGCCAGGGTCGCCCCGGCAGGTAGCCGGTGGACGGATCGTCTTCCAAAAATCGCGGCACGGGCTTGGCCGCGCCTTTCCTGATCCTTGCCACTGAACTCCCCCGGGCCCTTGCAACACACCTTCCACGCGCGTCACGGCTCTGTCATCAAAGTGTCACGCAAAGCTAGCGCCTGTGGCGGAAATAAGAAGAGCCAGCAAACCAAACGTGAGCGGTTTTCATCAGGTGTGATCGCCAAAAAGCCCTTTGGGAACAGGGAGTCAGCCGGATTTTCCGGCTGAAATACGGCTTAAAGGGACGCCCTCGGGCTTGACTTGGCCGTCCGCCTTGCGCCAGAGGCAGGGAAAAACCAGCCTCTGGAGAGAGCAAAAATGGCCGTCGCATTCACCTTTCCGGGACAGGGCAGCCAGGCCGTGGGCATGGGCAAGGACCTCGCGGATCAATTCCCGGAAGCGCGCCGCGTCTTCGAGGAAGTGGACGCCGCGCTCGGCGAAAGCCTGTCGAAACTGATCTGGGAAGGGCCCGAAGAGACGCTGACGCTGACCGCCAACGCCCAGCCGGCGCTGATGGCGGTGTCGCTGGCGGCGATGCGGGCGCTCGAAGCGCGCGGCTTCTCGCTGAAGGATAAGGTTGCTTATGTCGCCGGTCATTCGCTGGGCGAATATTCAGCACTTGCCGCCGCCGGCTTCGTTTCGGTCGGCGACGCGGCGAAGCTCCTGCGCACCCGCGGCAACGCCATGCAGGCTGCGGTGCCCGCTGGCGAGGGCGCCATGGCGGCCATCATCGGCCTCGAGCAGGCCGATGTCGAAGCGGCGTGCGCGGAAGCGGCCAAAGGCTCCGTCTGCCAGGTCGCCAACGACAATGGCGGCGGCCAGCTGGTGATTTCAGGCGCCAAGGCGGCGGTCGAGCTGGCGGCGAAGCTGTGCACCGAAAAGGGCGCCAAGCGGGCGCTGATGCTGCAGGTTTCCGCCCCGTTCCACTCGGCGCTGATGGCGCCGGCGGCCGAGATCATGCGCGAGGCGCTGGCCGGCGTGGCGAAGCGGGCGCCGGTGGTCCCGGTCGTCTCCAACGTCACCGTGACACCGACCAGCGACCCGGGCGAGATCGCCCGCCGGCTGGTCCAGCAGGTGACGGGTCGCGTGCGCTGGCGCGAGACGGTGGAATGGTTCGGCGCCAATGGTGTCACCACGCTTTACGAGGTCGGCGCCGGCAAGGTGCTGTCGGGCCTCGCGCGCCGCATCAACCGCGACATCGCCACGGGCGCCGTCGGCACGGCGCCGGACGTCGAGACCGCGCTGGCGGCGCTTGCCTGACAGGCTGGCGATTTGACGGCACCTGTGCCAAGGGTGCCTCTCTGAGATCAGGAGAGAAAAATGTTCGAACTGACCGGCCGCAAGGCGCTCGTCACCGGCGCATCGGGAGGCATCGGCGAGGCGATCGCCAGGGTGCTGCATAGCCAGGGCGCCATCGTCGGCCTGCATGGCACGCGCGTGGAGAAGCTGGAAGCGTTGGCGGGTGAGCTCGGCGACCGCGTTAAACTGTTTCCGGCCGATTTGACCGACCGCGACGCGGTGAAGGCGCTCGGACAGAAAGCGGAAGCGGATCTCGAAGGCGTCGATATCCTGGTCAACAATGCCGGCATCACCAAGGACGGCCTCTTCGTGCGCATGTCGGACGCCGACTGGGACAGCGTGATCGAGGTCAATCTCACCGCCGTGTTCCGGCTGACCCGCGAGTTGACCCATCCGATGATGCGCCGCCGCCATGGCCGCATCATCAACATCACCTCGGTGGTCGGCGTCACTGGCAATCCCGGCCAGACCAATTACTGCGCCTCCAAGGCCGGCATGATCGGCTTTTCCAAGTCCCTGGCGCAGGAGATCGCCACCCGCAACATCACCGTCAACTGCGTCGCCCCGGGCTTCATCGAATCGGCCATGACCGACAAGCTCAACGACAAGCAGAAGGAGACGATCATGGCGGCCATCCCGACAAGGCGCATGGGCACCAGCGCCGAGGTCGCGTCCGCCGTTGCCTACCTTGCTTCCAACGAGGCGGCTTACGTCACTGGCCAGACCATTCATGTGAATGGTGGTATGGCGATGATCTGACCGGCCAAGCCCCAGACGCCTGTGAAAACAGCCATTTCGGCTTGGACGCCCGTCATTTTTCGTGTAATGCGGCCCGCAACCCGGCGGTTCGGGCAAAAACCGGTCCTGTGGCGTTGCGTTGCCCGCAAGACCATCTTTCAGCTTGATTAGCGGCATTCCGCCCGCTAACGAAGATCGACAACATGAGACGAGGATTGCCCAAATGAGTGACACCGCAGAGCGCGTCAAGAAGATCGTCATCGAGCATCTCGGCGTCGATGCCGACAAGGTGACGGAGCAGGCGAGCTTCATCGACGACCTGGGCGCGGACAGCCTCGACACGGTCGAACTCGTGATGGCGTTCGAAGAAGAGTTCGGCGTCGAGATTCCGGACGATGCCGCCGAGACGATCCTCACTGTTGGCGACGCCGTGAAGTATATCGACAAGGCCTCGGCCTGAGTTCTTTCGCAGGCATAACCGGGGAGGACCTGCGATGAGGCGTGTCGTCGTCACGGGCCTTGGCCTGCTTTCGCCGTTTGGCATGGGCGTCGAGCATAGCTGGCGGGAATTGCTTTCCGGCCGCAGCGCCTGCCGCCGCGTCACCGAGTTCGAAGTGGACGATCTTGCCTGCAAGATCGCCCACATCATCCCGCGCGGCGACGGCTCGAACGGCACCTTCAATCCGGAGGCCGTGCTCGAGCCGAAGGAACTGCGCAAGATCGGCGACTTCATCCTTTACGGCATCGCGGCGGCCGACGAGGCGCTGGCCGATTCCGGCTGGAAGCCTCAGACGCATGAGGACCAGTGCGCCACCGGCGTGCTGATCGGCTCCGGCATCGGCGGCATCGACGGCATCGCCGAAAACGCGATGATCCTCAAGGATCGCGGCCCGCGCCGCATCAGCCCCTTCTTCATCCCCGGGCAGATCATCAACCTGGTCTCGGGCCAGGTCTCCATCCGCCACGGCTTGAAAGGCCCGAACCACGCGGTCGTCACCGCCTGCTCGACCGGCGCCCACGCCATCGGCGACGCGGCCCGGCTGATCATGTGGGGCGATGCCGACGTCATGGTGGCGGGCGGCACCGAGGCGCCGATCACCCGGCTGTCGATCGCGGGCTTCGCCGCCTGTCGCGCGCTCTCCACCGAGCGTAACGACGCGCCGGAGACCGCGTCGCGACCCTATGACCGAGACCGCGACGGCTTCGTCATGGGCGAGGGCGCCGGCGTCGTCGTGCTGGAGGAGCTCGAGCACGCCAAGGCGCGCGGCGCCAAGATCTACGCCGAAGTCACCGGCTACGGACTGACCGGCGACGCCTACCATATCACCGCCCCAGCCGAGGACGGCGACGGTGCCTTCCGCTGCATGACAGCGGCGCTGAACCGGGCGAAGCTTTCTCCGGCCGATGTCGATTACATCAATGCCCATGGCACCTCGACTATGGCCGACACGATCGAGCTTGGCGCGGTCGAGCGGCTTGTCGGCAACGCCGCCTCGAAGATCTCGATGTCGTCGACAAAGTCGTCGGTCGGCCATCTGCTGGGCGCCGCGGGCGCCGCGGAAGCGATCTTCTCGATCCTCGCCATCCGCGACAACGTCGCCCCCGCCACCATCAATCTCGACAATCCGGAACGCGAGACGGCGATCGATCTCGTGCCGAACAAGCCGCGCCAGCGCCAGATAGACGTCGCGCTGTCGAATTCCTTCGGTTTCGGCGGCACCAACGCCTCGCTCGTGTTCCAGCGCTACAATGGCTGAAAGGCCAACCGGGGCAATCCCGGGAAGAGGCCGCGGCGCTCTTCCCGGGATTGCTCGGAAAACCAGTCGGCAGTCCCGCCACCTGCCGTCATTTTTGCCAAATTCTCCCCCAGCTTGTAGTTGGGGGATTCGTTGCAAGATCAGACGGTAGGGCGCCCATGAGCACAAATCCGGGGAGCACAAATCCGGGCGGCGGAGATTTCGGACGGCAAGACACGAAGGGTCCGATCGTGCCCAAGACGGCGGCCGAGGCATTGCGCCCGGAAGCTGGCACGCCGCCGCCGTCGAAGCGCTCGCGCGCCTCGCGCAGCCAGGTCGTGGTGTTCCTGAATTTCTTCCTGTCCGTGGCGATCCTTATCGTTCTCGCCTCGGGGGCCGCGCTCTATTTCGGCATGCAGGCATTTGTCGAGCCCGGTCCGTCCGCCAATGGCGACACCTTCATGATCAAGCCCAACACGGGCGTGCAGGAGATCGCCGATCAACTGGAACGCCGCAGCCTGATCAGCGATGCCCGCATCTTCCGGCTCGGCGTGCGCGCCACCGGCAATGAATCGGCGCTGAAGGCCGGTGAATACGCCATCAAGCCGCGCGCCTCGATGCGCGACATCATGGAGCTCTTCAAGAGTGGCAAGTCGGTGATGTACTCGCTCACCATTCCCGAAGGGTTGACGGTCGAGCAGGCGTTGCAGCGCGTCGCCGATCAGGAGGCGCTCACCGGCGACATGCCGGCGACCTTGCCGCCGGAGGGCAGCATTGCCACCGACACGCTGCGCTTCACCCGCGGCGCCACCCGCCAGCAGATGATAGACAAGCTTGTCGCCGATCAGAAGAAGCTGGTCGAGGATGTCTGGTCGCATCGCGCACCCGATCTGCCGATCGCCAACATCGACGATTTCGTCACGCTGGCCTCGATCGTGGAGAAGGAAACGGGCCGGAGCGACGAACGCTCGCGCGTTGCCGCTGTCTTCCTCAACCGGCTGGCCAAGGGCATGCGGCTGCAATCCGACCCGACCATCATCTACGGTCTGTTCGGCGGCAAGGGCAAACCCGCCGACCGGCCGATCTATCAGTCCGACCTCGACAAGCAGACGCCCTACAACACCTATCTGATCAAGGGCCTGCCGCCGACGCCGATCGCCAATCCGGGCCGCGCGGCGCTCGAAGCGGTTGCCAATCCGTCGAAGACCGGCGATCTCTATTTCGTCGCCGACGGCAATGGTGGCCACGTCTTTGCCGCGACGCTGGAAGAGCACAACCAGAATGTCGCCCGCTATCGGACGCTGCAGAAGAAGCAGGCGGATGCCGCCGCGAAGGCTTCCGGCCAGACGACGGCCCCGGCCGCTCCCGATGGCAACGCCGGCGACAATGTCGACAGCGGCGAAAACGGCGATGCGGGCGGCGACACGGCTCAATAGGCGTGCCGCACGCGTCCTTTGACGCGACGCCATATTCATGTTTTGAGGGGGCGCCGGCCGATCGTCCGGCGATTTTCTGGGGCGTGTAGCGCCGGGCCGCGTGCGACGGCCTGCGACAGGGGATGACAGGCACAATGAACCTGCAAAGCATGACCGGTTTCGCGCGGTCCGCTGCCGAAAGCGAAGGCACCTCGATCGCCTGGGAGGTGAAATCGGTGAACGGCAAGAGCGCCGAGGTTCGGCTGAGGTTGCCGCAGGGTTTCGACCGGCTGGAGATCGCCGTTCGGCAGTCCGTTCAGAAGCGTTTCGCGCGCGGCAATTTCCAGGCGACATTGACCGTCGGCCGCGCCGCGGCCAGGCAAGCCCAGCCGGTGGTCAACGAGGCGTTCCTCAAGGATCTGGCGGGGCTGGCGAAGCGTTTGCAGGAGCAGTTCGGCACCGAGCCCGCTACCGCCGACGGCCTGCTCTCCCTGCGCGGCGTGCTCGACATTCCCGAGGCGATAGAGACCGAGGAGGAACGCGCCGCTCTTGATGCCGCGATCCTGTCGGCGCTCGAGGCAGCGCTCGCCGGGCTGCAGCAGGCGCGCCAGGGCGAGGGCGCAGCACTTGGCGCGCTGCTTTCCGGCCATATCGACGCCATCGAGGCGTTGACGCTGAAGGCCGAAGCCGATCCCTCGCGGGAGCCGGCGGCAATCCGCGAGCGCATGACGGAGCAGCTACGCCTGTTGATGGATGCCTCGGCCAATCTCGATGCCGTCCGGCTGCATCAGGAGGCGGCCTTCCTCGCCACCAAGGCCGACATCCGCGAGGAGATCGACCGGCTGAAGACGCATGTCGCTTCGGCGCGGACGCTGCTCAAAGGCGGCGGCGCCATTGGCCGCAAGCTCGATTTTCTGGCGCAGGAATTCAATCGCGAATCGAATACCTTGTGCTCCAAGTCGAACGCGGCCGCGGTCACCGCGATCGGGCTGGAGCTCAAGGCGGTGGTCGACCAGTTTCGCGAACAGGTCCAGAATCTGGAGTGACGGGAATGGTTGCCAAGGAACCAACGGCTGCCAGGGATCTCGGGTCCCGCATTCGCCGCCGCGGATTGATGCTGGTGCTGTCATCGCCGTCGGGCGCCGGCAAGTCGACGATCGCGCGCAATCTTCTGGAGAGCGATCCAAGCCTTGAGCTTTCGGTCTCCGTCACGACAAGGCCGCGCCGCGGTTCGGAGATCGAAGGCGTCCACTATCATTTCCGCTCCATGCGCGAGTTCGAGCGGCTGCGCGATTCCGACGCGCTGCTCGAATGGGCCGAGGTGCACGGCAATTGCTATGCGACACCGCGCGAGCCGGCGGAAATCGCGCTGGCCGAAGGCCGCGACATGCTGTTCGACATCGACTGGCAGGGCGCCCAGCAGCTCAAGGAGAAGATGCGCGCCGACATCGTCTCGATCTTCATCCTGCCGCCGTCGATGAAGGAATTGAAGGCGCGCCTGAAGCGTCGCGCCGAGGACCAGGAATCCGTCATCGAGACCCGGCTGAAGAACGCTCGCCTGGAGATCGAGCATTGGAAGGAATATGACTTCGTCATCGTCAACGACGATCTCGACCGCGCCTTCGCCGAGGTCCGCGCCATCGTCGCTGCCGAGCGTCTGCGCCGCGACAGGCGGCCGGGGCTGTTCGATTTCATCTCGGGGTTGCTGGACGAGAAGACGGGGTAGAGTGTCCCTCAGCGACCACCTATGATCTTATTTCTTGCGGGATGCCTGTTCCTTGATCAGCGGCCTGCGTTCATGGCCGCTCAGACCGCGTGCACGGCTTTCTCTCAGAATGGCGGCCATACGATGTGACAACCTCAGGCCCTCAATGGCACTGATTTTTTCGCCCCTGTCACTGGTCAGGATAATTGGCCATTTTGGACCGAGCGGGCAGAGTTCTTTTTCATGCAATCACATCATCATGCCCGATGATTGGCGGGGAATCGTGAGTGCATCACGAGCCAATCCCCTCGACCAGAATGAGGTTGCGGCTCAACGCTGCATCGCGAACCTCGAGTGCGGCCGCGTATTCGTCGGAGCGGTACCAGCGCCGCGCGGTCTCGATGTCAGGAAATTCAACGACGATCAGCGGTCCGGGCTGCCAATCGCCTTCCAGCGTCTCCACGTCGCCGCCCCGGACCAGATAGCGGCCGCCATGCGCGGCGATCGAGGCTGCGGCGCGGGTTCGATAGGCCTCGAACGCTTCTCGGTCGCGGATCGCAACGTCGGAAATGATATAGGCAGGCATTGCAGGCTCCAGGCGGTGTTGCCCCGCCTATCTATGGCGCCGTTTTGTGGGTTCCAGTGATGCGGCGGCGATCAGACGGCGTTCGTCAGCCGGACAAACTCTTCCACGCTGAGCGTCTCGGCACGCCGCGTCGGGTCTATGCCGGCGCGGGTGAGGAGCGCCTCGCCGCCTAGGCTCTTCACGCTTTGCCTGAGCATCTTGCGGCGCTGGCCGAAGGCGGCCTCGGTGACACGGCCGAGCTTCTTGCCGTCGACCGGCAGGGGAGACGAGCGCGGCACCAGATGCACGACGGACGAGGTGACCTTGGGCGGCGGGGTGAAAGCCTGCGGCGGCACGTCGAAGGCGATTTTTGCTTCCGTGCGCCAGCCGGCCAGGACGCCGAGCCGGCCATAGGCGTCGCTGCCGGGACCCGCGGTGATGCGCTCCGCCACCTCGCGCTGGAACATCAGCGTCATCGACTGGTAGAAGGGCGGCCAGTCGGCCACTGTCAGCCAGCGGATCAGAAGCTCGGTGCCGATATTGTAGGGCAGGTTGGCGGCGATCTTCACCGGCCCGCCATTCGCCGAGTTCGCAAGCGCGGCAAAATCCGTCTTCAGCGCATCGCCGGGAATGACCTCCAGGCGACCGGGATAGTGGCTGGAGATCTCGGCCAGCGCTTCGAGGCAGCGCTCGTCGCGCTCGATGGCGATCACGCGTCGCGCGCCGTTGAACAGCAGCGCCCGCGTCAGCCCGCCTGGGCCGGGCCCAACCTCGATCACGGTCGCTCCGCCGAGATCGCCGGCCGCGCGCGCGATCTTGCTTGTCAGGTTGAGGTCGAGCAGGAAATTCTGCCCGAGCGCCTTCTTGGCCTGCAGGCCGTGGCGCTCGATCACCGCGCGCAACGGCGGCAACCCGTCGATCGTGGCGCGCTCGTTCAACGGGTCCTCACGCGGCCCCGGCCTGCCGGCCGCTGTCGGCCAGCCGGCGCGCCAGCCTGAGCGCCGCGATCAGGCTGTCGGCGCGCGCAATGCCCTTTCCGGCGATACCGAAGGCGGTGCCGTGGTCGGGCGAGGTGCGGATGAAGGGCAGGCCCAGCGTCACGTTGACCGCCTCGTCGAAGGCCAAGGTCTTGGCCGGGATCAGCGCCTGGTCGTGATACATGCACAGCGCCGCGTCATAGGAGGCGCGCGCGCGAGGATGAAACATCGTGTCGGCCGGCAGCGGTCCGACCGCGTCGATGCCTTCCGCTTTCAGCGTCTCGACGGCCGGGGCCACGATTGCAGCATCCTCCTGGCCCATGGCGCCGCCTTCGCCGGCATGCGGGTTGAGCCCGGCGATCGCAAGCCTAGGCCACGCGATGCCGAAGCGGCTCTTGAGATCGGCAGCGGTGATGCGCGCGGTCGTGACGATCAGTTCCGTGGTGAGCACTTTCGGGACTTCGGCCAGCGGGATGTGGATCGTCACCGGAACGGTGCGCAGATCAGGTCCGGCCAGCAGCATCACCGGCGTCACCTCCCGGCCGGTATGGCGCGAAGCCAGATGCGCCAGATATTCGGTGTGGCCGGGAAAGCCGAATCCCGCATCGTAAAGCGGCTTCTTGGCGATCGGACAGGTGACCACCGCGGCGGCGCTGCCGGCGAGACAGTCGGCGACGGCGCGATCGATTGCCTCGATGGTGCCGGCGGCATTGGCCGGATCCGGCTCTCCCGGGCTGTCGACATGGCGCGCATGGAGCGGCACGACGGGGAGCACGCGGGCAAAATGATGCGCGGCCTGTCCGGGCAAGATCTCGGCTATTGTCACATTTGCGCCGACAAGGCTGGCGCGGGCATAGATCAGGGCCGGGTCCGCCAGTAGATAGAAGGGCGGCACCCCCGCGCTGTCGCCCGCCTGCCAGGCGGCGATGGCGATCTCGGGTCCAATGCCCGAAGGGTCGCCGACACTGAGCGCCAGCGGCGCAGCGGTCTTGCGCGCGCTCATTGGGTGGGCTGACTGCGGTATCGCATGCTTGTCGCTCAGAGCATGACGCCGAAAAATATGCTGCGGTTTTCGGACGACATGATGCTCCATTTCTCGGACTTGGGAGACGGATTCAGGCCGATTCGATCTGATGTCTCCGGGTCTAAAAGTATTCCAGGAAAAGTGTGAGCGGTTTCCGCCTCGGAATTGCGTTAAAACAATCTAGCGTTCGACGATCTTGGCCTTCTGGCGCAGCTCGGCGACGTATTTCTTGCTGAGCTCCTCGGCGTCCTTGTCATTGCCGCCTTCGGCCTGGAACACCATCTGCGCGGCCTTGTCGTCGGAAACCTCGCGCGAGGAGCAGATACCGATGAATTCGATGCCGCGTTCAGTCTCGCGCGTCGGCGTCGCGCCGCCGACCTTGGTGGCCTTGATCTGCTCGGCCCAGTCGGTCGGCAATTGCGGCGCCAGCACCCGGCCGAGATCGCGCACGGTGACGTCCAGCAGACCCTTGGCGAATTCGCGCGTGGTGTTGCAGCCGCTGAAGCGGGCACGCATGGCGTCGGCCTCGCGCTTGCGCTTGGCGAGCGTGGCGGCGCGCTCCTTTGCCGGCACCACGAAGATCACCTGCTGCAGCATGTACTCCGTCGCCGTCGGCTTGGCGCCGCCCTTGTCGAGCATGCGCCGCACGGCGTCCTGCTCGGTCACCGAGCCGCCTTCGCCGGAGCGGTAGCGTGCGCTGAGCGCCTGGTTCCAGGCCATCTGGGCGCGGATGAACTCCTTGAAGTGTTCCTTGGTGACGCCCGACTGGTTCATGATCGCGTCGAGCTTGGCCAGCGGCATCTTGTTGCCCGAGGCGAAGCGCTGGTAGGCGGCGTCGACCTGCTGATCGGTGATGCGGATGCCGAGCCGCTTGGCTTCGGCCAGCCGCAGCGTCTGGTCGATCATCTCCTGCGCGGCATCGCCTTTCTTGTGCTGGAGCTTGAAGAAGGCGGCGCGGTGCGCGATGTCGCCGGTGGTGATCGGTATGTTGTTGACGACATATTTGATCTCCGCGGCGAAAGCCGGCTGCACAACTGCCGTGACCGAAACCGAGGTCGCCGCCACCAGAAACGCCAATCCTGCCGAAAACAGGTATTTCCTCATCTTACCTTCCAATTTCCCGCCCCAATTTGCCGGCATGACAGCGCCTCGCGTCCTCCGAACGCCTGCGCGATGCAGCCGACCCATGCCTGTCCTATGCGGCGAAACGATGTCGCCGGCGCATGGTCCCCTAACCAAAGCATCTTCGGCGGTTCACGCTCCAAATCAAGACCAAAGCAATATCGGCGCGCGGATCGCAGACCACGCGCCAGCCTTCCACTATCGGATAGTATCGACCGCGCTCGTCGACGACCCGAAATCGCCCAGCGTGCGGAACGAAAGGTTGAAGCCGATATTCTGCGACACTTCCTTGGTTATGGTATCGCGTGTCTGCGAATAGGTCATGATGTAGGTGAAACAGGAGTCGTTATAGGCGAAACCGACGCCATCCTTGACCAGCACGTTGCTCCGGATGTCGTAGGTGCCGGTGCCGAACAGTCGCCAGTTCTCCGCCAGATGCGTGGAGGCGCCGAGCGTGACTTCATGGCGGTCGGTGGTGAAGCCATAGAGCGGCTGCGCCTCGATGAAGGCATATTTGGCGCTAAGCGATATCGGCAGGCTGGAATAGGCGGCCTTCACTTCGGCGCGCCGGACCTCGAATGTCTGCTCGTCGAAACGCCCGCTCAGCGAACCGGAGAAACCGCTCGGGCTGTTGAAGCCGACGAGGCCGACATAATCCGAGGTCCGCTTGTCCAGGCCGGACTCGGCTCCGACATTGACGAGATCGGGCGCGGCGAAGGAGTTCAGGCCCGCGAGCTGATAGGATTGGCCGAAGATGGCGTTCGTGGCCCAGCCATTGTCGTAGGCGCCAGAATAGCGGAAGCCGACATTGGCGCGCGTGCCGCCTTCTATGCGGTCATAGCCCGAGAATTTATCGCGCTCGAACAGCGTGGTGGCGTCGAAGACGAAGCTCTGCGCGTCTTCGTTGGGAACGGCCAGCCCCCCGACATATTGTTCGTTCGGACGCACGAACACTTGCGCGGTCGGCTCCAATATATGGCTGGAGCTCGGCATCGAGAACAGCAGCGGCCAGCGCGCCTCGAGGCCGAGAGTGGCCATGTAGCGGGCAAGCGACGAGCGCATATCGACGTCCTGGCCGAGATTTGTGCCCATCTGGTTGACGGCATCGAGCGAAGCCTGATTGGCGTTGACATAGCCTGCGTCGCCGCGGAAGGCGAGCAACGGGGTCAACTGCAGACCGCCATCGGTGGTGAAGGTGCGCTTCCATTCGGCCTCGGCGGTGAGCCGGCTCGATTCGCCTTCGATGCCGCGCACGTTGTTGATGGAAGTGCTGACGAGCGGATCAGCCAGCACGGCGTCCAGCCGGTTGCGGCTGATCACACGCGCGTTGACGTTGAACGACAGCTGGCCGCCGGCCACTGACGTGTCGGGAATATACGCATAGTCGAAGGACGGCAGCACCCAGGGCTGCTTGGCCGCGCGCGCCGTCGGATCGCTGGAGAGCGTGTCTTCCTGCACCTCGAAGCGCATGGCGCGAACGTCGAAGTAATTGCGGTCGCTCAAGCCGGTCACATAGATCGACGACTGGTGAGCAAGATCACTGAAGCCGTCGATGTTGTAGGTGCGCGAGAAATTCTTGTCGGTCTGCAGCAGAACGTCCCAGCCGAAGTTCCAGCGCTCGTTGATGGCGAACTGGCCCGTGGTCCCCATCATGCCGCGGAACTTGTTCGGATCGCCGGGCTCGCCCGAATCGACGACGTAACGATTGCCCGTGCCGATGAACGCGTTCGGATCCTGCTGGTTGATGCCGGCGATCTTCAGCGTGTACTGGCCGTTGTTGAAGCGCTGGCGCCACTCGGCCTCGCCGAGGAAGCCCTGCTTGGTATAGCCGCTGCCGGTTACGGTCAGGTCATAGGTCGGGGACAGCGCGAAATAATAGGGGACTTTGACGCCGACGCCGAGATGGTTGTTGTAGACGATGCCGGGGATCAGGAAGCCGCTCTTGTGCTTCACGGTCGGATCGGCGATCTCGAAAGCCGGCAGATAGGCGAGCGGGAAGCCGAAGAATTCGAAGTTCGAATTTTCGAAGCGTACCGTCTTCTTCTCACCGTTCCAGATGATCTTTCGCGCCTTGATGCGCCAGGTCGGCGCTTTGTCCGGCTTGTCTTCGCAAGGTTCGCAGGCGGTGTAGACGCCATTGTGGAAGGTGGTCAGCACGCCGCCCATGCGCTCTGCGCTCTCGGCGGCGAAATAGGCCTTGTCGATCGTCTCCACGCGCAGCGCGTTGGTGAACCCGTCGGCGAAGTCGTCGGTAATATCGATATGCTCGGCATTTACCTTGGTGCCGTCGCTGTTGATGAGCTCGACGGCGCCGCTCGCGACGAGGCGCTTGGTGTCGCGGTTGTACACCACGCGCTGGGCGACCAGCTTGTTGCCGCCATAGTCGATCTGCACGCCGCCGACGGCCGTCACCGTGTGCTTGTCGTTGTCATAGACAAGCGTATCGGCGGCCAGCAGCATCTGCGTTCCGGAAGGGACGGACTTGGCAGCAATGGTCTGCGCCTGTGCGGGTGCCGTCGGGACCGCATAAGCGAACAGACATGCCAAGGCGGTCGCCCCATAGAGGCGTGCCAAACCGGCCTGCCTATGGCTGCGCAAAACCGCCTCCCTCACTAGCCGTCTTCCTTGTATAGCAGAAACGTCACCCCGAAGAACATAGCCACGACGACCGGAACCCATGCAGCCACCACCGTAGGAACGAATCCGGCCACACCGAATGCCTTGACCAGTACCGAAACGACATAAAGCAGAAAGCCGGCCACGACGCCACCCAGAATCATCGTTGCCGACTGCCCCATTCGCGCAAATCGCATTGAAACCGTTGCAGCAATTAGCGTCATGGCGACGAGAAGGAACGGCAACGCCACCAGCGAATCAAACTGCATGGCGAAGGCATTTGCCTTGAGCCCGAAGGACCGGGCAACCTCGATCTTGCGCGGCAGCTCGTAGAAAGGGATGGTTTCCGGACGCGCCAGTCGCTCCTGAACAAATTCCGGCTTGAGGTTGGTCGGCACCTTGTCGGTCGCCAGCGCCTGGATGTTGCCCCCCTTGAAAACCTTGACGTCCTGCAATTCCCAGTAACCATCGCGCAGGAAGGCCTTGGCCGCGTCCTTGCGCTCGGCGATGTTGCCCTGCGGGTCGAGGATGAAGAACACCGCGTCCGCCATCTCAAGGCCCTGGTTGAGGACGGCGCGGGCGCCGATGATGGTGTCGCCGGATTCGGTTTTCTGCCTGAGCCACGGCGTGACGTTGGTGGTGACGGCATTCGATTTGCCGGCCCTGAGGTCGTTCTCCATCTGCTCGGACCAGGAAAAGCCATGCGCCGCGATGGGGTTCATCACGGCCACCGAAAGCACGCCGAACATCAGCGCGCCGACGCAGCACGGAAACAGGAACTGCCAGGCCGAAACGCCGGCCGAGCGCGCGATCACCAGCTCGTAGCGGCGGTTGAGCGACACAAGCGTCGCCATTGCCGAGAACAGCCCGACGAACGGCACCGTCTGCAGCATGATCATCGGCATCCTGAGCGCCGAAATGGCGAAGGCCGTGCCATAGGTGAAGCCCGGCAGCCCGGTCGTTCGGCCGGAAAGCTCGGTGAAATCGATCAGGAACACCAGCGCCAGCAGGCCCAGGAAGAACCAAAAGGTGATCGAGACGTAGCGGAAGAAGAAATAGCGGCCCAGCGTCCAGCCCATGGTCAGGCTCCCTGACCGGAAGTGCGCCGGACGAGCCACAGCTTGAATGCCGTCCAGTTGTCGCTGGTGCGCTTGGCGAGGTTGGTCAGCCAGTCCGCCCAGCTGACCGGCAATTCCATGGTGCGCGACGAGACGATGAACCAGATCGAAACCGCGGACGCAATCAGTGGTATGCCGTAGAGCAGGTAGATATAGTACGAGATCCTGTCGGCCTTGCCGGCGGCGAAGAAGCCGAGCCATCGCACGAAAAGCGCTATCGCGATAGCCGTGATCAGCGGGTTGATGCGTGCTTCGCGATGCGAACGCGCATCGCCCGCGACGGCCAGCGCGATCAGCGCGAAAACCAGCGAATAGGACCACTCGGCAAAGCGCTGGTTGAGTTCCGCCCGGTAGCTGCCCGGTTCGCGCTGGAACATCTTGTCATTGGGATCCGGGTTGAGCAGATACGCCGTCGTGCGGTCCTTGGGCAAAAGCGTGATGTCGTTCGCCGCGGACATGAAGGCGGACATGTCGAAGGCATAAGAGGTGAAGCGGATGACCGAGAGGTCGCCGGTTACCGATTTGCGGTTGATGACGCCGTCATTCATCATCAGCACCTTCTCGTCGCCTTTTTCGACGATGCTGCCGGTCTTGGCATAATAGGTGAGGCTGGCGCCTTCCTCGCGGGAATCGGCGACGAAGATGCCGCCGAGCCGGTTGCCGGGGAGCCGCTCGCCGACCTGCAGGTAAAGGCCCTCGTCGATCTTGCGGAACGTGCCTTCCTGGATGATCAGCGATACGAGGTCGGCGCGCGAAGCCGCCACCAGTTGGCGGTTCTTCTGCCTGGCATAGGGATCGATGGCGTTGTCGACGATGAAGGAAAAGGCGCAAGCCGCGATTGCGAGCAGCAGGATCGGCCGCGCGATGGTCCAGCGCGAGGCGCCCGCGGCGCTAAGCACGGCGAGCTCCGAATCGGCATTCATGGCGCTCAGCGTCTGCGCCACCGCCACCACCAGGGCGAACGGCACCACGATCGGGATGATCGAGGGAATGATCAGCGCTGCGACCTCGAAGAAGGTCAGCGCCGACTGGCCGTTGTCGGTAACGAGGTCGATCTTGGCCAGCACCTGCGTCGTCCACACGATCGCCAGCGTCCAGACCAGCGCGGCGAGGAACATCGTCAGCGCGCGGCGCATGATGTAGCGTTCAACGACCTTCATGAAGGCTTTTCTCGATTTTGCCGAACGGCATCATGCCCGCCGACAAGGTAGTCATCCGGCGTCGCCCGCACAACTGGGTCATAGGCGGCTCGCTCCGGTTTGTCGCCCCACGCCGCGTGCCCCGGCGCGGCGGAGTCTCCGCGCCAATGGATAAGAAATGCAAAACATCGATGGTTAACAGTAGGTTACGGCAGCAAGCTAAGGTCGTGCCGAGACGAATCCTTTGTCTATAGTGGCGCTGATATAGGCAGCGATTTCGGCCAAAGTCTTGCCAAATGGCTGAAAACGACCAAATGTCGCGCACGCTAGCCAAACCCCTTGCCGGTGAAGATTTACCTTTGCCGGCACCTTACGGCCATCCCCGAAAGCAGGACCTGATGACGTCGAGACCTACCATTTCTTTCGCCAGATTCGCCGCGCCCAAGAAGGGCAGCGTCTTCGTGCTCGCGGCCGACGGCGGCGGGCTCGGCGAGGCGGCGAAGGCCTGCGATCCGGTCGGCGCGCTGGCGCGTGCCTTTCCAGTCGCCGATTTCGCCGGCAAGTTCGCGAGCTCGGCCGAGGTGTTGGCACCGGAAGGAACGTCCGTCGACCGGCTGGTGGCGATCGGCGCCGGCAAGGTGTCGGCCCTCGACGACAACGCCTGGCTGAAGCTTGGCGGCGCTGTTGCCGCTTCGCTGCGCAAGGCGACCGAGGTGGCCGTCATCCTCGATCTGCCGGAACTGCAGGCTGATGGCCGCCAGGCGGCGAGCCTCGCCGCCGGGATCCTGCTGCGCAGCTATGCCTTCGACAAATACAAGACCAGGAAGGACAAGGAAGACGGCCAGTCCGGCGCGAAGGCGGCGAAGCCCGCCAAGGTCACGATCCACTGCGTCGATCCAGCTGCCGCGAAGAAGGCTTTCACCGGCGAGGAAGCGGTGGCGGACGGCGTGCTGCTGGCGCGCGACCTCGTCAACGAGCCGGCCAATGTGCTGGGGCCTGTCGACTTCGCCGAGCGCGTCAAGGCGCAGGAGGCGCTCGGCGTCGAGGTCGAGATCCTCACCGAAAAGGAGATGAAGAAGCTCGGCATGGGCTCGCTGCTCGGCGTGGCGCAAGGCTCGCCGCGGGGCGCCCGCCTGGTGGTGATGCGCTGGAACGGCGGCAAGGCCAAGGACGCCCCGCTTGCCTTTATCGGCAAGGGCGTCACCTTCGACACCGGCGGCAATTCGATGAAACCGGCCTCCGGGATGGAGGACATGAAGGGTGACATGGGCGGTGCGGCCGCCGTCACCGGGCTGATCCATGCGCTGGCGGCGCGCAAGGCCAAGGCCAATGTGGTCGGCGTCATCGGCCTTGTCGAGAACGCCGTCGACGGCCA
Organism: Mesorhizobium sp. WSM4976; assembly: GCF_029625685.1. NCBI lineage: Bacteria > Pseudomonadati > Pseudomonadota > Alphaproteobacteria > Hyphomicrobiales > Phyllobacteriaceae > Mesorhizobium > Mesorhizobium sp. WSM4976. Next base: position 78,846 of record NZ_JARTVT010000018.1, read on the forward strand.
CGCGCAGCGTCCGGGAGACATCGTCACCTCGATGTCGGGCCAGACGATCGAGGTGCTCAACACCGACGCCGAAGGCCGCCTCGTGCTGGCCGACGCGCTCTGGTACACCAACGACCGCTTCAAGCCGAAATTCATGGTGAACCTGGCGACGCTGACGGGCGCCATCATGGTCGCGCTCGGCCAGCACTATGCCGGCTTGTTCTCCAACAATGACGAGTTGGCAGGCAGGCTCTTCGGCGCCGGCCAGACCAGCCAGGAGCGGCTGTGGCGCATGCCGCTCGGACCCGAATACGACAAGCTGATCGATTCCAAGAATGCCGACATGAAGAACATCGGCGGCCGCTATGGCGGCGCCATCATCGCTGCGCAGTTCCTGCAGCGTTTCGTCAAGGACACGCCCTGGGCGCATCTCGACATCGCCGGCACCGCGATGGGCGCGCCGTCCAGCGAGATCAACCAGTCCTGGGGCTCGGGCTTCGGCGTGCGCCTGCTCGACCGGCTGGTGCGCGATCATTATGAAGGGTAGGGGATGGCTGAAATCCTCTTTTACCATCTGACCGAATCGACGCTCGAGGAGGCGCTGCCGGGCTTGCTCGAGCGCAGCGTCGAGCGCGGCTGGCGCGCGGTGGTGCAGACGGGCACGGAAGAGCGCCGCGACGCGCTCGACCAGCATCTGTGGATTTTCCGCGACGATTCCTTCCTGGCGCATGCCACCGACCGCGAGGCCCATCCGGCCGAGCAGCCGATCCTGCTCACCACGGGCGGGGGCAACCAGAACGCCGCGCAGATCCGCTTCCTCGTCGATGGCGCAAACCCGCCCGAGCTATCGGGCTACGAGCGGGCCGTCTTCCTGTTCGACGGCCATGACGCGGCACAGCTCGAAGCCGCGCGCGGCCATTGGAAGACAATGAAGGAAGCCGGCCACGCCGTGACCTATTGGCAGCAGACGCCGGACCGCCGCTGGGAACGGAAGGCTTAGCCCGGAAGCTTGGGACTGTCCTCGAGGTGTCGCCACAGCGCCTCGGCCACGGGCCCGTGCGGCCTATCGCGCCGCCGAACCGCGGCCATGGTCTCGGTGCGGCCGGGAATATGCCTGCCGGCGATCGAGATCAGCTGTCCGCCACGCAGTTCATCCTCAATCAGCCATTCCGGCAAATGACCCCAGGCTAGCCCGTGCAGGATCAGCTCCTTCTTCATCATATGGTCGGGAACCGAGCATGAATGCGCGCCGTCGATGACGAAGAAGTTTTCAGATGAGGGACGCCGCGCCGTGTCGCGGATCACGCATTGGGTGAAGGGTCGCATCGCTTCGGGCGTGACGTCGGGCCCGACTCCGAAGGGGAGGAAGCCCGGCGCCACCACTGGCACGAAGGCGACTTCGCGCAGGTCGATGCGCTCGAGATGCGGGTCGGAGGGGTTGGCGCGGTGGAAGATGAGGTCCGTCTCGCCATCCATCAGCCGCTCGACCGGCCCGCTGATCGCCTCATAGTCGAGATGGAGGCGCGTGCGCGGCCGTTCGGCGAAGAACCGGCTGAGCAGGTCGAGTATTCCGGGTCTCGGGCAGACGTCGCCCAAGACGATGCGCAGCACGGTCTCCTCGCCGCTCGAGAGCTGCTCGGCGTAGGTGCGAAGATGCTCCAGCTCGCGGATCGCCAGCTGTGCCCGCGCATGGAACAGGCGACCCTCATCGGTCAAGCTCACCCGGTAACCGCTGCGGTCGAGCAGCGTCAGGCCAAGTTGCTCTTCAAGCCGGGCGACGGCGGCGAACACGGAAGGATGCGTTCGGTGCATGGCCTGGGCGGCGGCCTGGAAGCTGCCTCGACTGGCGACCGCGTCGAAACATCTGAGATCGTGCAGCTTCAAGCCATCCACAGTCGGGTAATCCTACAAAGATTGTCAAATCATAGTAATTTTCTTCGATAGTTGCCATGCCTAGCTTTGGCTCATCGGAAATCGCGCTGAACGCGCCGAAAGGATGGAGCCAATGGCCGACACACTTCACTTCAAAACGGGCGATGGCGCCCGCATCGCCTACAGGTTGGATGGCCCGGAAGACCGGCCGGTTCTGATGCTGTCCAACTCCATCGCCACGACGTTCCATATGTGGGATGGCCAGGTTCCCGAACTCGCCAAATCCTTCCGCGTGCTGCGCTATGATTTTCGCGGCCATGGCGGCTCCGATGCCCCGGCCGGCGCCTATTCGCTCGACCGTCTCGGTCGCGATGTGCTGGAACTGCTCGATTTCCTCGGGCTTGCCCGAATTCACTTCCTTGGCCTGTCGCTTGGAGGTTTTGTCGGCCAATGGCTGGGCATCCATGCGCCGGAGCGCATCGATCGCCTGATCCTCTCCAACACCTCGCAGCATCTGGGGCCGGCATCCTATTTCGACGAGCAGATACGCAACGTGCTTGCGGCGAGCGATCTCTCGGCCACCGCGGACATGTTCATGCGCAACTGGTTCCCGGCCTCGATGCTCGATGGCCAGAGCACGACGGTCGAGCCATTCCGCGCCGCGATCCTGGCCATGTCGCCGCAAGGACTCGCGGGATGCTTCGCCGCCGTCCGCGACGCCGATCTGCGCCGCCCGATTTCCCTGATCACCGCGCCGACGCTGGTTATCGGCGGTGAGGACGACAAGGTGACTCTGGCGAACCACAGCGAGGCGATCGCGGCGACGATCCCCAGCGCCAAGCTTCTGCTTCTGCGCGGCGTCCACCTGCTCAATGTCGAGCGGCCAGAGGAATTCATGGAAGCGGTGCTGGGCTTCCTGGGCGCAGCCCGCGATAGCAAGGCAGTTGTGCCCAATCACTTTGCTGGCGCCCTGCAAGCGATCGGCTGAAGCCGTTCGGGCGATGGCGCCGGGACGACAGGTGACGATTAGCGATCGCCGATCGTCACCTTGTTGATCCGCCGCGATGGTCGCCTCGAGCCGCTTTTTGCGCTAGCGCGGCGGCGGCAGCCGGTGATAGCGCGCGCAGGCCTGGCTCGCCGCCGCGATCGGCCGCGCCGGCGTGTCGGCCAGCATCACCTTGCGCCCCGCGCCATGGAGGAGGCGCGCCGAATGCAGCGCCACGGGCGCGCGGGCGCCGGTTATCAGGATGGTTCCGTCAGCATTGGGCATCGGTCATTCGCGGTCGTCGCCGTCGTGAAAAACCGTTGCGCGAAATCGCGGTGCCAATCAATTGTGCTGTTCACGCCAAGCCGGCCTGGCGCTTGCCTGCACGCAGTGACTAAAGCTTCGCCTTGAAGCGTTTCACGTTCTTGCTTGCGTAGTCGCCATTGCGCAGGTCCGATTTGCCGTGGCGATCCTTGAACTCGTACCAGTCTCCGCTCGGAGATTTGCGCTGGTAGATCACCTTGCCGGCCTGGCGATGCTCGAAGCAGCTCAAGGAGGTCTTGGCGCCCCATGAGCCATGCCAGGTTGCCCGGAAACACAGTTTGCCGCTGCCCGGCATGAACCAGATGCCCTCGCCATAGCTCTTTCCACCTTCGGTGGACCAGGCAGTAAACTGCCGCTTCGGCACCGCAAAAAACGCGGCTCCATGGTTGCCCCAGCGCCAGGAACGGTTCTTGTAGAGCTGATAGATGCCTTCGTCAGAGACGGTGGTGGCCTTCGCCGTCTTGTCGCCGATCCTGTGCGCGACCTTGGCCATTGCGGCGTCCTGCAGGCCGATAACAAAAACGGAGCAGGCGAGCGCCGCTCCGACAAACTTCCCCACTGCGCTCTTCACGATTTTACTCCAACTGATTTACGCATACGCTTCACCCGCGGCCGAGCCAGCTCGGCCGCAACCCCACTTTAACACCATTAGCCGGAAACCCGTCCCGGTTTGGCCGGGACGGGCATGATCACGCCTTTATGGCAAGACGTGCTGGGTCACCCGCCAGTCGGGCAGCCCATAGCCGCCCAGCCACGGCCACACTTCTTTCTGGTTGAAGTAGACGACCGAGGTAAGGGCCGGAAACTCCGCATAGGACTTGCGGGAATCATCCGCCCATTTCGAGACATAGTCCTGCTTGCCGACATAGCCGAGCTCAGCCACGACGACCGGCTTGTTGAATTTCGCGACACGGTCATAGCCTGGCTTCAGCGCCTCTTCGAAGGTCCGGTCGCGGCCGACCTCGTCATTGTCCTTCTTCTGCAGGCCGAACACCGACAGGCCGATCACGTCGACATAGTTGTCGCCGGGATAGTACTTTTCCAGGCCTTCGACGCCCTTGGGCGACCACATGTATTTCGCGGCGGGCGCCACCTTGCGGCAGACATCGACCTCGCGCTTGTAGGCGGCGATCCAGTCCTTTGGCGCCCAGTTGGCCCAGGTGAAGCGGCCATTCGTGTCTTCCATTTCCTGCGCCCAGCGGATGGTGACCGGGCTCTTCATCTGCCCGACGAGGTTGCAGATCGCCTGCATGTTGGCGTCGTATTTGCCGCTCAATATGCCGTTCTTCAGCTCGGGCGGCGTGATGCGCCAGTCCTTCGACCATGTCCAAGGCTCGATGGTGATCAGCAGCGAGCGGCCGCGTTGCAGCGCATAGGCGTCCGCCAGCGGCAGTGTCGACAGGTCGACGTCTTCCCAAGGTAGGAACAGTTCCTCGATGCTGGCCGACTTGTCGTTGCTGAAATCGCCATAAGGATCGTAGGAGCCGAACGCCGACGCGGCCGAACTCGTCTTGATCGGATCCGTTCCCGTCTGCGATCCCGCCGACGCTGGCAAGGCCACGCCGATCATAAGCGCCGACACAAGCGCTGTTGCTGTGGAGAATTTCATACCCGCCTCCATAGGCTTCAGTATCCTGCCGGACCTTTGAAGCTTGCCACAACGCGCCGACTGAAGCCGGCACGCAAACCCAAATATCGGTTTGCCGACGTGAAATGCGGGTTTTCTGAGCGACTGGAACCGGCACGTTGAACGCTGTGCCGTCCGTTATTGTGGTCTCTCCAGCCTCTATGGCTGGACCTTGAGACGAGGTCGCCGCGATACTCACAAATTCGCGTCAACATTACGATATTAACCCTCTCTTATATAAGAGCCTATGCTCGGTGAGAGTCAAGCGCAATTAACCGTTACTTAACCTTATTGCCACCGACATGGTTAACCGGGACGGATGGGGGCGCTTGCCCCGAGCAGCCGGCATTGCGTCGCGCCCCGACCGGTGAAGGTCGCGGAGCCGTAGCTGGTTAACCAGTTCCCAACAACTATGGTTAACGAAGGCCTAATTTTGTTGACTCTGCATTAGCCAAAACTGATTCTGTAGCGGGATGAATGCGTTCGACCGGCTTAGCCGGGCGGGCAGGGCGGGTAGTATGGGCGTATCTGGGGATGCCGACGTCGTCGGCGGCAAAACGACGTCAATGGGCAAGGCTGACGCGGTTTGGACCGGCCATGGCCCGAAGGGTCCTTATCTCGTGCCGGTGCTCACGGCGCGCCAGCAATTGATCTTGCGGCTTGGCCTCGCTTCTTGGTTCCTCACCCTGGCTGTCTTCTGGTCGTGGTGGCTGCGGCCCGAGCATATCGATCATGTCGGGCCCTTTGCCTTCGCTACAATCGTGCTGGCCTGGCTGACCTTGATGCCGATGTATTTCCTGCTCAACGTTCATGCCTCGAGGAAGTCGTCGAAGCTGCACACGATCCCGAAGCGCTCGCGCGTCGCCATGGTGGTCACCAAGGCGCCGTCGGAGCCTTTCTCCGTGGTGCAGCGCACATTGGAGGCGATGCTGGCGCAGGACTATCCGCACGACACCTGGCTTGCCGACGAGGATCCGACCGAGGCGACGATTCGCTGGTGCGACGCCCATGGCGTGCTGATTTCGACCAGGCGCGGCCGCGAGGACTACCACCGCAAGACCTGGCCGCGCCGCACGCGCTGCAAGGAAGGCAATCTGGCCTTCTTTTACGACCACTATGGCTACGAGCGCTACGACTTCGTCGCTCAGATGGACGCCGATCATGTGCCGTCACCGACCTATCTGAGGGAAATCCTCTATCCGTTCGCCGATCCCGGCGTAGGCTATGTCTCGGCGCCTAGCATCTGCGACAACAATGCCGACGAAAGCTGGGCGGCCCGTGGCCGCCTGTTCCCGGAAGGCATGTTCCACGGTCCCTTGCAGTCCGGCCACACAGGCGGCGGCGCGCCGCTCTGCATAGGTTCGCACTACGCCGTCAGGACGCGGGCGTTGCGCGAGGCGGGCGGCCTTGGCCCGGAGCTGGCCGAGGATCATTCTACCTCGATGCTAATCAACGCGGCCGGGTGGCGCGGCGTGCACGCCATAGATGCCATCGCCAATGGCGATGGCCCGCAGACCTTCGCCGATCTCGTCACCCAGGAGTTCCAGTGGTCGCGCAGCCTGGTGACGATCCTGCTCGAATACACGCCGAGATATTTCGGCAAGCTGACACCGCGGCTGAAGTTCCAGTTCCTGTTCTGCCAGCTCTGGTACCCGCTGTTCGCGGTCTTTGCGCTGATGATGTATGTGATGCCGATCTATGCGCTGGCCACCGGGCGCAATTTCGCCAACGTCATGTTCGCCGAATTCGTCCTCTACTATGCGCCGAATTCGGTGGCGCTGGTCGGGCTGGTGGTCATGCTCAAGGCCTTCGGCCTGTCGCGGCCGATGACGGCGAAGACGCTGAGCTGGGAAGGCACGCTGTTCCTTTTCTTCGCGCGCTGGCCCTGGGTTTTGTGGGGAACGCTGTCGGCCGTGCGCGATTACGTTACAAAATCATTCGTCGACTTCCGGGTCACGCCGAAGGGCAGCGGCCCGAAGCATCTCCTGCCCGCACGCGCCTTCGCGCCTTATGTCGCGCTGGCGATTGGCGCGGCTCTGCCGGTGCTGCTGGTCAAGCATCCGTTCGACGCCACGGGCTTCTACTGGTTCGCCGCCTTCAACGCTTTCCTTTATGGCCTTCTTGTCGTGGTGATCATTGCCAGGCACGTTCGCGAGAACAGGATTTCACTGCGCGCCAACGCCGCGAAATTCGCCCTGCATGCTTCCCTTGCGCTGATCGCGCTCGGTGTCCCGCTCGCTGGTTTCTACGATCGCGGGCTCGAGGGTCTCTACGGGCTGCAGCAGGGGGCCGGCGGCCTTCGCGTCGTCCGGATCGCCTATGTGATTTCCGGCGCCGGCATGGGCGACATCGGCTCGCGCAAGTTCTACTTCGACCCGGGCTGGGACAATAATCCTAGGTAGATCGCTGTACGAAGTCCCAATGAAAATGCGCATCCCCTCCCCAAATAACATGCACTTCGCCCGCGCAGGGTCGATCGTGGTCTTCACCGGACTGTTTGCGTGGCTGCTTCTCAGTGCTTTCCGGAGCAGCGTCGTCGACCCGCAGACAACACTTCAAGGGTTCCTGAAGGCGGTGCCTCTCGGGATAGCCTCAAGCTACTACGATCAGGTTTTCTCGCGAGCCTGGCCGCAGTCACGCTGTTGTTCCTTTTTGCCTTGAAGGTTAGCCGGTGGGCAACTGGCGCTGTCCTTACACTGTTCTACATCACGTTGGTTGTGTCGATCTGCTGGGGGTTCGCAAACATCAATCTGGTCAAGATACTAGGCGAACCGTTCACCTTTCTGTGGCTGGTCTATGGCGATTTCCTCCAAAACGAGGACGCCAAGAATGCAATGGGCGATGCATTCAACCTGTTCGATCTCTTGATCATCTCCGCCTCAGCGTTCTTGGTGCTTGCGCTAGGGCAGGCGGCCGCCAGGCTCTCGCTGAGCCTTGGGCCCATGACCCACCGCGTCGTTCTGGCGGCGGTCGTGGTATGTTTCGGTATCGTGCTCTATGGCACACGATCCTACGTAAGGGCGGAAGCCCTGCCGACGGCCAAGATCGAGAACCCGATCATCCATTTCGCCGAATCGGCCATGTTCAATGAGACGCCGGTCGTCCTCACGATGAAGACGAATGCCGACGAAACCGATGTCGCCACGGTCGGCGAACGTTCTCCCGAAACGTCGCGGTTCAAGGCACCTTCGCCGAATCCGATCAAGAATGTTCTGATATTCATGATGGAGTCGGTGCCTGCGCGGTATGTCGAGACCTTCGGCGGCAAATACCCAGTTACGCCGACCATCAAGAGCTACGCGGGCAGTTCAATCCGTTTCGACAACATCTATGCGAATGCGCCTTCGACGAACTACACGTTGTTCTCACTCTTCAGTTCTATGTACAACGACATCTCATATTACGGGATGACCTACAGTCACCCGTATCTACGGCTCGATTCAATATCCAATATATTGTCGGAGCGCGGATTTCGCACGGCCTTCTTCTGGAGTGCGGATTCGCGCTTCCAACGCGTGGATGAATTCCTGCTCAACAAGGGTCTGGATGTGGTCCAGGATTTCAGGGGCCAGAAGTGTGCCGAACCCACGTTCAAGCTCAGCACCAAGGAATGGAAGAATTTCGATTACATCAGCGATTTCTGCTCCGCGCAGTCGATTTCTGACTGGATGAACGCCGATCCAGAAAAGCCTTTCTTCGGTATCATGTTTACGGCGATGACCCATTATCCGTACATCGTCAACAATCCAATGTTCTCGGCTCATGCCTCGTCGTCGGCAACCGGCAACGAGACGCACTACTCGGGTGACGAGAAGTTTAACGCTTATCTCAACGCCTTGAGTATCGGTGACGCAGCGCTGGGAAAGGTCCTCGATTCACTCAAGCGGTCAGGTAGGCTGGATTCGACGCTCGTCGTTGTTTTGGGCGATCACGGCGAAGCTTTTGGCGAGCACGGCACGTATGTTCACGCCAGCGCTCTTTATGATGAAAACGTCCATATTCCGCTTATTCTGATCAACAGGCATCTGTTCCACGACGACGTCGACCATTCGATAGGCGGAATCGTCGACGTAGCGCCCACCATCCTCGACGTCCTTGGCCAACCGCTTCCGAAGTCTTGGCAGGGCCGCAGCCTGTTCAGCGAACAGCGACCAGATAGGACGTTCTTTTTCGCACCATGGAATGGATACCAGTTCGGTTACCGGCAGGGTGACCGGAAGGTCCTCTTCAATTCGACCACCGGAAAGCTGGAGCAATATGACCTTAAGGCGGATCCCGCGGAGAAGTCCAACCTCGTTGGCGGCGATCCGGAAGCCCACGATGCCCTTATCCAGCCAATCGCGCAATGGGTCCAGTCGCAGAGGCGACGCATCGCTGAAATGGTAGCGTTGCAAAAGAAGAATCCGCCAGGTTGCACCGCCACCAACCTTGAGTTCGACGCTGCCGGCACCAGCTATCAAGGACTGCCGACAATCGAGGTCCTGGTCAACGGCAAATCGGTTGGCCGCTACGACATTCCCGGTAGGGAGAGCGTCGCTTCGACCCCCAAGGGTATCATTGCCGAACTGCAGTCAGTGACGGCACAGACCACGCGGTTCAAGGTCGATATCGGCAGTGTGCCGGATCCGCAGAGGATCGAGCTCCGCTTCGTGAACGACCTTTGGGCGGGTGACGGAAAAGGTGGCGACCGAAACGTATTTATCAAAGATATCAAAGTAAACGGACAACTTCAGTCCAGCGTCAAGTTCCGTGTTGAAGAGAAAGAGGCGGGCTCCATCGACGACACGGGAGTGAGCCTCTACGGCAACGGCTCGTTGTGGTTCAACGGTCCGATTATCGAGGGGTGCGGCTAAAACGCGGCTCTGGACGCAGAGGCATCGGACGTTTCCTGAAGCCAGGTGCCGAACCGTATATCGTCGTGCGTTGTTCCGCCGAACTGGCGTCATCGCAATAGTTCAAGTTTTAATCACATGCGACGCGGTGTTGAAAGACCGCGCTCATCATCTCGTTTGCACGAATTTTAATAAGTTCAATCTAATATTAGCCACGATGTGGATGGCGGTCAGCCGTTAGCGGGGCGCGGAAGCCAAGGAAAGAGAAAATATATCCGCGCCAAAAACAACGCGTATTTCGTGGCAGGGGACAACGATGAACGATTTCATGAATGAAGCAGCGGCCATCGGCAAGAGATACGCCGTCGCGCTTGCGGCTGTCGCACTGGTCTCGATGGTGTCGGGCTGCCAGAGCATGGATACGATGAAAACCGGCTCGCTGAGCGTCAAGCCGGCGACGGAGCAACTCGGCAAGAAGATGCACCACGTCAGGAACAGGCAGCTGCATGTGGTCAATCGCAAGCCGATGACGCGCATGACCAGAGTGACGCGCGTCAGGGAAGAAGCCTACGCGGCTTTCGTGCGCCCGGAGCGCCTGCACATGTCGGCGCCGCTCAAGGTTTCCTACAGCCTGGGCAGTGTCGGTCCGCTGCTTGGCCATTCGCCGTGGATCTGCGGCCCGAGTGGCTTCGGCCAGCGCTCGGCTTGCCGGGCGCGCTGACCTGCCCAATCCGTCGCCGGGGGGCGTGATCGCGGGGCAAGAGGGCATTTGCGCGCTGAAGGCGCGCTGCCTCTTGCCCTTCGATCGCCCGCCCGTCGCGGTTCCGACCGACGGACGCCAGCGGGATTACTTCCGGCGCGCCTTCGGCTTTTCGACAACAGCCGGCTTGCTCGGCCATTGCCAGCCGTCGCCTTCGCCAGGGGCGGGCTGCGGCCGCGCCACATAGGCAAGCGTGCCATTGGCTTCGAGATAGATGCGGGACAGCATTTCGGCCAGCACCCCCGACGTAACTGCCTGCAGCCCGGCAATCACCAGGAAGAAGCCGGTGATGAGCATCGGCCGCGTGCCGATAGCCTGCCCCCAGAACACCTTGATCGCAAAAAGGTAGGCGAGGATCAGCGAACCGATGATGCCGAGCACGATACCGATGCCGCCGAAGAAATGGCCGGGCCTGGTTCGGTAGCGCATGAAGAAGAACATGAAGACGAGGTCGAGCACGACGCGGAAGGTACGCGAGATGCCATATTTCGACTGGCCGTGGATGCGGGCGTGATGCGTCACCACCTCCTCGGAGATGCGGCGCGGCGTCGTCACTGTCGCGAGCCACGCCGGGATGAAGCGATGCATCTCGCCATAGAGGCGCACGCTGCGGATGACGCTGCCACGGAACACCTTCAGGCTGCAGCCGTAATCGTTCAGCCGCACGCCGGTGACGCGCGCGATCAGCCTGTTGGCGATGCGCGAGGGCAGGCGGCGCATCCAGAACCCCTCCTGGCGGTTCTTGCGCCAGCCGGCGACGAGGTCGAGATCCTCAGCCAGCAGGCGGTAGACCATGCGCGGGATGTCGAAGGGGTCGTTCTGCAGGTCGCCGTCGAGCGTCGCGATGACGTCGCCGCGCGCGGCGTCGAGGCCGGCCTGCATGGCGGCAGTCTGCTTGTAGTTGCGCACCAGTTCAACGCCATGCACATGCGGCCCGTATTGCGCCGCCAGCCGGCGGATCTCGGCGGGGGTGGCGTCGGTGCTGCCATCGTCGACCAGCACCACTTCCCACGGCTGGCTGTAGTTTTCCATCGCCTGGTGGATGCGGACGAGCAGCGGCTCGACATTGTCGGCCTCGTTGTACATCGGGATGACGATGGAGAGCTTGTGCTCGGGCATGACGGCGCCCTCGGGCAGTCCCGATGCGGGGATGGGAAGCACGTTCATGGCGGTCATTTCCTTACCGGTCCCGCCGCCGGGGTTTCCGGCAGCGTCGGTTTCGAGGGGAACAGCCAGGCGATCGCACCGGTTGCGACCGCCGAGCACAGGATGAAGAGATGCAGCGCAAGCGCCGCCTGCAGGCCGTCCTTCATGGCGATGCCGGAATAAAGCAGCGCCGCGGCGGCGCCCGCCTCATAGGTGCCGAAGCCGGCGACGCCTTGCACCGGCAGGATGGCGGCGGCTTCCGCGCCAACGGCGCCGGGAAAGGCGGTCTGGAACGAGGTGTTGAGCAGCATGGCGAGCAGCCAGCCCTGAACGCCCAGCTTCAGCGCCCAGTTGGCGATCGTCCACCACCAGCCAAAGCGCGAGCGCCCCGTCGCCTCGGTGAAGATGTCGCGCAATTTGCCGAATTTCGAGACGATCCCGCCGCCGGCCGTCCAGTTGTGCGGCGCGCGTGCCCAGCGCGGCAGGTACCATGCGGCGGCGATAAGCGCCGCGATGCCGGTGACCCTCAGCGCCGGATGCAGGCCCGGCCAGACAAGGCAGGCCAGCACGCCGACGACGAAGGCGTCCTGTAGCCTGAACCAGAGAAGAGAGGCGCCGGCGCGCACGATGGAAACGCCGAACACCTGGCGCAACAGGATCGGAAAGGCCGTCTCGCCGCCGCGGAACGGTACAATGTTGATCATCGCATTGTGGATCAGGATGATGCGCAGCGTTGCGCCGAAGCGGCCGTTCACATCGTCGCGGAACTCATCGCAGACGCGCAGCGCCCTCAGCACATAGGTGACGAACAGCGCCGCCGCGACCGCCACGAAAGCGCCGGGCGTGATGGAGGCGAACGCATCGCCGACCATCTTCCAGCGCTGGTCGCTGGCAAGCCATGCCAGCAGCGCCAGAGTAACGATTATCGATATCGCTCGCTTCAACCAATTCTCCGATGGCGCCACCGCCACGTTGGAGCGGCTTATCCGGTGGTTCGACAATTCAGGCCTTTACCCGCGGATCGCTTCGCCGGCGCGGCTCGACCGGGCGCGCCGTCACGGGCGGGTGATCCTATAGACCAGCATCGTACCCGAATCCACAAGCATGGTCGCGGTCTTGTCGAGGTGGTCGATCACCCCGTCATGATATTCGACGAACTGCCGGTCAATGCAGGCGGACAGCACGCGAAGCCAGGCTCTGCCCGGCGGACGCCATATCCTGCTCGTCACCTTTCTTCTAGCGTCGGCCCTCCCGTCGAAGTTGTTTTGGGGCAGCGCATCGCCAAACAGTATCGCAACATCACAAGATTGTATTCGTGGCCGGCTAATGGCTTGGGGTGTTCACTTAGACTTGGAATGAGTTGACATCGCGCCGCTCGCGGCTGTTAATAGGCTCAAGGGCGCTGATCGCCCCGCCATCGGGGCCGGCAGGGCTCGGGCATCGTGAGGGCTCGCGGAAAGCCCGAAGAAACATCTTCCAGATCATGGATCCTCGGCCTCACCACATCGGGGTCGAGAGGGGGGCATCAATATGCGTACGGGCATTGGAACGACAGCTGAAACCACATCGCCATGCGAACCGGGTCGACTTGAGTTCAGCCCGCCCCATCGGCTTGCGAGAGGCGGCTGGCTGGTTCCGCTGCTGGTCGCCTGCGGCCAGCTTGCCTTTAGCGGCGCCGCCGGCGCGGCTCCGGCGAAGGACAGTGCGACGGCCGAGGCCGCCGCCAAGCCCGACACTGCTCCGACGGCTTTCGAGCTGCAGCTTCTCTACGCCGACCGGACCTGGAACTGGAAGAACGGCGCCGCCTATTTCGGGATGGACAGGCGCCTGCATGCCTGGACGAAAGGGGAGGATTCGCCCGCCGTCGGCGAGGGCCGCTGGCTGGTGACGGAAAAGGGCAAGATGTGCATGGAACTCGCCTGGCGGTCCAAGACCTACTCCACCAAGCCGAAGCGTACTTGCTACAGCCATCGTGTCGAAAAGGGCAACATCGAGCAGCGCAAGGATCCCGACGGTACCTGGTATGATTTCAAGCACGCCAAGGACGATCCCGCCGACGAGCACCAGAAGTTCGAGGCGGGCAACACCAAGGGCGCGCAGTTCGATGAGACCCGCAAGCTGGTCGACAGCAAGAGCTGAAGCAATTCCAGGAAAAGTGTGAGCGGGTTCGGCGGGTTCGCCGTGGCCGTCGTCCTGACCGCGCTGAGGCAAACGGCTGCAAGAATAGGAGGCTCGCTGAGCCGGCCTTAGCCGAACTCAGCGAGCCCACGCCCCGACACATTACTCACAGGGCCGACCGCCGGCCTTGCGGGCCGGCGTTTCTGATTGACGTTCGCGCCACGGCGGCCGAAACGCCGGGATTGACCAAGGCCGGGCCGAGCCCGAAGAAGGGGGCGGCCGTCCTAACGATGGTGTCGATGTCCGAAAGTTGCGCCACGAAGCCCAGCTGTTCGCGGGCAAGGCTTGGGTCGGCGAAAAGCCCTGCCGGATCACCGGGGCGGCGCGCCTTGTACATGACAGGAACCGGCCGCGATGTGATCCGCTCGACCGCGTCCATGATCTGCCTGATCGAGACCCCGCGGCCGCTGCCAAGGTTGACCGCAAGGCTTTTGCCGCCGGCCTCGAGATGCTGCAGGGCCTTGACATGCGCCCGGGCGAGATCGCTGACATGGACGTAGTCGCGCACGCAGGTGCCGTCCGCGGTTTCGTAGTCGGTGCCGAAAACCTCGATCGCCTCGATCATGCCGGACGCCGCCATCAACACCCTGGGGATGAGATGGGTTTCCGGCGTGTGCCATTCGCCAAGCTCGCCGTCTGGGTCGGCGCCGCAGGCGTTGAAGTAACGCAGGATCGCGTATTTCGTGCCGTAGGCCGCGGCATGGTCCCTGATGATCTGTTCGCCCATCAGCTTGCTGCGGCCATAAGGGCTGATTGGATTCTGAGGCGAAGTCTCGCTCACGGGCAACGCCTCGGGCATGCCATAGGTGGCGCAGCTGGAGGAGAAGATGATGTTGCCGATGCCGTTCGCCCGCGCGGCCTCGAGCACGGCGATCGTGCCGGCGACATTGACCGAATAATAATCCGCGGGGTCGCTGACCGACTCCCCGACATAGGCAAGCGCGGCGAAATGGACGATCGCCTGCGGCCTGTGGCTGGCGATGGCCCGCTCGAGCGCGCCGCGGTCGCGGATATCGCCGGCCACCAGCGGACCCCAGGCCACCGCCTTCTCGTTGCCACGGCTGAGATTGTCGTAGACCACCGGCAGGTAGCCAGCCGCCGCCAGCTGCTTGCAGGCGTGACTGCCGATGAAGCCGGCGCCGCCCGTCACCAGGATGGGGCGGGCACTCATAGCGCCAAAGCCCCGCCGGAGGACAGATGGTCGCCGCGCGAGGTGCCGGACTGCCGGCGGCCCAGCAGGGCTTCGAAATAGCCGGCGGTGTAGGCCAGCCCCTCGCTCAGCGCGACCTTTGGCTTCCAGCCGAGCTGCTGCTCGGCGAAGCTGATGTCGGGCCGGCGTTGCCGGGGATCGTCGACCGGCAGCGGCCTGTGCACGATCCGCGAGCGGGAATTTGTGTAATCGAGGACGAGCTCAGCCAGTTCCATGACGGTGAACTCGCCGGGGTTTCCGAGGTTGACCGGATGGTTCGGCGCCGCGGGCAACCGCATCAGCCGCACAAACCCCTCGATGAGGTCGTCGACATAGCAGAAGGAGCGCGTCTGCGTGCCGGTGCCATAGACGGTGATATCGTCCCCGCGTAGCGCCTGGACGATGAAATTGGACACCACGCGACCGTCATCGGGCTGCATGCGCGGCCCATAGGTGTTGAAAATACGCGCCACCCGGATATCGAGGCCGTAGGTTCTCGCATAATCGAAGAACAGCGTTTCGGCCGAGCGCTTGCCCTCGTCGTAGCAGGCGCGCGGGCCGTGCGTGTTGACGTTGCCGAAATAGCCTTCAGGCTGCGGATGCACCAGCGGATCGCCGTAGACCTCGGAGGTCGATGCCTGGAATATCTTGGCGTTGTGGCGCCGGGCGAGTTCCAGAAGGTTGATCGCCCCGAGCACGCTGGTCTTGAACGTGTGGATCGGATCGGCCTGATAGTGAGGCGGGGACGCCGGGCAGGCAAGGTTGTAGATCTCGTCGACGGCGAGATCCGTCGGCAAGGCATCGACAACGTCGTGGCTTATGCAGGTGAAGGCGGCGTCGCCCGCGATGCCGGCTAGATTGTACCTTTTGCCGGTGTGGAAATTGTCCAGGGCGATGACTTCATAGCCGTCCGCAAGCAGTCGCTCACACAAATGAGAACCCAGGAATCCTGCTCCGCCGGTGACCAGGGCCCGGCCGCGATCGATACCCTTTCGGCCCGACCGAACCGGTTTAAGAACTTTGATGAGCCTATTCATGGCAACCTCGTACGCACACACGCTACCGTTCCGGGACGGGCACTGCCCGACCAGGTCACAAAGGCGATTCTTCCGCATATGCAGAACCGCCTGCACTGATGTGCGTAGTAATTTTCTGAGTTCGCGAGGCTGTTTGCTCGACGGCTTGTCTTCGCCGTCTAAGCGTCCCTTACGCCCCTAGATCGCGATCCACGAGTCGGTTGCCACCACCGCAGACTGCTCGCCCAAATTGCACACCCAACACGTATAAAGATATACCGGTCGGCCGGGTAGTCAACTAAATTAGCGTTTCGTTAACCTCACGCCTTTGCGATTGGTTAACCGCGTGGGGTTGCTTGCTGGCTCGCGAGCGGTGAGGCGCTGCCTTGGACCGTTTTTTGGCCGGTGCCGCATTCGTCGAATTGCGGAAGCATGTCGGAAGAAGCTTTGGGCGTCATCCCTCAAGCCTCGAAGCAACGCCGTCATGACGCCGGGTCGAGAATGCCTCACCGATTCTAGATGTTCTCGGCGGCCGCCCCGGAACTTCTGGCGAAGCAATGCGACTGCTGTCCGAAGCCGCTTGGGCCGCAAACAAAAGCAGCGTGCCCAAGGTAAGGATTGGCGCTTACAACAGGAGCCGGGCGAGCCAGGTTACCTGTCTGGGCGGGCCGGCTCGGCTTCAGGTCGATCAACGCAGCGCTGCCGCTTTGCGATACGTTGAATGAGGTCGACTGACCGAAGTTGAAGTATTGGCAACCGGAAGTTGCCAGCAACGCGCCCAAAACAAAAAGACGGGGCAGGGCCTTGATCGGCATCAGAAAATTGTTGTTGGGGCAGGGCCGGCTTAGGCCTCGATAAGCCATCAGCATGAAGCAAATCCCCTCAAGCGCGTGGCGCTTATGTTCGAATCATGATCAGCCGCCCGCCCAAGCTCATTATGGCAAACCTGGTTATTTTAGCGATAGCTGTTTTGGAGCTTCCGCGGATTTTTCTGTCGCCGCAAGAGGGCGAGACGGCTTACAGCCGGACATCCCGCTGGCCCGCGTGACGATGGATAAGTGGGGCGGCAGAGCGTGGCCAACAAAATGGCCCGCGTCGTTGCGGGCCATTTTGTGACCTTCGGGCACCTTGTGCCTGAACCTTACTCTCCGCCCATCTCCTTCTTGAACTGGTCGAAGTCGACCTGCATACCGTTGAAGATCGTGCTCCAGTGGCGCGTCAGCGCTGCCATTGCGACGGCTTCCTGGATCTCCTCATTGGTGGCGCCGGCGCGCTTGGCGTTCTCGGTGTCCGACCAGATGCAGTAGCTGCAGGGGATCTGCGCCGCGACCGCCAACGAGATCAGCGACTTCTCCTTGGGCGTCAGAACCGTCTTGTCGCTGAGCTCGATGGCCTTGACCTCGGCCCACGCGCCGGGCAGACCGGCTTTCGGGAACTGTTTGACGAAGCTCGGCACGCCGCCCATCGTCGACTGGATGTCCTTCAGCGCGGCGTCGTAGTCATCGGCCCGGGCAGGCGCGGAAGCGAACGCCACGGCAGACACGCCGGCGACGGCGATGAGCGAGGCGGAACGAAGGCAGGAATGCACGGCTGAGACGATGCGAATGACTGACATGATGTTCTCCTCTGGTTTTTGTTAGCCTTACGATGTAAGGTATGCCAACGATGAACCTTACAGTGTAAGTTGTCAAGCGCCGCCATGGATGCACCGAGCAAAAAAAAGCGACCCCGCGGAAAGCTTTCCCGCGAGATGATCGAGGACGCCGCCTTCGAGGTGATCGAGCGGGAAGGGCTGTCCGGCTTTTCGATGCGCAAGCTCGCCGCCAGGCTCGGCTGCGAGGCAATGAGCATCTATCACCACTTCCCCTCGCAGGCGCATCTCTACGAGGCGCTGGTCGACCGCCAGATGAGCAGGCTCGTCATTCCCGACGACAGCCTGCCCTGGCGCGAACGAGCGCGCATCGGCATGCAGGAGTTCCGCCGTGTCGCGACCGAGCACCCGGCCTTCGCGCCCTTCATCGTCGTCTACCGCATGAACTCGCCGCCCTGCCTTGCCAAGCTCAACGCCATTATCGGCCTGTTCGAAGATGGCGGCTTCGGGCCCGAGCTCAGCGCCCGCCTGTTCCGCGCCGCCGGCTATTATCTGATGGGCGCGATCCTCGACGAGACGGCCGGCTACGCCAAGGGACCTTCGGCCGTCACCACGGTCAGCGACGAGGAACTGGCGCGCGACTATCCGAGCGTTGTGAAGGCCGGGGCCTATTTTGGCAGCGCCGGCTTCGACAAGACATTCGAGCTTGGCCTGGAAATGTTTCTGGACGAGATGGAGCGGGTCCGCGAAGCTGCCCGCGACGAAAACCGCTTGTAAGAAGGGCGGCAGCCGCCGACCGAAGAAAACAACCAAGGGTTTGAATGCGCTTCCTCTCCGTCCTTCTTCTCATCGCCGGCGCCGCCATCGGCATCTTCTATCCCTGGGCGATGAGCAACTTTTCCGGCCATGCGATCGGCACTTATCGCGCCTATGAGGGCGGCCGTTTCCGGCCGGTAACCGTGCAGCTCGAGGCAAGCGATGCGCCGGTTCGGGTGCTGGTCGACCTGACTGCGCGGGCCGAGCGGGTCGCCGGCCAGCAGCGCACGGTGCTGACGCTGACCGCGGCGAGCGGCGGACGTACGGCGCTGGCCTCGGCGCTCTCCTTCAACCACACTGACAATCCGCGCCAAGCCAGCCCGCAACTGCCCGACAAGATATTTCGCGATGAGGCCGGCGTTATCGACAGGGTCACGCCCGGTCCTTACCTCTTCACCGTCGGCCCCGGCGATGCCGACGGCATCGACATGCGCGCGGTCGATCTCGTCCTGCGCGCCGGCACCGGCTCGATCGACGAACGCGCGCAGCCGGCCGGCTATGCGCTGATGGGTATTGGCGTTGCCGGATTCGTGCTGTCGCTGGTCTTCAGCCGCCGCGGCGGAGGCCATCCGCAAAATCCCAATTCGCAGCCGCCACCGCCGCGCTGGGGCCGCGGCGGTGCGTCGAGGTGAAGTCCTCATGAATTATCGCCACGCCTACCACGCCGGCAATTTCGCCGATGTCGTCAAGCATGCGGTGCTTGCGCGTCTCGTCGAGTACCTCAAGCAGAAGGACAAGGCCTTCCGAGTCATCGACACCCATGCCGGCATTGGCCGCTATGACCTTGCCTCGGTCGAGGCCGGCAAGACCGGCGAGTGGCAGGGTGGCATCGGCCGGCTCACCGAGGCTACGCTCGAACCGCAGGCGGCGGCGCTGCTCCAGCCCTATCTGGAAGCGGTGCGCGCGCAAAATCCCGAGGGCGGCCTCAAGCATTATCCCGGCTCGCCGCTGATCGTTCGCCATCTCCTGCGCAACCAGGACCGGCTGACGGCGATCGAGCTGCACCCTGAGGATGCCGCGCGGCTCAAGTCGGTTTTCGAGGGCGATTTCCAGGCAAGGGTGATCGAGCTCGACGGCTGGCTGGCGCTGGGCGCGCAACTGCCGCCGAAGGAAAAGCGCGGCTTGGTGCTCATCGATCCGCCCTTCGAGGAGGAAGGCGAGTTCTCCCGGCTCATCGAGGGGCTTCGCAAGGCGCACCGGCGCTGGCCGGGCGGCATTTACGCGCTCTGGTATCCGATCAAGGATCGCAGGGCGGTGACAGCCTTCCGCGCGGCGCTAAAGGAGGCAGGCATTCCAAAGCTGCTCGACATTGCCCTCGAGATACGGCCCGGCTCGGACGAGCCCAGCCTGGACGGCAGCGGACTGGTAGTGGTCAATCCGCCCTATACGCTGGAGGACGAATTGAAGGTCCTGTTGCCCGCCCTGCACAAGGTGCTCGCCGTCCGGCAGCCGTCGCGCTGGACCTCTGATTGGCTTGCGGGCGAATAGGCGCCTGCGTTTCCTTACGCCAGCGCCGAGGGTGTCACGCCGGTCAGCCGCCTGCTTTCGCGGATCAGATGCGCCTGGTCAGCATAGCCGGCCTCGATGGCGAGCAGCGCGGTCGAAGATTCGCCCTGCTGCCGCTGCATGCGCCGGAACCGGTGGAAGCGCAGGATGCGGTCGAGCGTCTTAGGGCCATAGCCGAAAGCGTCCTCGAAGCGCCGGCGCAGCGTCCGCTCGCTCATATGCAACTGGCGTTGCAGGAACGGAACCAGCGGCGTTTCCGGCGGCAAACCTTCGTCGATGACATCGAAGGCCCGGCTCATCTGCGGGTCAAGCACTTCGCGGCCTTCCGTGCGCGCGCCGATCGTCTTCTCCAGGCGCCGAACCAGATCGGTGAGGTTGGGCGTCGCTCTGATGCTGTCTGAAAGCTCGCGGCTGCGCGTGCCCCACAATTCCCCGAGGTCAAGTCGTCCGCCCACGATTTCGCTGGCCGGCACGCCGAGCCAGCCCGCGGCCGCGCCCGGCCGGAAGCGGAAGCCGACGATCACCGCGCCGGCGGCAGGTGTCTCGATCTGCGGCTCCTTGTCCGGCCCGGCAATGCGGAAACGGCCGTCGATCCATTGGAGGTCGATCGTCGCGTCCGGCGTGATGACGATGGGTGGAACGCCGCGTTCGTCCATGCGATGGAACCAGACAGCGGAGAAGGTCTCGGCCAACCCGCCGGCAACAGGCCGCTCGCGAAAGAAGCCGGTGGTCTGCGCCAGGACCGGTCTCATCTCTTCTCCGATCTGCTCCGGCGGGGTTGCCGGATCGATGCGACGGTCGTTTTGGCCGAAATGTTCAAGGCCGGCCACGTCATCCATGGCAAAACGGATGGAACTTCACGGCGCTCACACGCCCGCATCCGTTGCGACTGTGGTCACGAATATAGAAAGGAGTGAGAGAAATGAAAGCTCGCATCACCGTATTGACGCTCGGCGTCGACGATCTGGAAGCCTCGCTCAAATTCTATCGCGACGGTCTCGGCCTGCCGACCGAGGGCATCATCGGCCGCGAATTCGAGCATGGTGCCGTCGCCTTCTTCAATGTCGCCGGCGGCTTGAAGTTCGCTATCTACGAGCGTGCCAGCATCGCCTGGGATGCCACCGTGCCGCAAAGCGGCCGCAGCCCGACCGAATTGACCATCGGCCACAATGTCGGCAGCGAGGCCGAGGTCGACGCGGTGATGGCAGAGGCCGTCAAGGCCGGCGCGCGTGTGGTCAAGCCGGCGCAAAAGACCTTCTGGGGCGGCTATGCCGGCTACTTCCAGGATCCCGACGATCACCTGTGGGAGGTCGTCTACAACCCGGCCTTCATCCCCGAGGACTGAGCGAGGCGAAGTAGATCTTCGAGGTGAGGTCGCCATGCCTGTTCAAACCATTCAAGCGCTTGGCGCTCTCCTCATCGGCGGCGTGTTCGTCTTCGCCGGCATCGAGCATGTCCTCAAATTCGGGGCGATGCGCGACTATCTGGCCGCGCAGAAATTTCCGGCTCCGGCCTTGATGCTGGCCGCTGGTTCGGGGGTCGAGATCGTTGCCGGTTTCCTGCTTGCTGTTGGCATGGCCCGGCCCTTCGCCGCCGCCGCGCTGGTCATCTTCACTATGGCGGCGAATCCCACGCTGCTGCGTTTCTAGGCGAGCGCGGAGCCGGAGCGCCAGGTGCTGCGCAATGCGTTCCTGCTCAACATTGTCGTCATAGGCGGGCTGCTGCTTGCCGGCACTCACTGATCAAACGGCAGATCCGGAACGAAGCTTTACGGAAACCATTGTTTTCGCGACCGCTTGACCGCCGCCAAGCGAATCCGCACAGTGCGTGCAACCGATCTTGAGAGGCTGTCATGACTCGCTTCACCCATTCCGCCCTTGCCGCGCTGGTTGCGCTGTCCACTCCCTTTGCCGCTCCGCTTGGCTTCACCCAGGCGGCGCAGGCCGCCGACCTTTCCGTCTACAGCGGCGACGATGGCAGCGTCTGCGGTGAGGCATGGGTGCTGAGCAGGATTACCGACCGCTTCTCCTATCAGGTGCATCACGTGCCGCATCTGCCGGATGTGGCGATCACCGATTTCCGCAACATCCGCCAGCATCGCTATGAGCCGGCGAGCGACGAATGGCCGATCGGCCGCCACTATTGCCGCGCCACCGTCAACCTGTCCGACGGTCGCGACCGCTCGATCTTCTATCTGATCGAGGAAGGCCAAGGCTTCGCCTCGATCGGCGACAATATCGAGTTCTGCGTCTCGGGGTTCGACCGCTGGCTGGTCTATAATGGCCGCTGCCGCGTGCTGCGGTAGGCTGTGTCGATATTCAGGTGGTGCCGGCCTGCGAATGGCGGCGTCCTGCGCTTCCGGTGCTCACGTACGTTGAGTACGCTCCGCTCCGGTTCTCGGGCACCGTCATTCTCGACTCGGCCTGACCTGAATCTCGACACACCCGGCACTTCCCTTCCTAGGTCAAGTTCAAGCTAGCCCGCGCAAGCAACAGCGCGCGTTCCCGCTCATTTCCGGTCAGCTCGGCGGCGCGGCGGAATTCGGCGCGGGCTTCGTCCATCCGTCCGAGCTTCGCCAGAAGATCGCCGCGCACCGTGGGCAACAGATGCGTGTCCTTCAGACGCGGTTCGTCCCTTAGCATATCGGCGATGGCCAGCCCTTGCTCCGGCCCGAAGGCCATGCCGACCGCGACCGCTCTGTTGACCTCGACGATGGGCGAGGGCGCGGCCAGCGCGAGCGCCTGGTAGTAGGCGGCGATGGCGATCCAGTCGGTGTCGGCCGCGCTTACCGCGCGGGCGTGGCAGGCGGCGATCATCGCCTGCAACTGATAGGGACCGGGTGTCGGCGTCAGCGCCATTGCGCGTGCCAGCCCGTCAAGGCCGCGCCGGATCAGCGACCAGTCCCAGCGGCCGCGGTCCTGGTCGAGCAAAAGGATCGGATTGCCGGCGCCGTCGATGCGGGCGCCGAAGCGCGAGGCGCTGAGCTCCATCAGGGATAGCAGTGCGATCGCCTCGGGCTGCTCAGGCATCAGCCCCGCGAGCACGCGGCCGAGGCGCATCGCCTCGTTGCCGAGATCAACGCGCAGCCAGTCCGGACCGGAGGAAGCGACATAGCCTTCGTTGAAGACCAGGTAGATCACTTCCAGCACGGCGCCCAGGCGCTCGTTCCGCTCTTGCCCGCGCGGCGTCTCGAAGGCGATGCGGGCGTCGCGCAGCGTTCGCTTGGCGCGCACGATGCGCTGGGCAACGGTTGCTTCGGGCACCAGGAAGGCGCGCGCGATCTCGGTCGTGGTCAGCCCGCCCAGCATCCGCAGGACAAGTGCGGCGCGCTGTTCGGCCGGCAGCGCGGGATGACAGGCGGTGAAGATCAGCCGCAGCAGGTCGTCGGCGATATCCTCGTCGAGCGCAGCCTCGATGTCGGGCCTCTCGCGCTCCATCTCGGCAAGATCGATCGCCAGCTCGCGGTGCTTGCCGTCGAGCATAACCGTGCGACGCAGGCGGTCGAGCGCCCGGTTGGTGGCGACCCGGGTCAGCCAGGCGGCCGGGTTGTCTGGAATGCCGTCGAGCGGCCAGCGTTCCAGCGCCGCCACGAAAGCATCCTGGACCACCTCTTCGGCCAGCCCGACATCGCGCAGGGTGCGGATGAGCCTGGCGGCGAGCTTCGGCTGCTCGATCCGCCAGACCGCTTCGACGATCGCGGCTGCGGTCAACTCTTCAGCCCGCTGAAACCTTCGGCCGCCTTCTGGACATCTTCGGGAAAATCGCTCATCTCCTGAACGCGGCGGACCTCGATGACGTCATTCTCCCCGGCGGGGCAGCGGCGGGCCCATTCGATAGCCTCCTCGCGCGAACGCACGTCGATCATCCAATAGCCGCCGAGTACTTCATTGACCTCCGCGAAGGGGCCGTTGGTGACGGCCGGCTTGCCACCCTTGAAAGACACACGTGCTCCAACGGACGGCGGATGCAGCCCATCGAGCGCAAGCAAAACTCCGGCCCGCTTCAACTCCTCATTGTATTTCATCATCGCCTGCACCGCCTCTGCGCTCGGCATCACATCGGGAGCCGCGGTCGCATAGCCGCCGGGGATCATCAGCATCATGAAGCGCATCAGTATGGTCCTTTCGATTGCGTTGCTTCGATCCTACGACGAACGAGGATCGACGGAATCGACATCGGTGCAAGAATTGGTTCGATCTATCCTTGGCGCCTTGTCGACCGCGGGACACCGCCGCCGTCACGCCCGCACGCCTTGGCCAGATAAATAGGCCGAAATCAACTCGACGAGCTGCTTCTGCAGTTCCGGCGCTTCCAGCATGTTGCGGCGCGCCGCGTTATGGATCACACCCTCGATCGCCGAGGAGAGCACGCGCGCCATCGTCTCGGTATCCTTGCGGCGCTTGCGGTACTGCGCGACGGCCGCCGTGTAATGTTCGAGATAGCGCGCCTGGAATGAGGCGTGCGCGGCGCGCGAGCCGCGGTCGCCGGGGGCCTCGTCGAGCAGCACCTGGTGCAGCGTCGGATGGATCGAGTGCGCGCCAATCATGCCGCGCACCAGCTCGCGCGCGAATTGCCTGAGCGGCTTCTCCTCGGCCGACGCTTCGCGAATCACCGACAGCACATGGTCGAAGTGACGGCGCCGGATTGCTTCGACCAAAGCGAGCTTGTCGGGAAAATATTGATAGAGCGAGCCGATGCTGACGCCCGCGGCCTCGGCTACCTTGTTGGTGGAGAAGCCGGCCCAGCCGAGCTCGCTCAGAACGTGAGCACCGGCTTCGATGATCGCCTCGACGGTGGCGATCGACCGCGCCTGGCGCGGCTGCTTGCGCATGCGCGCGGCCGGCTTTGCAATGCGAGTAGACATGCTGGCCCGTCTCCCGAGAATATGAACAGGATACTCACATTCATTTCACCAACGCAAATGGGGCCGCGAAGATGAGTGCCAGGACCTTACTGAAGAGCCTGCTTGCATACCAAGGCCCCGGCGAATGATGAGCTCATGGAGAGGGGGCACGCCCCTCCCTCAGATGCGCGGCAAAGATCCACGGGATGACATGGATATGCGCAAGCCGGCAGAGATCGCCGTCGGCGGAGCTGGAATATGAGCTCTAGGCTCACTTTCGAACACGCAAGCTTTGACCGTCTTGCACGTCAGGTTCATCTGTAGATGTTTTCGCTGGACAAGATGAGACCGGTGTTCGGCAGTGGGTTCTCTATTGTGAGCACTCTGCTCACATTGCGATGCAAAGTTATGCCGCGGATGGATGGATCATCGGGTGATAGAAGCCGCGCGAAAATCTGTGCGCCGGGCCGTCACTTGGAAAGTGACAGATTCGCTCACAATTTTTCGATGAGATGCATCTTCGTGTAACCAAAATTCAATAACTTAAAATCATTGTGTTGCTTCGCTGGCTAGACAGTCGCGAGTCAGATATGCATGAGCATGCCGGGTCACTCACGACCTTAGGCAAAACGCAAGGGGCATCGCATGGCAAAGACCACAACCAAGGCGCCGGCGGCGAAAGCGCCGGCAAAGAAGCCGGCAGCTAAGGCTGCCGCGAAACCTGCAGCAGTGAAGAAGGCAGCGGCACCGAAGGCAGCCGCCAAGGCTCCGGCCAAGGCAGCAGCGAAGCCGGCCGCAAAGGCTGCGGCAAAGCCCGCCGCCAAGGCAGCGGCGAAGCCCGCCGCCAAGGCTCCGGCCAAGGCAGCAGCGAAGCCGGCCGCGAAGGCAGCGGCCAAGCCGGCCGCAAAGCCCGCCGCAAAGGCAGCGGCCAAACCCGCCGCCAAGGCTCCGCTGAAGGCCGCCGCCGCCAAGGCTCCGGCAGCCGTCAAGAAGGCAGCTCCGGCGAAGAAGCCGGCCGCCAAGAAGTAATCGCGTAGCTTCGCTTGGCGAACCGCGGCAGGTGAGGGCGGGTGCCACCGGGCACCCCTCTCGCCAATTCGCTGTGACAGCGAGCGGAGTCGGAGCGCACGCTCCTCCTAAAGCCCTCGGAAATTTGCTGCCAGGCAAAACTTTCCGGGGGCTTTTTTGTTGCCGCGTCCCGCGCCGGCGGGACGTGTCTAATCCGGATAAGCGTTGCTTGGCCGTTGCCCTGGAGGTTCCATTCGGTCAACAGTGCGGCAAACAACTGGGAAATCGATCATGCCGAAACTGCTCTATGCTTCCACGTCGCCCTACAGCTCGAAGGTCCGCATGGCGGCCGTCTCCGCCGGCATTGCCATCGAGCTTGTGCCGGTCAAGACGGAGGATAAGCCCGCCGAGCTGATCTCGGCCAATCCGCTCGGCAAGATTCCGGTGCTGGTGCTGGAGGATGGCCGCTCGATCTATGACAGCCGCGCCATCACCCAATATCTCAACCGGGTGTCGAAGAACGCGCTGTTTCCGCGCAATCCGGACAAGCGGCTCGATGCGGAAGTTCTCGAGGCGCTGGCCGACGGCATTTGCGACTGCGCGCTATCGATGGTTTATGAGCGGCGCACGCGGCCCGAGGCGATGGTCTATCAGCCCTGGCTCGACCGCCAGTGGGGCAAGATCACCACCGCGCTCGACCTCATCAACGCCAACCCGCCGAAGCTGCCGAAGAAGATCACCGCCGGCCACATGGCGCTGCGCGCCACCCTCGGCTATCTGTCGCTGCGCTTTTCGGGCCAATGGGAGAAGGGCCGCAGTCGGCTGGTCCGCTGGGCCGCGCGCTTCGACGAGAAGTTTCCCGAACTGAAGAGCAGCGTGCCGGGGTGAGAGGCCGCGCTTGAACGCTCACCCGTTTCCGTGCTGCCTGAGGCCTCGCCAATTAATGAGGTGGTGAGCATGGCAAAGTCCTCAACCGGCCTCGCGCCCGACCCGATGGTCGAGCGCTTGCGCGCCGCCCTTGGCCGGCGCGACTTCACCGAGCAGAAGATGTTCGGCGGCACCTGCTTCATGATCGATGGCAACATGCTGGTCGGCACCTCGAAGCGCGGCCTCCTGGTGCGCGTGGGCAAGGACGCGCATGCGGCAGCGGCCGCTCGTCCCCATGCGCGCCCGATGGAAATGGGCGGGCGCTCGATGGAAGGCTATCTCCACGTCGGGCCGGAAGGCACGGCGAGCGAGGCCGAACTCGGCTTCTGGCTCGATCTTGCTTTGACCTTTGTCCAGACACTGCCGCCGAAGGACAAATCCGCCAAGGTCGCAAAGAAGCGCGCGTAAGCCGCTGACTCGCCACTTTCCGGACGGCGATGTGTCAGTATCGGCTGCGCCGGTGCCGACGAACGCATCGGGCAAGGGGGAAGCGATGGCGCTCAGCGGGCATTGCATGTGCGGAGCGGTCACCTGGAAATATTCCGGCGATATCATCCGCAATCTGGTCTGTCACTGCGCCGATTGCCAGCGTGCCACCTCGTCGCCCTTCACCGCCTTCCTGGGGCTGGCGCCCGATGAGCTGAACTGGGCCGGCGACATCAGGCACTATGAAAGCAGCACGGACACGTTTCGCGGCTTCTGTCCGTCCTGTGGCACCAGGCTCTATTTCCGCTCGGCAAGATGGCCGACAGAGATTCACGTTCACGCCGCCACCATGAACGATCCGGGCGACTACCGGCCGGACGCTCAGGTCTTCATGCTATCGCGTTTGAAATGGCTGGACCGGCTGCCGTCGATACCCACCCACGATGGCTTCCAGCAGCAGCCGGCGCGTCGGTCGGGCGCCTGACGCCTTTCGACCGGGTCTACAAAAAAAGCCGGGCACAAGGCCCGGCTTTTCCGTGTCGTGGCTTCGAACGACTTAGAACTTCATACCAACGCCGAAGGTGACGCGGTTGTCGGAAGACTTGACCTTGCCGACATTGTCGAAGTTCTTGCTGCCGTAGTCGGTATAGCGATACTCGACGCGGCCGAACACATTGTCCGTGATCTTGATGTCGGTGCCGGCGCCGGCCGTCCAGCCGACCATGGCCTTGCTGTCGCTGGTGTTCAGAATGTCGTCGGTGACCTTCTGGTTCTTGGCGGCCAGACCGCCCGTGCCGTAGAGCAGAATCTCGGGGGTGACGGCATAGCCGAGGCGGGCGCGTAATGAGCCTTCGAGGCCCGACTTGGCGCTGAAGCCATTCGAAGAGCCCTTGGTGCCATTATAGCCGAGGTCGGCTTCAGCACCGTAGACGAAGTTCTCCTGCTGCCACTGGTAGCCGCCGAAGACGCCGCCGACAAAGCCCTTGGTGCCGATATTGGTGCCCTGATCCTTCAGCTTGGCGTGACCGCCGAAGCCATAACCGGCGCTCAGGCCGACATATGGGCCGGCCCAGGACGCAACCGGAAGCTCGGCAACCGGAGCGGGAGCCGGCGGCTCCTCGGAAACGACGTCGGCCGCAAAGGCGGTACCAGCAAAGGCGAACAGCCCGAGCGCGGCGGCAAGCGGCGCGAATTTGAGATTGGTCTTCATTGTATACTCCTTAAGCCACAAGACACTTAGGCTTGGTTGTTCATGAAACGCCCCGGCCCGTCCGGGGGGATAAACGAGCCTGGCGTTTAACGGTTCCAAATGTCGTGCTGAAATGCGGCTGAAGCGAACCTGAACTTGGGTCATTCCCGGGCGCGAATGAGGCCGAAAGGTGACGTTGCATCTTCGCAACAGCGAATGTCAGCAGGCTAATCATGTTGCGCTGCACATCGCTTGGTTCAAGGGGTGCAGCGACATATATTGCCGGGAACGGCGCCTCGAATCCGCGGGGCGGAAGCGCATCCGGGCGGCTTCGCCACATTCCTGCCGCAGGTGGAAATGGCATTTAACACTTGGCCCGTCATATTGTGCCGGCCTCCCGGAATCGTGAAGCCGATTGAGGATTGACACCATGAAACAACCCACGGCCGTCGCGCTGGTGACGGGTGGAGCAAGACGGATCGGCAAGGCGATCGTCGAGGATCTGGCCGCCAATGGCTTCGCCGTCGCCATCCATGCCAACCGGTCGAGCGGTGAGGCCGAGGCGCAGGCGGGGAAGATCACGGGCGAGGGCGGGCGCGCCGCCGTCGTCGCCGCCGACCTCACCGACATGGATGCCGTCGGCGATCTTGTCGGCAGATCGGAGGCAGCGCTCGGCCCCGTCACGCTGCTGGTCAACAATGCTTCCCTGTTCGTCGACGACCGGGTCGAGGATTTCGACTGGCAGGCCTGGGACCGCCATTTCGCCATCCATGTGAAGGCGCCAGCGCTTCTGGCGCAGAATTTCGCCCGTGCGCTGCCGCAGGGCGAGGAGGGGCTGATCGTCAACATGATCGACCAGCGCGTCTGGCGGCCGACGCCGCGCTATTTCTCCTATGCGCTGTCGAAATCGGCGCTCTGGACGCAAACTCAGATGCTGGCGCAGGCGCTCGGGCCGCGCATTCGCGTCAACGCCATAGGTCCCGGGCCGACACTGAAGAACAAGCGCCAGGACGACGATGATTTCGGCAAACAGGTCGAGGGGCTGATCCTGAAGCGCGGCCCGCAATTGTCTGAATTCGGGGCCACGATCCGCTATCTCTGGCAGGCGCGCTCGGTGACCGGACAGATGATAGCGCTCGACGGCGGCCAGCATCTTGCGTGGCAGACGCCCGATGTGACAGGCATGGTGGAATGAGTCCCACAGCCCAAAAACACAGACGCAACGGCGCCGCCGACGACCAGCCCCCCGATGTCGATCTCGACGTCGAGGACGAGGCGGCGGAGGAGATCGTCGAGCCCGAGGCTTTGCCGACCGGCCCCGATGTCGCCTTCACCGCCATCGACTGGACGCCGCATGCCGGCGATGCCGACGGTATGGTCGGCGCCGAGGTGATCCAGACCTTCGTCAAGCGGCTCCCCAACCAGCCCGGCGTCTATCGCATGATGAATGCCGCCGGCGACGTGCTCTATGTCGGCAAGGCGCGCAGCCTGAAGAAGCGCGTCACTAACTACGCGCAAGGGCGGTTCCACACTGCCCGCATCGGCCGCATGGTGCGCGAGACGGCCACGATGGAATTCGTCGTCACCCGCACCGAGATCGAGGCGCTGCTGCTCGAGGCGAACCTCATCAAGCGGCTGAGGCCCCGCTTCAACGTGCTGATGCGCGACGACAAGTCGTTCCCTTATATCCTGCTCACCGGCGATCATGTCTCGCCCGGCATCTACAAGCATCGCGGCGCGCGTTCGCGCAAGGGCGACTATTTCGGTCCCTTCGCCTCGGCCGGCGCGGTCGGCCGCACCATCAATTCGCTGCAGCGGGCCTTCCTGCTCAGAAGCTGCACCAACTCCTTCTATGAGAACCGCACAAGGCCCTGCCTGCTCTACCAGATCAAGCGCTGCGCCGGCCCCTGCACCGGCGAGATCTCGCATGAGGGCTATGCCGAGCTCGTCGCGGAGGCCAAGGATTTCCTATCCGGCCGCAGCCAGAAGGTGAAGACGGAGATCTCGGCCGCCATGCAGCAGGCTTCCGAGGAACTCGATTTCGAGCGCGCTGCGATCTACCGCGACCGTCTTGCCGCGCTGTCCCATGTGCAGGCGCATCAGGGCATCAACCCGCAGACGGTCGAGGAGGCCGACGTCTTCGCCATCCACCAGGAAGGCGGCCAGACCTGCATCCAGGTGTTCTTCTTCCGCACCGGCCAGAACTGGGGCAATCGCGCCTATTTCCCCAAGGCGGATCCGGCGCTGGAGCCGGCCGAGGTGCTGGGCTCGTTCCTGGCGCAATTCTATGACGACAAGTTGCCGGCGCGTACGCTGCTGCTGTCGCAGGTCGCGCAGGAACAGGAACTGCTCGCCGAAGCGCTTTCCACCCATGCGGGCCGCAAGATTACGATCTCGGTGCCGCAGCGCGGCGAGAAGAAGGATCTGACCGATCACGCGCTGCAGAATGCGCGCGAGGCGCTTGGCCGCAGGCTGGCCGAAACCTCGACGCAGGCGCGGCTGCTGCAGGGATTCGCCGAGACCTTCGGCTTGGCAAGACCCCCGGTGCGCATCGAGGTCTATGACAACTCGCACATCATGGGCACCAATGCGGTTGGCGCCATGGTCGTCGCCGGGCCGGAAGGTTTCGTGAAGAACCAGTACCGGAAATTCAACATCCGCTCGACCGAGATCACGCCGGGCGACGATTTCGGCATGATGCGCGAGGTAATGCAGCGGCGTTTCTCGCGGCTGCTCAAGGAACATGGCGACGAGCAGTCAGGACCGGCCGCCGCAGACGATGCGGGCGAGGAGGATGTGGTCGCCGGCAATGGCGGTTTTCCGGCGTGGCCCGACGTTATCCTGATCGACGGCGGCCAGGGCCAGATGACGGCAGTGCGCCAGATCCTTGCCGACCTCGGCGTGGAAGATCGGGTTGTCGCCATCGGCATCGCCAAGGGCCCGGACCGCGATGCCGGTCGCGAGCGCTTCTTCGTCAAGGGCAAGGACTCCTTCATGCTGCCGGTGCGCGACCCGGTGCTCTATTTCGTCCAGCGCCTGCGCGACGAGGTGCACCGCTTTGCCATCGGGTCGCACAGGGCCCGCCGAAAAAAGGAAATGATCAAGAGCCCGCTCGACGAGATCGCGGGCATCGGTCCCGGCCGCAAGCGCGCCCTGCTGCACGCCTTCGGCACCGCTAAGGCGGTCAGCCGCGCCGCGGTCGAGGACCTGATCAAGGTCGACGGCATTTCCGAGCATGTGGCGAAGCTGGTCTACAATCACTTCCACGAGAGCTGAGAGCCCGTCCCGCGCACGGAAGATTGACGAACTAGATTGTGAGCCGCAGAGGCGTTGGCCGACACAAATGCTATTTTTGCCTGGTCAATCGAATCTCGACTGTTGACCCCCTACATTCGCTTCTGATTTGAGTACGTCTGGCGGAGGAGATTTCCCGAGACGACATGGCACAACGCGCGTTCAACCTTCCGAACATCCTTACCTATGCCCGCATCATTGCGGTGCCGTTGGTCGTGCTGTGCTTTTTCCTGGAGGGGCATCTGAAGTCGTCCGACTTCGCCCGCTGGTCGGCACTGGTCATCTTCCTGCTTGCCTCGATCACCGATTACTTTGACGGCTATTTCGCGCGCGCCTGGCAGCAGACTTCCAACATCGGCAAGATGCTCGACCCGATCGCCGACAAATTGCTGGTCGCCACCTGCCTGCTCCTGCTTGCCGCCGACACCGACCGCCATGGCGGCATCGCCGGGTGGTCGCTCTGGGCGGCGATCATCATCCTGTGCCGCGAGATCCTGGTTTCGGGCTTAAGGGAATATCTGGCCGCCTTGAAAGTGTCGGTGCCGGTCACCCAGCTCGCCAAATGGAAGACCACCATCCAGATGGTCGCCATCGCCTTCCTTCTTGTCGGCCCGGCCGGCGACAAGATCTTTCCGCTGACCACCCAGATCGGCCTCGTGCTGCTGTGGATCGCGGCGCTCGTCACGCTCTACACCGGCTACGACTATTTCCGTGCCGGCCTTAAGCACATCATGGACGAGTGAAGACAATGTCGACGAAACTCATCTATTTCGCCTGGGTGCGCGAGCGGATCGGCAAGCCGGAAGAGGAGGTCGAACTGCCCTCCGGCATCGAGACGGTGAGCGACCTGCTGCGTTGGCTGAGATCGCGCGGCGAGGAATACGAAAACGCGCTGCAATATCCCGATGTCATCCGCGTCGCTATCAACCAGGAGCATGTCGGCCATCGCGAGAAGATCGCGGGCGCGCGCGAGATCGCGCTGTTTCCGCCGATGACCGGAGGTTGACATGGCCGGCGCCGTCGTGCCCGCCATCCGCATCCAGCGCGAGGATTTCGACGTCGCCGCCGAGATCGCCGGCCTGACCGGGGGCCGGAACGATATCGGTGCCGTGGTCACCTTCTCCGGGCTTTGCCGCGACGAGCAGGGCGCGCTGTCGGCGCTCGAGCTCGAACACTATCCCGGCATGGCCGAGGCCGAGATCGGCCGCATCGCCGCTGAAGCCATCGAACGCTGGCCGCTGCAGGGCCTCACCGTCATCCATCGCCACGGCAAGATAATGCCGGGCGAAAACATCGTGCTGGTGGTCGCGGCCTCGTCGCACCGGCAGGCGGCCTTCGAGGCGGCGAATTTCCTGATGGATTATCTGAAGTCGCGCGCGCCCTTCTGGAAGAAGGAACATCTTGCCGACGGCTCCGAGGGCGGCTGGGTCGACGCCAAGGAAGCCGACGATCACGCGGCGGACCGCTGGAAGAAACCGGGCGAATAATGCATGTCGCCCAGAAGTGTGCAGTGGTTCTGGGTCAACGACATGCATCAGAAAAAACTCCCGTTCGGCCATCGAACGACCGCATTCCTTGCCAAGCTTGCTAATCGGTTTGATTTGCTTGGCGGAGCAATCTCATGCTGGACCGCATCGCGGAGTTCTTCATCTTCGGGCTGGCGCCGCTGGTCGTTGGCGTGCTTGCCGTGCCGCAAGTGACCAAGGCCGGCGAGAAGACGATCACGGGCGAGGTGATCTATCGCGAGCGCATCGCCCTGCCGCCCGACGCCGTGCTGGTGATCGAGCTTGCCGACGTTTCCGTGGCCGATGCGCCCGCAACCGTCATCGCCAAGCGCAGGGTCGCGCCCACCGGCCAGGTGCCGATCAAATTCGACATCGGTTTCGACCCCAAGGCGATCCAGAAGGGCCGGACCTATGCGCTGCAAGCGCGCATCACGGTCGGCGAGCGGCTGATGTTCATCACCGACACAAGCCACCGGGTCGATCCGCTGGTCGGCGGTCATCAACGCATCGTCTTGAAACGGGCTGGTTGACCGCGCCTCGGTGACCGCCTAGTTTCCCTCAAAAATGGGGATGGGGTTCCCCCGAGACCGCCCTTATGGGCTGATGACTCCTGCCAGGCGTGCGCTTGCGCGGCAGGATTTGTTTTCCCGCTCGCATCATGCCTGATTTCGTGAGGTGATTCCGGTGCGGAATCGCGTTTGGAAAGGCATGAAAGCGATGACCCTTGCGGCTTGCGCCCTGGTCCTGATCGGCGGTTTCCTTGGCGGCATATCCCGCTTCTTCCTCTCGGGCGTGATCGGCCGTGGGGTCGGCGAGACCTTTCCCTGGGGCACGCTGGCGGTCAATGTCTCCGGCGCTCTTGCCATCGGCGCCTTCGCCGGTGCCGCGCGGGCGGTGGGCGGCGTCTTCGCCAGCGATCTCGTGCGTGACCTGATCGTCGTCGGACTGTTCGGCGGCTATACCACAGTGTCGTCCTTCTGCCTGCAGACGCTCAACCTCGCGCTCGACGGCGAGGGCCGGCTCGCCGCCTTCAACATCGTCGCTTCGTCGGTCCTGTGCGTGCTGTTCGTCGCGCTCGGTTTCTGGGCGATCGTCTGGGTCTCTGGGTCAGCCACCGGCATGGCGGGCTGAGCGATGCAGGACAGGCAGGCGGCAATGCGGCTTTATCTGGCGGTCGGCTGCGGCGCGGCGATCGGCTCCCTGACCCGCTTCCTGTCGGGCTATGTCATCGTCTCGCTGCTCGGCCTGAACGCTCTATGGTCGACCGCTTTCGTCAACGTCGTCGGCTCTTGGGTCATCGCGGCCTTTGCCACGCTGACCGGACCGGATGGACGCATGATGGTCGGCGCGGTCGGCCGCAATTTCGTCATGGCCGGCTTCTGCGGCGGCCTCACCACGTTTTCGGCGATGAGCCTCGACACCTTCATCCTGCTGTTTGAGGGCGACTTGCCGCTGGCCGCGACCTATCTCATCAGTGTGGTCGGGCTGTCGCTGGCGGGCGCGTGGCTGGGCTATCTGATGGCATCCAGGCTCAACCGCTTACCGGTAGACAGGTAACAGGGAGGAGAAACATGCAACTTCCCGCGCAATGCGCGCTGCTCAGGATCTTCTTCGGCGAGGACGACAGGGCGGCCGACGGCAAGCCGCTGCACGAGGCGATCGTCATCAAGGCGCGCGAAGCGGGCATGGCCGGCGCCACGGTGCTGCGCGGGCCGCTGGGCTTCGGCCGCTCCAGCGTGCTTCACACCGCCAAGATCCTGCGCCTGTCGCAGGATCTGCCCATCGTCGTCGAGATCGTCGATGCGCCGGAGAAGGTCGATGCGCTGATCCCTGCGATCAAGGCGCTGACGAGTGAGAGGAGCTGCCTGATCACCAGGGAGAAGGTCGAGGTCATCCGCTACGGCGATGGGGACTGATCCCTAAAGCATGTCTCCCGAAAGTGGGTACCGGTTTCGGGATAAAGACATGCGTAAAAGACCTAAAGCGCATTGAGCGAATCCGAAGAATCGCAACGCGCTTGAGGACCCTCGATTAGCGGTGGCGAAGACGGCGGCCGATCGTATCCTCGTCGAAAATGCCGGCGGAAAACAGCTTCATGGCTTCGATCGCCAGGTCTGATGCCTCGGAACTGCCGCGGGCAATGCCCCGCTCCACGCAGACCTGGTCATAGATGCGCTTCAGCAGGACGAGATCGTCCGGATAGGCTATGCCGCTCTTGGAAACATGAGGGCCGATCATCGCATCCTCCATTGTTGGACGGAAGCATGACAGAAGCTCGCGGGGGCGGGGAGCCTTCTATCGCCAGACCGGCACCATAGGGCGCTGCGTCGGTCACGCATTCACCCATGTTAAAAAGGCGGCCCCGGGGCCGCCTTCTGAATTCTGGAAGGTTTCAGCTGACTCAGCCGACGATCTCGGTGTCCGAGAACCAGTACTTGATCTCCTGCGCGGCCGTCTCCGGCGCGTCGGAGCCATGCACGGAGTTCTCGCCGATCGACAGCGCATGCACCTTGCGGATGGTGCCTTCGGCGGCGTTTGCCGGGTTGGTGGCGCCCATCACTTCGCGGTTCTTGGCAATGGCGTTCTCGCCTTCCAGCACCTGCACGATGGTGGGCGCCGACGACATGAATTCCACCAGCTCGCCGAAGAACGGGCGATCCTTGTGGACGGCGTAGAAACCCTCGGCCTCGCGGCGGCTCATCCATACGCGGCGCGATGCGACGACGCGCAGGCCGGCGTCTTCCAGCATCTTGGTGATGGCACCAGTCAGGTTGCGCCTGGTCGCGTCCGGCTTGATCATGGAGAAGGTGCGTTCGATCGCCATAGGGTCGTCCTTGTTCTTGGGAATGGAAATTGGAGTGGCGGGCTCTATACAAGCCGCCCGCCGGCTTGCCAAGGGGAGGCGGCTTCTGGCCAAGGCGGGCGCTTTGCGGGATAATTAAACGGCTGCGAACGTGCTTCGCGTCGAACCCAGGCGCGTTGCGGCAGCGCGGAGCCTGAGGCGATGAACCGGCGCAATCTCACGCGCGGCGATATGGCCGGCCTTCTTTTTATCGCAGCGTTTTGCGCCGCTGTCGCCCTTGCCCTGCTTTTCTTTCCACGACGCGCCGAGCGGAATTTCGGCTTTGGCCCGGAATGGCAATGTGCACGCATGGCGGAGGGCGATCCGATCTGCGTCAGGCTCGCCAATCGCGATGCGCCGAATGGGGAGGCGGGTGACAAGGGCGCGTCGAAGTAGACGCTAGAGCACGATCTCAATGGTCAGTGTCGGCTCATCGCCCGCCTTGAGGCTTTCGCGCTGGCGCACCGACGCTTTGACCGGCAACAGCAGGCTCCCGGTCGTCTTGTCTGGGAAGAGCGATGTCTGCCACCGGGTTTCGCCGATCACCGCGGTGACGCCGAGAGAGCCCCAGGGGCGCGCAAGCCCCGCCATCGCCGCCTTGATCCGCGCCGCGACATCCGACGGCAGCGTGATGAAATGCCAGCCGCCCTTGCCGGGGTAGACCCAGATACCGGCCTGCATCTCATAACGCAGCATGGCAATTCCGACGGCCGTCACGCCGCCGCCGCGACCTGCCGCCCGATACCGCCATGCAGATCGAGGCAGCGCTCGAACCAGCTAGTGATGCTGTCGCTGTCGTCGAGCAACTGGAAAGGCGAGGCGACGCGCCCCCATTGCAGCGCACCGAACACGATGTAATCGGCAAACAGCGGCGCCTCGCCGCCGATGAAAGGCTGGTAGGCAAGCGTCGAGCGCAGCGGTTCCAGCGCGGCGCGGAAGGCCGCGAGCCCGGCATCGCGCTTGGCCACGACCTCTTCCAGCCGCTTGCCGTAGCGCTGCTCGCGGCTTGCGCGGAAATAGGCGGCGTTGGGCTCGTCTTGCATGTCATGCAGGTCGGTCAGCGCCACCGTCGCGACATAGGGGTGGATGGTCAACTGCGACCAGCGCTCGATGAAGCGCGCCATCGCCTTGCCGCCATCGCCGGCAAACAGCGTCGGCCGATCCGGATAGGCTTCGTCGAGGTAGAGCGCGATGGCGAAGGAATCGGCCACCACGCGCTCGCCATCGCGGATCACGGGCACTGTCTTCGACGCACCGCCCTCGACCTTCGGCACTTCGAGGAAGCGCGTCGGCACCTTGGTGACGGCGAGCCCCTTATGCGCCAGCGCCATCTTCGTCTTCCAGCAATGCGGACTGAACGGGCGTTCGGCGTCGTGGCCGACAAGGTCGTAGAGAAGAATGGTCATTGGCGCGTCCGTTGCTGCGGGTTACGTAGAGCCAGGATTCGTGGCGAACCGGTGGATGATGAAACAGCATTTCATGATGTTTGCGGCCTATAATCAATGGGCCAACCAGCGTCTCTACGATGCCGCGGCCCACCTCAGCGACGAGGAATTCAACCGCGACACCGGCGCCTTCTTCGGCTCGATGATGAGAACGCTCAACCATATCCTGACCGCTGATCGAATCTGGATGAAGCGTTTCACCGGCGAGGGACAGGCGCCGTCTTCCCTTGACGCCATTCTTTACAAGGCTCTGCCACCCTTGCACAGCGCGCGCGAGGCGGAGGACAGGCGGATCATCGACTGGGTCGGCGGCATGAGCGAAAAGGCGCTCGCTGGCCGCTTCTCCTATATGACCCTCTCCGACATGCGAACTGTCTCGCAACGCGTGGCGCCCGCGCTGAGCCATTTCTTCAACCACCAGACCCATCATCGCGGCCAGGCGCATATGGTGCTTACCGTGCTCGGCCGCCCCGCGGTGCCGCTCGATCTGGCGCTGTTCCAGCGCTCCGAGGAAGGACGCGCTTACGCCTGAAGCGTAGCTCCGGGAATCCGCAATTTCTGCCGTGGTTTCGTTGCCAATGGTGCTTGGTGCGAGAAAGCGGTTGTTCATGCCTCAGTTTTTAGATATTAATGAAAAGTCAATAGTTAATTAATAATTAGGTATAGAAACAAGAACTAAGAAATATTATTGCAGAAATAACTCTGAAACTTACCGCATCGCCCGCTGCAGCCGGCGGTGCCTCGACGAGAACCTCCGGCCAGTCGTCAAGCCTGCGGTCTTTGGGGGCGGGCTTTCGGCTTGCCTGCCATCACGGGCGGTTCCGACGGCCTGTTAACCACACTTGCATTGAAGCTAATATGTTAGGACTTCCTTTGCGCTCCCGTTCCACAATAAACTGGTAGCAGTGGGAGCAATGGCATGCGCATCGATTTGTCCCCGACAAGTTGGGGCAGGGTCGTGGTGGTCACGGCCGCCGGCACAGCCTTTTTCATTGCCGTAGCCTTCTTCGTCGATTCCTTCAATTTTCCCTCGCTGTCGCCGCAGGCGCTGCTGTGGGCCCAGCTCACGGATCTTTTCCTGCCGCTTTTCCTGGGCGGCTCCTTTCTGTTCTTCCTGATGTGGAAGATGCGCCAACTGGCGATCACGCAAAAGGAGCTCAGCGTCATCGCCGCGACCGACAGCTTGACCGCAGTCTTCAACCGCGGCGCCTTCTCGATGCTGGTCGAGGCCTATCTCGACCAGGCACGCGACCAAACGGTCGCCGATACC
Organism: Mesorhizobium sp. WSM4976; assembly: GCF_029625685.1. NCBI lineage: Bacteria > Pseudomonadati > Pseudomonadota > Alphaproteobacteria > Hyphomicrobiales > Phyllobacteriaceae > Mesorhizobium > Mesorhizobium sp. WSM4976. Next base: position 117,416 of record NZ_JARTVT010000018.1, read on the forward strand.
GGCGCGCTGCTGATCGTCGATGCCGACCATTTCAAGTCGATCAATGATCGGCTGGGCCACGATTGTGGCGACCAGGCGCTCAGGTTGATCGCCACGACCATCAAGGGGCAAGTGCACGGCGCCGACATTGTCGGACGCATCGGCGGCGAGGAATTCGCGGTCTTCCTGCCCGGCGCCGATGCCACGCGCTCCTTCCTGGTCGCCGAATCCATCAGGCGCCGCATCCGCGAGGCCGAGTTTGCGCCCGACGGGCGGCCGTGGCCCCTTTCGGTCAGCATCGGCGGCATCGCCTTCAGCGGCCCGACCACCTACCACGATATGTTCCAAGTCGCCGACCGCCATCTTTACAAGGCCAAGTCCAACGGCCGCGACCAGGTGAGCTTCGAGAGCCAGCGCAGCGGGATGGCTGGCGATGCCGGCGGCACCATGCACTAGGCGTCCCTGGGCGCCATCAACGGTCCGTTCATCCTTTGGCGGCTAGTGTCGGCGGCTGACCTCAGCCGAGCCGCGAGCGACCGTGTTCGATCTTATCGACTTCAAGGCGGTGCTGATCATCGCCCTCATCTTCATCCCGCTGGAGCAGCTCCTGCCGCTGCATGGCGAGCAGTCGGCAACGCGCCGGCATTGGCTGAACGACCTTTTCTATCTGCTCTTCAACGGCATAGTCATCAAGGCGGGTATAGTATTGGTGGTCGGAGTGGCGATGCTGCTGGCGCAGCGTATCGTTCCCGAGGCGCTCACCGCCGCCGTCCAGTCGCAGCCTGTGTGGCTGCAGGCGATCGAGGCTCTGCTCATCGCCGATATCGGCTTCTACCTTGCCCATCGCGCCTTCCATGCGGTGCCGTTCCTGTGGCGCTTCCATGCCATTCACCACTCGATCGAGGAGATGGACTGGCTGGCCGCGCACCGCGTGCACCCGGTGGACCAGATCCTGACCAAGTCGGCTTCGTTCCTGCCGCTGTTCGCGCTGGGTTTTTCCGCCGAGGCGGTTCTCATCTATGTGCTGATCTACCACTGGCAGTCGGTGTTCATCCACTCCAACACGCGCATCAGGTTCGGGCCGCTGAAATGGCTGATTGCTTCGCCGCAGTTCCATCACTGGCACCACGCCAACGAACGCGAGGCCTATGACAAGAACTTCGCGGGCCAATTGCCCTTTCTCGACCTGATCGGCGGCACTTTGTTCATGCCGCCGCGCATGCCGGAAAAATACGGTGTCGACGAGCCTGTGCCGCAGCTCTACCACCAGCAGCTCGTCTATCCCCTCGTGGCAGCGGCCGCACCGGCCGCGCCGCTCGCCGAGGCCCCGGCCGCCGCAAGCCGGAATAATGGCATGGAAGGCCTCTCGTTAAGTGAACCGACCCGGGGCAGTTCATAGGCGGCGGGCCCGGGAAGATGGTCTTTTGCCGTAAGTCAGGCGGCAAACCCGCCATAGCCGCGTGCGACCGGCTTCACCGAGACGATCGGCTGGTCCGACGGCCACAGAATGCCAGCGGTCAGAAGGTGATCAGCGCATCGCGCGCGGCCTCGGCCGGGATTTCTCCGGCCCGCGCGGCCTCGCAGGCTTTCACCGCGGCGCCGTAGCTGAGGCGCCGGCGCGACGGCGGAAACTCGGTCAGGAAGTCATGCATGTCAAACAGCGAGGCGATCATGCGCTTGTGGCCGGCGCCCACGCTAAGGGCGACCGGGGTGAAGAACATCCTGTCGTGCATTCGGACCTCTCGAAAAATGGGACGGACGGTGGCGGGGCTGCCCCCTCCGGTCTTGGGGTAGGACGCCTCACAACGCACCTCGTCGCGAGAAGGTTCCGCGTCGCGTTTCGCCCGTCGCAAGCGCGGTCCGTCCCTTGCCGACTGAAAACGCTGCGGGCTGCGGCTCCTCGAAAGCGACAGCCCGCGCACGCCCGCCCGAATCCGGCCGGCGTTACTACCAGTCGTTACCGGATCTGCAGATCTTCACCTTGCGAACCACCACGTGGCCGTGGCGCCAGCGCTTCTCGATTTTCACTCGGCATTTGCGGGCGTGCTTCCAATGACGCCAGTGGTCGCGGTCGCGATGATGATGGCGCCAGTAGCGGTCGTCATGCCGCATGCTGCCATTGTCCGTGGTGATCACCACGCTGGCGGCCTGGGACGGCGCGGTGGTTGCGGAGAGGGTCGACAGCGAAATGGCAGCGGCCAAGGCAGCGAGTATAAGGGTCTTCATATCCAACTCCTCGAATAAAGTATTGCGTACAGAAATGACAAAGCTGCGGATATGTTCCACAACTCTCACCTGAACAAAGAAATTGTTGCAATGGGGATTTCGACACCCTCCCGGTTTATTTCGGATACTGGCATATATAACAATATATATCGCTATCGACTGTGGGTATCTTCAAGGCGCTGCACCAGATAATCCGTCGACACCGCGCGCGAGCCGCTCCCTCTGACGACGCGCACCACGGCGACCTTGTTGCCTGGAGCAACGCCCGTCACGGGTTCGCATCTGCCGACCATCCCAGTGCCTTCGAGGCGAACGGGGAGGGCGGCAGCACACTGGTCCATGTTAGCATAGATGGCCGGCTGCGTATCGGCCACGCGGCAGGTCTGCATTTCAGCACTGCAGGAAAGCAGGATCATAGCCACGGCCGTCGGGTCCATCGTCGGGTTCCTGTACCAGGGGCGGCCAATTCCGGCCAATCGCCTCGAAGAACGCCGATCTTGACCTTTGGTTTCCGCTAAGCCGAGCCCTATTTCCACATGCCGCGCATGCGGGCGCCGAGATCGACCTTGACGCCCGGCCGCTGGCGCGGGTCGTCCTTGAGCGCCGCACTCGCCCAGGACGACTGTTCGAAGGCCGGAAGAATCGAGGCCGGGATGAAGCGGGTGCGCGAGGCATAGACATGGCGGTCGCCGCGCGCCGCCTGGTTGTGCGGATAAAAGCGCTGCGGCACCACCAAGTGCAAACTGTCCTTGGCTCGCGTCATCGCGACATAGAGCAGCCGGCGCTCCTCTTCGATGTCCTCCTTGGTGCCGACGCCGAGATCGGCCGGGATGCAGCCATCGACCGTGTTCAGCACGAAGACGTTCTTCCATTCCTGGCCCTTAGCCGAATGGATGGTCGACAGGATGAGGTAATCCTCGTCGCGATGCGGCGGCCCGGCCTGGTCGCTGGTGGCGTCGGGCGGGTCGAGCGTCAGCTCGGTCAGGAAGCGTTCGCGCGACGGATAGGTCGAAGCGATCTGCTCGAGCTGGATGAGATCGGCGCGGCGCGTGATCGCATCCTCATGGATGCGCTCCAGATGCGGTTCGTACCAGAGCCTGATCCGTTCCAGATCGGCCGGCCATTTGGCACCGGCTCGCAGCCCGCTATAGATGTCGAGGAACACCGGCCAATCCTGCGCGGCGCGCTGCGGCGGCCGGAAGCGGGCAAGGCCGAGCGTCTCGTCCAGCGATGTCGCCATGGCATCCACGATCTGCGAGGCAGCGGACGGGCCGATCCCCGGCATCAGCTGCAGCACGCGGAAACCGGCGACGCGGTCGCGCGGGTTCTCGGCAAAGCGCAGCATCGCCAGCATGTCCTTGACATGCGCGGCGTCGAGAAATTTCAGCCCGCCGAACTTGACGAAGGGGATGTTGCGGCGCGTCAGCTCCACCTCCAGCGGTCCGCTATGGCTCGACGTGCGGAATAGCACCGCCTGCGACTTCAGCGCCGTGCCGGCCTCGCGTTCGGCCAGGATCGCCTGGCAGACATAATTCGCCTGCTCGGCCTCGTCGCGCACGCTGACCAGCTGCGGCTTGTGCGAGGACCGGCGCTCGGTCCAAAGGTTCTTCGTAAAGCGTTCGCTGGCCTCGCCGATCACCCTGTTGGCTGCGGCAAGGATCGTCTCGGTCGAGCGGTAGTTGCGCTCCAGCATGACGACCGCCGCTGCCTGCGCGAACTGCTTTGGGAAATCGAGGATGTTGCGCACTTCCGCCGCGCGGAAGGAATAGATCGACTGCGCGTCGTCGCCCACCACCGTCAGGCCCGCGCCGTCCGGCTTCAGCGCCAGAAGGATCGAGGCCTGCAGGCGGTTGGTGTCCTGGTATTCGTCGACTAGCACATGGTCGAAGCGGGAACCGAGGTGAGCGGCGATTTCCGGCTCGGCCGCCATCTGTGCCCAGTAGAGCAGCAGGTCGTCGTAATCGAGCACGTTCTGCGCCTGCTTGGCCTCGACATAGGCCGCGAACAGCTCCTTCAACTGCTCCGCCCATGCCGCGCACCAGGGGAAGGCCGAGCCCAGCACTTCGCCGAGCGGCGCCTGCGCGTTCACCGCACGCGAATAGATCTGCAGGCAGGTGCCTTTGGTCGGGAAGCGGCTTTCGGTTTTCGACAATCCCAGCTCGTGTCGGGCAAGGTTCATCAGGTCGGCGGAATCCTCGCGGTCATGGATGGTGAAGGCCGGATCGAGCCCGATCTGCTCGGCATAGTCGCGCAAGAGCCTGGCGCCGATGCCGTGAAACGTGCCGGCCCAGGCGAGCGCGTCGGCGATGATGGCCGCGTCGCGCCCTAGCACTTCGCCGGCGATGCGCTCGACCCGCTTGGCCATCTCGGCCGCGGCGCGCCGGGAAAACGTCATCAAAAGGATGCGGCGCGGATCGGTGCCCTTGACGATGAGATGGGCGACGCGATGCGCCAGCGTGTTGGTCTTGCCGGAACCGGCGCCGGCGATCACCAGCAGAGGTGCCGCCACCTTGCCGTCGCCATGCACTACCGCCAGCCTTTGCTCGTCATTCAGCCGGGCAAGATAGGCAGGCGTCTCGAAGGACGAATCACGAGCGGCGATGTTCATCGCCCATCAAGCATCGTTTCTGCTTTGTTCGCAATAATTTCCTAGCCCGCGCTAGCGGGGAGAGATTGCCGCGGCCGGAGAGGGGATGCGCCGGCCGCGGGTTGGCGTATGCACTGTCTAACGGAGCGCTGGTCGACCCCCGCTCCGTTCGGCTTCGCCGAGCCACCTCTCCCCCATCGACGGGGTAGAGGAAAGGCGCCCATGCCTTTTTTCCGGCAACGCTCGTCCAGCAATGCTCCCTTCCTTTCCCTCCGGAGGGGGGAAGGTGGCGCTGCGAAGCAGCGACGGATTGGGGGAACCACGTGGCAATCAAGCCTCAGGTCGATCAGTCAGCGCCCCCACAGAAGATGTGTGCATCCCCCAGCCACGTCCGGGGGATAAGGAAAGGGCAACTACCGCTTCGGCTCCACTCCCATCGCCGCCGACTGGCGCCGCAGCGCGCGCCTCTCATCGCCCGGCATGTCCAGCGGCGCGACATCGCCAGGCACCTCGTCGATGATCCTGACGGCGACGCGATAGGCGGTATAGGCGAAAAGGCCGGTAAGTAGCAGGCGGATCATCATCGTCTCCTCATGCGGTTCGATTGGCTTCCAACCGGGCGTGGGCCGGTTGGTTCCCCCCTCACGCGCAACCAAACCGCCACCGCCTCGTTTGCATTCATGAAAGGGGCGAACGAGAGGAGGTCGTCATGAAGAAGCTTCCTGTGCTGCTGGCTCTTGCGGCAGGGCTCGTGCTCGCCGCCTGCGACAGCAGCGTGCAACCCACCAAGGCGCCGGGCGATGAGGTCAACCAGAACCCGCAGGTCGACAAGAACCCGGTGCCGAAATCGACTACGGGCGGTGACCAGCAGGGTACGGCGCCGAAGCAATAGGGCAGGGCGGGCTGAATTGTCATCGGCCTGAAACGAAGAAGGCCGGCGCTGCTTGGGAGGAAGCTGGATAGCGCCGGCCAAGCGGGAAAATCAGGCCCGCCGCGCAATCCAACATAGCTGAGTCTCGGCCTTACGTCATGGTGCGATCGCGCTAGCCGGCTACAGTCAGTGGAAATACCCGGAAAGTCCTGAAGGTTCGCGAGCGGCGCTGCTTAGGCCGCGCGCCCCGGCTGTCCGCCGGCGATCTCGGTGTCGAGCTGGCGCTGCGTCAGCGCCGCTTCAGCCAGGATCCACTGCTTGAACAACTCCACCTTGCGGGCGCCGAGCGCCTTGATGGGGCTGACGAAGTACCAGCCCGCCGTGTTGGGATGGTGGACCGCGAAGGGAGCCACCAGCCGCTCGGCGCGAATGTCGCTTGCCATGTAGGCACGGTTGGCGACGGCAAAGCCCATGCCGGCATTGGCGGCTTCGTAAGACATCATGCAGGAATCGAAATAGACGCTCCTGGTTTGGCCAAGCACGAAGCTCGCGCCGGCAAAGCCCAGCCACGATTGCCAGTTCTGCGTGCAGGTGTCGGAATGCAGCAGCGTGAAGAAGCGCAGGTCTTCCGGCGTCACCCTTGACAGCGGCTTGTCGCCCAACACGTCGTGAAACAGCTTGCGGCTGCATACCGGCGTCAGGTCTTCCTTGAACAGCAGGTCCGAGGTGAGGCCTGGGAAATTGCCGTCGCCGTAGCGGATCTCGAGATCATATTCCGAGGTCGAGAATTCATGCGTGGCGTAGGATGTCGACACCCGCATCTCGATGTCGGGATATTGTCGCTGGAAGGTGATCAGCCTGGGAAACAGCCAGCGCGCCGCGAAGGTCGGCAGCACGCAGATCCGCAGCACATGCGCCTGTGACTGGCCGGTGGCTTCCATGCTGGCCGCCACGATGCGCTCCAGCGCCTCGCGCACGCGCGCCACGTAGGCCTCGCCTTCCGGCGTCAGCGATACCGCGTTGCCGCCGCGCTCGAAGATCTTGAAGCGCAGCTGGTCCTCCAGGCTCTTCACGCGCTGGCTGACGGCAGAAGCGGTGATAAACTGCTCCTCGCCGGCGCGGGTGAAATTCCGGTGCCGCGCGGCGCTCTCCACGATTTTCAGCGAGTTGAGGTTGACCTGACTGAGCAGACGCACGGGGTTTCGACCTTAAGCTGGGCTTACGCTACCACCAGCATTCCTAAATTTACAGGGGTGGGCCTTTAAATGACTTTTAACCAAGTGTTGCCCCCATCTTGGAGAAAGTACAATGAACGCCCATACAATTCCCGAACTGCGTTGTGCGCTGAGCCGCGAGGCCATCATTGGTCATGAGACCGCCTGGAAAGTCTCGACCTTCGGCGTCGCCCAGTATCGTCACGGTTACGACCCTGCTCTGCTTTCCGCGATCGAGGAAGCCGCACTGAAGCTGAAGGCCAGCCATGCCGTTCACAAACACCTCGACCTCACCTTTATCACGGGCGCCGACCGCTATATTCCGGAGATCAAAGAGCTTTTACACGACAAGCTGCGCTTGGAAAGGCTGTCCGACATGATGGGCACCGAGCTCGAACCCTATCCGCTGTCGATCGTCGGTTCGACCGTCACCTTCATGAACCCCAGGGACGGCGCCGTCGAATGGCATTGCGATGGCGTTCCAGTGACGGAGCTGATCCCGCTGTCGATCAGCGACCCTCTCATCGGCGGTCATCTTGAAATCTATTGCGACGATTCCGAGACCGGCCGCTCGATCCTGGAGTCCGGCCGCGACCTGCCGCGCAACAAGATCATGCGCATCGACCACAAGATGAACTACGCCACGCTCGGCCAATTCTTGGGTGTGCTCCACCGCACCGCGCCGATCCAGCTCGGCGAGCGCGTCACTCTGGTGCTCAACCAGCGCTCGACGATCAGGCCCTATGTCGACGACAACCGCCTGTTCTACCTCGCTGCCGACAACGACCATGACCGTGCCTGGGTGAACGAGTTGGCGGAGGATGTCTGGACCAACCAGCTGCCCGCCTATCGCCGCGATGCCGGGGAGCATCCTATGCCTCCTCAGCCGGCCGTTGAGGCGGTTTCCAGAGGGGCACGGGAGTCGTGGTAGTGACCGACGATCCGGTCGAGCGCCAGCCGCCCCCAGCGTCGCTGAGCCTCGGCCCGGTTGCGCGGGACGGTCAAAACGGCTCCAGCGCCGCCCCCGCGGCGGCGCTGGCTTTCGCCCTCGGCGCCGTGGCGCTATGGGCAACCAACGCCCTGGTCGGCAAGACGCTGCTTGCCCTCTATCCGGTGTCGCAAGTGCAGTTCCTGCAATTTTGCGGGGCAGCCTTCGTGTTTGCGCTGATCCGGCTGATGAGCACTTCTCCTTCCCCCCTTGTGGGGCAAGGTGGATCGGCGCGTAGCGCCGAAACGGATGAGAGCTGTTGGAAGGAACGGGACTTGTCCCGTCTGCCACTCGCGCCTGACAGTGTCAAAGCCTCACTCCGTCCAGCCCCCCGTCGCCTTTGGCGACACCTTCTCCTTCAAGATGAGAAGGGGACGTCTGCGCTCGCCCACGCAGTCGGCTTCCTGGGTCTGGTCGGCACCATGGTGCTGCAATATATCGGTTTCGCCTCGATGCCGGTCATCGAGGCGAACCTCGTCGCCTATACTTGGCCGCTGATGACCGTCGCGGCGGTTATCTTGCTGGGCCGGCCGCGCCGGCCGCTGCTGCTCGGGCTGACCGCCGCTGTCGGCTTCGCCGGCGTGGCGCTGGTCATTTCCGGAGGCCGCGCGCATCTTTGGTTCGAGAGGGCCTGGTTCGAAGGCGCCAGCGTCGTCGGCTGTCTCGCCGCTTTCGGCTCGGCGCTCTGCATGGCCGTCTACTCGCTTACTGTCGGCCGCCTTGGAGTTTCGCCGGAACGCCTGCTTTTGCCCTCGGCGCTGATCGGCGTCGCGCTCACCCTTGCCTGGTGGCTGCATGACGGCCTCGTGCGCCCGAGCGGCGCGCATCTCCTGCTCGGCCTTTATCTCGGCGCCGGCCCGATGGGGCTCGGCTACTATTTCTGGTCGCGCGCAGCAGAGCTCGATCACGGCGGCAGGATAGCGGTCGTTGCCTATCTGACGCCGATCGCTTCCACGTTTCTGCTGACCTTGTCAGGCGAAAGCCTGTCGATGACGGCTGTTGCCGGCGCCTCCCTCGTCATTGGCAGCTGCCTAGCGGTCGGCATCGAAGGTACGGAGACCAGGCATGATGTCCAGAATGCCCGTTGACGAGGACGAACGCCGCGCCAGGCGGGAGGCGCACTGGCTGGTGAGGGAATTTGGCGCGGAAGCGTCGCTCTATGCAGCCATGAAGGCTGAAAAGGCTATCGAGCAAAAGGACTTTGGCCGCTGCGCGCGCTGGAAACGCGTGCTGGAAATCCTGGCGGACAGCCCTTCGGCGGATGTCAGGCGCGGCGTCGCCGCCAAATGAGCGATTTCCCCTGGTGCTGCCGAATCGCGAATGGCCCACATCAAGCCGGCGGATTGTTGTTACCGTGGCCAGACTTGGCCTGAACTTCGATTTTTCAGCAACTTGCTTGGTCGACCGAGTGCAACCGGAGGTTATACGTATCCACCCGGACCGCCGGTGCTATAAAGCATCTGTTATAGCTATTAGAAATCCTAACTTGCGTCTTTGCAGCCCGCGGAGAAACATAACCCCGTATTGAGTCGCGTAGCTTTACTGACTCTGGACGGTCCGTTGGGGGGCTTGTCCAATTCGATACACCGACAAAAGTCTTAAAAACAAGCTGGCGATTTGAGGGCCGGCAGAAGGTGAAAAAATTGTCCAACATCGACGATAAGACTGCAATCGAACTGACCGCCGACATTGTCTCCGCCTATGTCGGCAACAATCCGCTCCCAGCTTCCGGCCTGCCTGATCTGATCGCCAGCGTCAGCGCCTCGGTGCGCAAGCTCGCAGGCGGCAGCGTCGTCAAGGAGGCGGTGGCGCTGACACCCGCCGTCAACCCGAAGCGTTCCGTCTTCCCGGATCACATCGTTTGCCTGGAGGACGGAAAGAAGTTCAAGTCGTTGAAACGCCACCTTGCGACCGATCACGGCCTGACTCCGGACGAATACCGCGCCAAATGGGGTCTGCCTGCCGATTATCCGATGGTGGCGCCCAGCTACTCGGCGACCCGCTCGGCGCTGGCGAAATCTTCCGGCCTCGGCCGCAAGCCGGCCGGCGGTGATGCCGGCAAGGGAAAGCGCAAGGGCAAGGCCTGAGGCCGGACCTAAAGCATGTCTCCCGACAATGGGAACCGGTCTCGGGATAAAGACATGCGTAAAATCTAAGACCTAAAGCGCATGGAGCGAATCTGAAAGATCGCGACGCGCTTCAGCTGCTGCATGAGGCAATGAATGACGCCGCGCCATCGTCATGGCGCGGCCATCCGCACAGTTCTCGGCACATTGCTGTTTTCGTTGGGCGTCCCTCCGCCGGTCTGCGCACCGCGCTCAGCGCGCTGGACGAGTTCGAGCGCGCCATTCTCGAGCATGACGACCGTGGGTCATCGAGGCGCGGCGGCTGAAATGCCTCGCCATCTTGGACCGCATGGGCGGCCTGGAGAAAAAGCAATTGATGCATGTCGCCTGGAAGCGCGCAGCGATACTGGGTCAACCACATGCGCCAAACAAAGACTGACAAGGCTTCGACTTAATCCGCGATCCGGAAAGGTGGTTTTCGCAAATGCGCCGAACGCCCGGCATCAGTTGCGGGGTGGCGGCTTGCTCGGGTCGTCGCGATCGCGATGTTGCGCGGCGGCGAGGCTGTCCGCCTCGACGGCGGCCATTTCAAGAAAATAGACGAGCATCTGGTAGCGCGTGTGCGAGAGCATCTTTGCCAGCCCCCGCGCGATCTCGGCCACATATCTCAGCGTTCGCAGATCGTTGACCGCTTCGCCCATCGTGAGCTCCTGACATAGCCAAGTGATTTTTGAGGCCAAGTTATTGTTGAGGCCAAGTTTCTCATTGGCGCCCACGCACGACTCACCCCGCGATCATAGATTTACAGTTGGCGACGAAAACTGAAATCGATTTTCGACAAGCACAACCGCCGGCCGCGGAGATTTTGGCCCTTCTTTCATGGTATTGGCCGCGCAGGGCCTGAGTACAAGCCGAAGCTGAACTTGTGGTCCGCCCGCTTGGCCTGCCTGCCTTTCCCACCGGGAAGGACGGTCTCGTGCGGCAGGCAGGCAGGGCGGGGCGCTTCTCTCACCCCTTATACGCGGAACAGAAGGTTGGCGGATTGTCCTTGCCGATCATGGCGCAGCCCCGCTTGATCTCGTCGATCATCATGCTGCATGCGTTCTGGCCATTGCAGGGCGGGTTGGTCGCCGGCGAAACTTGGACGCATTGCGAGACATATTGGTCCGACTTCGCCTTGCCGGCGGATTGCGCGCATGGCCTCGTATCGTTCTGGCTAGCCTGGGCAGCGGCGGGTTTCGCGGGCGGGGCTTTAGCCGCAGCAGGCGCGGCGCCAGCTGTCGCAGGCGCGGCATTGCCGCCGCTTTGCGGCACGCAGGAGAGATCGCCTTCCGGGCATTGCAACTGGTGCTGCAACTGCGCCAGGCGCGCCTTGGTCAGCTCCGCCTTGCAGGTCTCGACCAGGGTCGAATAGACCGAGCCATCGGCATAGGGCTGGGTGCGGAAGGCGCATTCCTTGTCGCGGAACGGGATCCAGGCGCGCTGCGCGTCGCGAAGGCGCTTAAGGTCGGCGGGAGCGAGACGTGCCGCCAGCGCCTTGTAGACAGCGTTGAGCCCAGCGTCGGCCGAAGCAGCATTCGCGGTCCTGCAGGTGGCAAGGTCGGCCTGAGTCTTCGCCGTCGCGCAGTCAATGGCTGCCGCGCGGGCCGCGGATGCGGTGAGAAGCAGCCCGGCAGCGATTGCGAAAATCGCGACCGCCAGCGAGCCCGAAAGGAGCGAGGTCTTGCCCGACATGATCTGCCCTCTGTTTGAAGCAGCCCCGCGCTTGTGCCATCATAGGTTGAGACAATGGCGGCGATCAACCCCAAATCTATGATGTGGCAAGCAAAGTGCGACCGGCGATGATTGGCGAAAGCCGGGAGTGAACAATCTCCCGGCTTGTGCGAGAGATGCCCGGCAGGGCGGTGGGAGCGCTGCCCAGCCAGCCTCTCAGTCGTTCATGGGCGACGGGCGAAGTTGTTTTCCGCTGTCGATCTGGATCAGCAGGTGTTCCGTCGTGCGCCCCATAAGGGGGGAGATTGGCTGTGTCGATGCCCCGCCCGTCGCTTCAACTGGAAGCGCAATCGGAGCGGTCTCGCTCTCGAACAGAACCACCTGCGTCGCCAGCGCGGTGGTCGTGGCGACCTGGAAGAAGATGAAGGCGAGGGCGAGATAGCGGATCACGGGCTGCAAAACGCTCCGGCCGGCAACTGGTTCCAATCCGTCGGGCTTTTGACGACCGGTCCGTGCGAGCCCTCATCATGGCGCTGGCTCTTGCGAAGCGCCGATGTCCCGTGCAAAAGCCCGCCTATGCTTATCATCAATGACCTTACGCTGCGCATGGCGGGGCGGCTGCTTCTCGATCATGCCTCGCTGACCCTGCCGGCCGGCACCAAGGCCGGCCTCGTCGGCCGCAACGGCACCGGCAAGACCACTTTGTTCAAGGCGATCACCGGCGATTTTCCGTCCGAGACCGGCTCGATCAGCCTACCCAAAAACACGCGCATCGGCCAGGTGGCGCAGGAGGCGCCCGCCACTGAGGAGCCGCTGATCGAGATCGTGCTGAAAGCCGATGTCGAGCGCCAGGCTTTGCTTGAGGAAGAGAAGACAGCGACAGATCCGCACCGCATCGCCGAGATACATACCCGGCTCGCCGACATCGACGCGCATTCGGCCGAATCCCGTGCCGCCACCATCCTTGCCGGCCTCGGCTTCGATGATGCCGCGCAGAAGCGCCCGGCCTCGTCCTTCTCCGGCGGCTGGCGCATGCGCGTTGCGCTCGCAGCCGTGCTCTTCTCCGAGCCCGACCTTCTGCTGCTCGACGAGCCGACCAACTATCTAGATCTCGAAGGCACGTTGTGGCTGGAGAACTATGTCTCCAAATATCCGCACACGGTGCTGTTGATCTCGCATGACCGCGACCTGCTCAACCGCGCCGTCAATTCGATCATCCACCTCGACCAGAAGAAGCTGACCTACTGGCGCGGCGGCTACGACCAGTTCGAGCGCCAGCTGACCGAGCAGCGCGAGCTGCAGGAGAAAAGTCGCGTCAAGCAGGAAGCGCAGCGCAAGCATATGGAATCCTTCGTCGAGCGTTTTCGCGCCAAGGCTTCCAAGGCAAGACAGGCGCAGTCGCGCCTGAAGGCGCTGGAGAAGCTGAAGCCGATCGCCGCAGTGGCGAACGACACGGTGCGGCCATTTTCCTTTCCCGAGCCGGTGAAGACGGTTGCCTCGCCGATCGTGGCGCTGAACGGCGTCAATGTCGGCTACACCGAGGGCAATCCGATCCTGAAGAAGATGACGCTGCGCATCGATGCCGACGATCGCATCGCGCTGCTCGGCGCCAACGGCAATGGCAAGTCGACCTTCGCCAAATTGCTCGCCGGCCGGCTGAAGGCCGAGACCGGGTCGATGACGGTTGCGCCCGGCCTGAAGGTGGCGATCTTCGCCCAGCACCAGCTCGACGATCTGCGTCCCGAGGAAAGCGCCTATGAGCATGTACGCCGGCTGATGCCGGACGCGCCGGAAGCCAAGGTGCGCGCCCGCGTCGCCCAGTTCGGCCTCTCGACCGAGAAGATGAACACCGCGGCCAAGGATCTGTCCGGCGGCGAGAAGGCGCGACTGTTGATGGGACTATCGGCCTTCGAGGGCCCGAACCTCTTCATCCTGGACGAGCCGACCAACCATCTCGACATCGACAGCCGTGAATCGCTGATCCATGCGCTGAACGATTTTCCGGGCGCGGTGATCCTGATCTCGCACGACCGGCATCTGCTAGAGGCGACGGCCGACCGGCTCTGGCTGGTCAAGGACGGCGCGGTCAATCCCTATGACGGCGATCTCGAGGATTACAAGACGCTCGTCACCGGCGTCTCGTCCAATCGCCGCGAGCAGAAGGAAGCGGACAAGGCCTCCAAGGCCGACCGCCGCCGCGAGGCGGCGCAACGTCGCGCAGCGCTCGAACCTTTAGCCAAGGAAATCCGCGCCACCGAGGCGCTGATGGACCGCATCCGCAAGCGCATCGACCTGATCGAGGATGAGCTCGCCAACCCGGCTATTTACGAGAAGGACCCCTCGACCGCGACGCGCCTGGCCAAGGAGCGATCGCAGCTTGCCCACACGCTGGCGCTCAACGAGGACAAGTGGCTGACGATGTCGGCGGAGTATGAGGAAGGGATTGCGGAGTGATTAGCTCATCTACCCACGAGGGGGGAGATCGGCTAATTGTCTCTGGCCCTACACCTCCCTCCCAAAACCCGCTACACACCCCGCATGAACCAGCACGCCAAGCTCCGGATCGGCCATTCGGCCTGTCCGCATGACTGTCCTTCCACCTGCGCGCTCGAAGTCGAGCTTCTCGACGACGACCGTATCGGTCGCGTGCATGGCGCGAAGGCGAACAGCTATACGGCGGGCGTCGTCTGCGCCAAGGTCGCGCGCTATGCCGACCGTGTCCATCATCCCGATCGGCTGCTGAAGCCGCTGGTGCGCGCCGGCGCCAAGGGCGAGGGCGCTTGGAAGGAAGCAAGCTGGGAAGCGGCGCTCGACCTCGTGGCGGAGAAGTTCATTGCGGCCGAGGAGAAATACGGCTCAGAGACCGTCTGGCCTTATTTCTACGCCGGCACTATGGGGCTGGTGCAGCGCGACGGCATCGAACGGCTTCGCCACGCGAAAAAATACTCCGGCTTCTTCGGCTCGATCTGCACCAATCTTGCCTGGACTGGCTGGATGATGGGCGCGGGCGCCCTGCGCGGTCCCGATCCGCGCGAGATGGCCAAGGCCGACTGTGTGGTGATCTGGGGCACCAATGCCGTGGTCACGCAGGTCAATGTCATGACGCATGCGACGAGGGCGAGGAAAGAACGCGGCGCGAAAATCATCGTCATCGACATCTACGACAATGCCACGATGAAGCAGGCCGATCTCGGCCTGGTCTTGAAGCCCGGCACCGACGGCGCGCTCGCCTGTGCGGTCATGCATGTGCTGTTCCGCGACGGGTTCGCCGACCGCCCCTTTCTGGAAAAATACACCGACGACCCGCGCGGGCTGGAAGAGCATCTGCGCACCCGCACGCCCGAATGGGCCGCCGCCATCACCGGGCTCTCTGTGGGCGAGATCGAGGCCTTCGCGCAGATCGTCGGCACGACGAAGAAAACCTATTTCCGCCTCGGCTACGGTTTTGCGCGCCAGCGCAACGGCTCGATCAACATGCACGCTGCTTCTTGCATCGCCGCCGTCACCGGTGCCTGGCAGTATGAGGGAGGCGGCGCTTTCCATTCCAACTCCGGGATCTTCAAGCTGAACCAGGATGTGCTGGAAGGCACCGCGATGCGCGATCCGAACATCCGCTGTCTCGACCATTCGCGCATCGGCCCGGTGCTTACAGGCGCCGAGGACGCGCTCTATGGCGGGCCCCCGGTGACGGCGATGCTGATTCAGAACACCAATCCGGCCAATGTCGCGCCGGAGCAGCGGCTGGTGAAACAGGGTTTTCTGCGCGAGGACCTGTTCACCTGCGTGCATGAGCAGTTCATGACCGATACCGCCAAGCTTGCCGACGTCGTGCTGCCGGCGACGATGTTTCTGGAACATGACGACATCTACAAGGGCGGCGGCAACCAGCACATCACCCTCGGCCCCAAGCTGATCGAGCCGCCGCAAGGGCCGCGCACCAACCACTCCTTGAATGAAGAACTCGGCAAGCGGCTGGGCGTCGGCGACAGGCCAGGCTTCGGCCTGACCGAGCGCGAGCATATCGACATCATCCTCGGCAAGCGCGGGCTTGGCAGCTTCGAGAGTCTGAGGGAACTGAAGTGGGTCGACCTGCAGCCCGACTTCGACGACGCGCATTTCATCAACGGCTTCGGCCATGCCGACAAGAAGTTTCACTTCCGGCCCAACTGGACTGGGCAGTCGGCGCCCAACCGGCCGCCGAAAAGCATGGGCCTGTTCGGCCCCATCGAGCGGCTGCCGGAATTCCCGGATCATGTCGAGCTGATCGAGGTGGCGGACGAGGAGCATCCGTTCCGGCTGGCGACCTCGCCGGCGCGCAACTTCCTCAATTCGAGCTTTTCCGAGACGCCGGTATCGAGGGCCAAGGAAGGCAGGCCCGAACTGCTTATCCACCGCGAAGATGCAGCGGCGCTCGGCATCGAGGATGGCGGCCGTGTTGAGGTCGGCAACCGGCGCGGCGATCTGGTGCTGCACGCGAAGTTCTTCAACGGCGTGAAACGCGGCGTGGTGATCGCCGAAGGCATCTGGCCGAACAGTGCGCATGAGCGCGGCGAGGGCATCAATGTGCTGACCGGCGCCGATGCCCCGGCGCCCTATGGCGGCGCCGCCGTCCATGACAACAAGGTCTGGCTCAGGGCGCTCTAACTACTTCGCCGCCTTCGCGTCCAGCGCCTTGACCTCATCCACGGCCGCCTTGCGCGCCGCTGCCTCGACACCGGCGGCGCCCTTGTCCTTGGCGAAGGCGATGAGGGCCGAGCGCGTGTCCTCGTCACATCCCTCCGAACCAACGCCGTCGAGCCCGGCTTTCTTCGCAGCAGCGAGCACGGAGTCGCAAGCGTCCGGCGCAAACGCGAACTGGTTCATGACGGCCCCGAGCGTCAGCGGGTCCTGCAGGCGTGGATCGTCGCGGATCGCCTGAATGGTGGCATTGCCCACCATCCTGGATTTGCGATCCTGCGCGATCTGCGTCAGGTCGAAGATGAACTCGAATTCCGGCTTCTCGACGCCCTCGGGCTTCGACACCAGTATATCCAGCGCGTAGCGGGTGATCTCCTCGGGCGTGACGACCGACCGGATGGCGCGCGCCTGATGGTAGTTGCGCACCAGCACCCAGCGCGAGGGCAGGTCGCCATAGCGGGCGAGAATGCCGAGCTGCTTGATGGCGGCGAGCTTCTGCTTATCGGTCTTGGCGGCCTGCGCCTGGGCAAACACCTTGTCGCGGATGCGGTTGACGAGGTCCGCGTCGAGGACGCCCGGAGCCGGCGTGGCCTGCTGTGTCCCGGCTGCGGCTTGCGGGCTGGGAGCATCGCCAAGCGGACCCTTCGCATCGACCCAGGCCGCGAGCGCCTTGCGCGCGTCCGGACCGAAATAGCCTTTCGGCTCGCCAGTGTAGAAACCTTCGCTCTTCAGCGTCGTCTCGATGGCGACGCGGATATCGTCGGGCAGCGCCTTGCCGATGCCGACCAGATTGTCGTCGTCGAGGCCGGCCGGCGCCTCGCGAAAGGCATCCATCACCGCAGCCGCGATCGCTGCGTTTCCGGCGCTGGAGGCCGGTCCGGAAAAGAGGCCGCTCAGTTCCATGTCGGCGTCGTTGGCGCCGAACACACCGGCGCCCATCCTGCCGATGCCATCATTGTAAAGGGCGATGCGGTCGGTGATGCCTTCGCGCAGCGTCATCAGGTGGTCAAAGCTGTCGAAGGTGAAGGCATTGGCGAGCTTGCTCTTTGCCGTGAGCGAGCCGAGCCGCGCCGCCTCGCGCCAAGCATGCAGCCGCTCGCGCGGGTTCTTGTCGACGCCGAGACCGTCGTCATAGGCGTCGCCCAGGAGCACCATCGCCTCGAGGCCGCCGAGATTGGCGGCATTGATCAGCATCGCGGTCGCCTTCTGGTCATCCTGCGGATAGACCACGCCTTTGCGCAGAAGCTTTGCGTGCAGCAGATAGGCCTGCTGCTCCTTCTTGGCTTCGCCTTCGTCGATCAGGGCCTTCAATTGATCGTCGCTCAGGCCGTCGTCGCGGCGCGACGGGCGATAGCTGGTCGAATCGAGATTGGCATATTGCGTCGAGGCGTAGAGCCAGAGCGCGTCGCGGTCACCCGCATCCGCCAGCGGCTTCAGCATGGCGCGCGCCACATCCTCGTTCTTGAACCGCAGATCGTCCGACAGCTGCAGCCGCGCCAGCGCCAGCGCAGCACCTGGCTCGCCGGCCTCGGCGGCGTCGCTCAGGCGCCCGATCAGTTGGTCCGGATTGTCGATCTGAAAGCCGTCATAGTCGGGAAGCAGCTTCGCCAGCCTGATGCCGGCGTCGAGGTCCGAGGAGGCATTGAGCAACCGGATCGCCTCACGCGGCTGGCGGCCGACGAATTTGCCGTCGAGCAGCAGGCCGGCCAGCATCGGCCCGGCCTCGGCAACGTTCTTGGTGGCGGCGCGCAGCGCGGCGATGGCGCGCTTGCCGTCCGCCGGCCCGCCTTCGCCCTTGGCGAGCATGTCGGCCAGCATCGGCACGGCATACTGATCGCTGGCGACGCGCGCTTCCAGCAATTGCCTGGCCTTGGCAGCGTCCGGCTGCGTGCCGCGTCCCAGCCGCAGCGCCTTGATATAGGCGAGCACCGATGCTTCGGGCCCCGTGGTTCCGGCCTTGGTATCCGCGTCCATGGCCTGAAATGCCTTTTGCTGCTCCTCGGCGGCGAACCCGTCATTTTCCAGCACCGTCCGCGCGATCAGCAGCGGCATGGCAGCGCGGAACTGGCTGTCCCATTCGCCGGGCGACTGGCCCTGGGCCGGCGCGTCGATGACGCGTTGCGCGGTCTCGACCACCTTGTGCGCATCGCGGCGCAGCAGCGGCCCATCGATATACTGGCGCAGCAGTGTCTCGAGCGCCGTGAGATGGCCGGCAGCGCCTGCCTTCTGCAAGGCTTCGAGCGCCATGCCGCGCGAGACAGGTAGCGGACCGGCGTCAGCGCCGTCGCGCCGATGCACCGAGTAGACCTCGTAGAGCAGATAATTCGCCTCGGGACTGCCGCCGTCGGCGATGAGCTTGATTTGCGGCAGGAGAAAGGTGAGCCCCGCCTGGTTAAGCGCGACCTGTACCCGCAGCCATTCGAGTGTCAGCCGCTTTTCCTGCGGCGCGCCGAGCATCGCCGCCTGGCACTTGTCGGCCAGGGTCTTGAGCTTGCGGAGATCGAAGTCTTGCGGGAAGAGCTCACCATATTGGACAGGCGGCGCCTTGGCTTCGGGATCGAGCGGCACGGCGGCGCCCTTGTCGCAGACGCTGATCGCCTCGGCAAGCGCGGCCTTCTTCGCTGTATCGTCCGCAGCCTTTTTGGCCGCGTCGTCGGAGGTTTCGGAAGACGCCTGCGCCCCCAGGGCCGCTCCGGCAAGGGGCGTCAAGGCGAGGCAGGAAAGAACCAGGGCATGCATTGGCCGCAGCATGAGCGTCCCCCTCGGACTTGGATCCGGCGCAGCCGGACACACAGGCGCTAAATTAGCATGCCACGTCAGTGATCTTGAGTGTGGCGCTTCACAGTCGCGTATAGGTCGCCCTTGTTTCGCGCCGATGTCGTGGCCCGGAGTCGTTTGAATCATTTTGCCAAGACGGCGTGCTAGGGGATTGTTCAGACTCAGCTTTCGAAAAGGATCGCCATGCCACACCCGCTCAGGATAGCCATCGCCGGTGCGCTCGGCCGCATGGGACGGCAAATGGCGGAGACTGCCGCTGCCGATCCGCGGCTGCAGCTCGTCGCGCGCTTCCATCGGCCGGGCAGCGCGGGCGAGGGGCTGGTCGAGCGCGACGAGGCGCTTTCGCTTGCCGACGTAGTGATCGACTTCACCACGCCCGCGGCGTCCGCCGAGCTGGCCAAGGCCTGCGCGGGGCGTGGTGGTCCGGCGCTGGTGATCGGCTCGACCGGTTTTGACGTCGCTGAGCTGGAAGCCATAGCGGAGGCGGCAAAGACAGTCGCCATCGTGCGCTCCGGCAGCTATTCGC
Organism: Mesorhizobium sp. WSM4976; assembly: GCF_029625685.1. Taxonomy (NCBI): domain Bacteria; kingdom Pseudomonadati; phylum Pseudomonadota; class Alphaproteobacteria; order Hyphomicrobiales; family Phyllobacteriaceae; genus Mesorhizobium; species Mesorhizobium sp. WSM4976. Next base: position 137,041 of record NZ_JARTVT010000018.1, read on the forward strand.
TCGGCCTCAACATGCTGACCGGCCTGGTCGAGCAGGCGGCGAGGGCGCTTGTGCCTGATGACTGCGACATCGAAATCCTCGAAGCGCATCATCGCTTCAAGGTCGATGCGCCGTCGGGCACGGCGCTGATGCTGGGCGAAGCGGCTGCGCGAGGACGCGGCGCCAGGCTGGATACTGTGGCGAAGCGCGCCCGCCACGGCCTCGTTGGTCCGCGCGGTGCCGGCGAGATCGGCCTTGCCGTGCTGCGCGGCGGCAGCATCGTCGGCGAGCATAGCGTGAGCTTCCTTGCCGAAGGCGAGGTGCTCACGCTCTCGCATGCCGCCGGCGACCGGTCCATGTTCGCGCGCGGCGCCATCGCGGCGGCACTCTGGGTTGCCGGCCGATCGCCGGGTAAATATGACATGCAAGATGTGCTGGGCTTTGGCGGCGTCTGACCCGCTTGCATTGCAGGATTTCGTTTCAAAAGCCGTCAAAATCGCTGAAAGCCAGCTGAAAGCTTGGCCATGCCATGACGGTTTCGCGGCGTTCGCCGTGACTGGCCCGGGAGGGGTCGGCAAGGAGGAGATGCGGCGCAGCTCGGATGGCGTGCCGCCCAGGTGGAGGAAGTTAGGTGACCGGTTTTATCTCTAAACACGCTCTTCGTTCGGCGACGCTGACGCTTGCCATGCTTGCCGCGGGCGCGACGACGGCGTCGGCGGCAGACAAGATCTCGATCATGGTGGGCGGCTACGAAAAGCAGATCTACCTGCCCGCCAAGCTCGCCGAGGCGCTCGGCTATTTCAAGGATGAGGGCCTCGACGTCGAGCTTCTCAACGAGCCGGCCGGCGTCGATGCCGAAAACGAGATGCTGGCGGGCGCGGTGCAAGGCGTGGTCGGTTTCTACGACCACAGCATTGACCTGCAGGCCAAGGGCAAGTTCGTCGAATCCGTCGTCCAGTTCAGCCAGGCGCCCGGCGAGGTCGAGCTGGTCTCTTCCAAGCATCCCGAAATCAAGTCGCCGGCCGACTTCAAGGGCATGAGCCTCGGCGTTACCGGCCTTGGCTCCTCAACCAATTTCCTGACCGAGTATCTGGCGGTCAAGAACGGCCTGAAGCTCGGCGAGTTCACTTCGGTTCCGGTCGGCGCCGGCAACACCTTCATCGCCGCCATGCAGCAGGACAAGATCCAGGCCGGCATGACGACCGAGCCGACGATCTCGCGCTTGCTCAAGACCGGCGAAGCCAAGGTCTTGATCGACATGCGCACGATCGAAGGCACCAAGGCCGCGCTCGGCGGCACCTATCCGGCCGCCTCGCTCTATATGCAGACCGAGTGGGTCGAGGCGCACAAGGACACGGTCCAGAAACTCGCCAATGCCTTCGTCAAGACGTTGAAGTTCATCAACACGCACAGCGGCGCCGAGATCGCCGCAAAGATGCCCAAGGACTATTATGTCGGCGACGAGGCCGCCTACGTGAAGGCGCTCGATGCCGGCAAGGGCATGTTCACCGCCGACGGCGTGATGCCCCAGGGTGGCCCGGAAACGGTGCTGACCGTGCTCTCTGCCTTCAAGAAGGAGCTGCAGGGCAAGCAGATCGACCTGTCGAAGACCTACACCACGGAATTCGTCAAGAACGTGAAGTAGCCGCAGCCCGGCGCGAGGTTCCGACCTCGCGCCGTCAGGGTTCATGCCCGCCTTGTTTCCACGCCCGGCGATCTCCCGCGCGGCGATCGCCTGCTATTGGAGTCTGTTCAACCATGGCTGTCGAAAAGACCGCTCCGGCGATCGAGCTGATCAATGTCAGCCGCCGCTTCCTCTCCCCCACCGGCAAGTCGCTGACGGCGATCCGCGATTTCACCATGACGGTCGGACGCGGCGAGTTTGTCGCCGTCGTCGGTCCGACCGGCTGCGGCAAGTCGACGACGCTCAACCTCGTCACCGGGCTCGCCAGCCCAAGCGCCGGCGAGGTCCGCGTCATGGGCGCGCCGGTCAAGGGGATCGATCCGCGGATCGGCTTCGTGTTCCAGACCGATGCTCTGTTTCCCTGGCGCACGGTGATCGAGAATGTGATGGCCGGGCCGCTGTTTCGCGGCAAGCCCAAGTCGCAGGCGGAGGCTTCCGCCCGCGACTGGCTGGCACGCGTCGGCCTGGCCCGCTTCGAGCAGCACTATCCGCACCAGCTCTCCGGCGGCATGCGCAAGCGCGTGGCGCTCGCCCAGACCTTCATCAACGGCCCGGAGATCCTCTTGATGGACGAGCCGTTCTCGGCGCTCGACGTGCAGACCCGCGTTCTTATGCATGAGGAACTGCTGCGCCTCTGGTCCGAGGCGAAGGCCTCCGTCGTCTTCGTCACCCATGACCTCGAGGAAGCGATCGCGCTGGCCGACAAGGTCTATGTGCTCACCGCCGGGCCGGCGACGGTGAAATCCGTCTACACGATCGACCTGCCGCGTCCGCGCGTCGTCGCCGACATCCGTTACGAGCAGAGCTTCATCGACTATTCGCGCACCATCTGGTCAGACCTCAAGGAAGAGGTCGAGACCAGCTACGCCCGTGCGGCGGCATGAGGAGGCTGAAATGACTGACGCCACCATTAACATTTCCAGCACAAATTTCAGACCGGGCACTTCGGACGCGGAGATCGAGGCCGCCGCCGCCAGGGCCGCCGCACATCGCCGCCACACGGTCACGTTCTGGCGGCTCGCCATCCTCGTCGTCTTTCTGGGTGCCTGGGAGATCGCAGGCCGCATGGCCTGGATCGATCCGTTCTTTTACGCCATGCCGAGCACGATCGCCGGGCGGCTCTATGAGTGGATTACGGAAGGCACCTCCGAAGGACCGCTCTGGTACCATCTCTATGTGACGATGGAAGAATCGGTGCTGGGCTTCGTCACCGGTTCGGTCGCCGGCATCATCATTGGCGTCGCGCTCGGTCGCAACCGCATGGCCGCCGATATATTCTCCATCTACATCAAACTGATCAACTCGATCCCCCGCGTCGTGCTGGCGCCGATCTTCATCATGATCCTCGGCCTCGGGCTTGCCTCCAAGGTGGCGCTGGCCTTCGTCATGGTTTTCTTCGTCGTTTTCCACAACGCTTTCCAGGGTGTGCGCGAGGCGGACCGCGCAATGATCGCCAACGCCCGCATCCTCGGGGCCTCCGACTGGCAACTGACGCGCTCGGTGATCGTGCCTTCTGCGATGAGCTGGATCTTCGCCAGCCTGCATGTCAGCTTCGGCTTCGCCATCATCGGCGCCATCGTCGGCGAGTTCGTCGGGTCGCGCTTCGGCATCGGCCTGTTGATCAACATCGCCAAGGGCTCGTTCGACGCCGCCGGCATGTATGCGGCGATCGTCATCGTCATGGTCGTGGCGCTGGGCGCCGAGTACCTGATGACGCTGGTCGAGAATCGGCTCGCGAAATGGCGGCCTCAGCCATTGCACGAGACGCAGTAGGCAGGACTGCACTGTCGGCCGGATGCCTTCAGGAGCCAGCCAGCGGCAGCCGCACCTCGACCTTCAGCCCGCCCGCGGCGGCGTCGCACAGCGTGACGCTGCCGCCGGCATTCTCGACCACCTCGTGGACGATGGCGAGCCCGAGCCCGCTCCCTTCCTCGGCCGAGCCGGAAATGCGGTAGAAACGTTCGAAGACGTGCTCCCGCTCTTCCACGGGAATGCCGGGTCCTTCGTCGCTGACCGTAAGCTCAGCCTCGCCGCCAGTGGCGGCGAGCTTGACGGTGACGCTGCCGCCGGCCGGTGTGTAACGCAGCGCGTTGTCGACCAGATTGACGATCATCTCCCGCAACATTGTCCCGTCGCCGATGACCGGCACGGGGCCGGTTTCCTCGAGGCCGAGGTCGATGTTGCGTTCGACTGCCTTCGGCGCATGTGCCTCCAGCACCTGGCGGGCAGCCTCGGTGAGGTCGATGCGATCGGCACGTGGCCGCCGGCTGCCGGGTTCGGCGCGCGAGAGCGTTAGCAACTGTTCGGCCAGTCGCGCCAGTTTGCCTGAACTTGCCTGCAACGCCACAAGCGCTTCCCGCCGTCGATCCGCGGCGCTTTCGCGCAACGCATAGCTCGCCTGTGTCGACAGCAGCGCAAGCGGCGTGCGCAACTGGTGTGCGGCGTTGGCAATGAAGCGGCGCTGCGCCGCCATCTGGCCCCGCACGCGCGACATGTAAGCATTAAGCGCCTCGATCAGCGGCCTGATCTCGCTCTGCGCGCCCGTTACCTCGATCGGGTCGAGGTCGCTTCGGCCCGGCGAGCGAACCGCATCGCGAAGGCGGATCAGCGGCGCCAGCCCGCGGCGCAAGCCAAGCAGCACGAACACGCCGGCAATCGCCACCAGCGCCAGTTGCTGGCCAAAGGCGCTCAACCACAGGCGCCTCACCATCGCATCGTGACCGCCGAGTGTCACGCCGACCGTGACCGTGATCGGCGAATCCGATCCAGCGCCGATTACGGTATGGCTTAGCGTGGCGAGTCTCAGGCGATGATCGCGAAAGCCGGCCTCTATGCTGCCGCGATCTGTCGCCTTGGGCAGGTCTGGATAACCGGTGAGCAGGCGTCCGCCCGCGGTCTCGACATGGTAGTAGACCCTGTCACGATCGCCCGTATCGAACATTTCGATCGCCGCCGGCGGGATGGTGGCATCGAGCACGGCGTCTTTCACCGCGACCTGTTCGGCGATGGCACGCGCCGATGCCATGAGCATCCGGTCGGTTACCAGATCGGCAGTGGCGAGCGCATTGCCGTGGCTGGTCCATAGATTGATGGCGGCGAGCCCTGCCAGCGGCAGCACCACCCATGCCAGCAATTGGATGCGAAGGCTGCCGATGCGAAGACTGCCGATTGTCATGGCGTCGGATCGTCGTGGCGCAAGAGGTAGCCGAGGCCGCGCAACGTGGCGATCTGGACGCGCGAGCCCTCAAGCTTCTTGCGCAGCCGGTGCACATAAATCTCGATGGCGCTGGGGTCGGCGTCGGTGTCGAAGTCGTAGATCGCCGCCGAGAGCGCCGCCTTGCTCACCGTGCGGCCGGCCTTGATTACGAGCTGTTCCAGCACGGCGTGCTCGCGCGGCGTCAGTGACAGCGTCGTGCCGGCAAGCGAGAAGAGGCGAGTGTTGGTGTCGAAGACGAGGTCGCCGCAGGAAATGACCGGCGCGGTGCGGTCGTTGGCGCGGCGCAACTGCACGCGGATGCGCGCTTCCAACTCCTCGATCTGGAAGGGTTTGGCCAGATAGTCGTCGGCGCCTTCGTTGAGCCCCTTGACCCGTCCGTCGAGGCTGGCATTGGCGGTGAGCACGATCACCGGCACCGGGTTGCCGCGCGCCCGCAGCCTCTTCAGCACTTCCATGCCGCCCATGCGGGGCAGGGCAAGGTCGAGGATGATCAAGGCATGATCGCCGGCGGCCAAAGCATGCTCGACATCCTCGCCGTCATGCACGACGTCGACGACGTAGCTTGCCTGGCGCAGCGTCTTGCTTAGCCAATCGGCCAGTTCGCGATTGTCCTCGACAAGCAGCAGCCGCATCGTGTGTCGCTGTTTCCTCCCAACGGCACCGACCTCGCCGAGGCGGCAAGCCGCGTCCGAATTGGTTCCCGAGGCAACCGATAGTATCGATCCGCCCGCAAGGCAAACGCGGGTTTCCTGCGGCAGCCATCTCGATCAGGATGCCTGTCGCGCCACTTGCCCGCTCCCGCAAGCGATGAAACCGAACCGTTCGGTTCAATTAATGTTGACGGTTCGTGTAGGCACGGTGAACGCTGGCAGGTCCGGTCAGACCGGTGTCTCGACGAGTTACAGCCGTAACCAATTGATATTAAACGATAAGATTCTGTCCGCCTAGCCTTTCGCGCAATTTCAAGATCGAACCGAACGGTTCGGTTCACAAATTTTCGTGATTGGAAATGGCAACAGGGCCGACCCATTTCGGGGTGGTCCGAGCGACGCGAATTTCCATTAAGGCACGCCACTAGACGGACACGACTTTTGAAATCTGGAGTATCTAAAATGAACAAGATTGCTTTTGCCGCTGCTGCCCTCCTCGTCGCCACGAGCGGCGCTTTTGCCGGCAGCGACCATTACGGTTCCGACAACGTCAACCAGCCGGCCGTGACCGCTCCCGCGGGCAAGGTCGACAACACCGTCACGGGTTCGATCCGCAAGTTCGAGCAGCGCGACCTTCACATCACGCCTGATCAGAACCAGCCGCAGTCGGGCCAGGGCATCTGGGGTCGCTAAGCGGTCCTTTCCTGACCAACGTCAGTCAACAACTTTGAATCTGGAGTAACTCAAATGACCAAGATCGCTCTTACCGCCGCCGCCCTTCTCGTTGCCACCGGTGCTGCTTTCGCCGGCTCGGACAATTACGGCTCGGCCAATGCCAACCAGCCGGCCGCTTCTGTCGACACCTCGTCCACCGCTTCGGTCAAGAAGTCGGATGCGGATGTCCAGAAGCCGGTCGTCCAGGGCGCCAACCACGACCTGTTCGGCAACCACTAATCGGGTTCGCTCGGGCGAACCTTCGACCAACAATCTCGAATCTGAGTAACTCAAATGACCAAGATCGCTCTTACCGCCGCCGCCCTTCTCGTTGCCACCGGCTCCGCTTTTGCCGGCTCGGACAATTACGGCTCGGCCAATGCCAATCAGCCGGCCGCTTCGGTCGACACCTCGTCCACCGCTTCGATCAAGAAGTCGGATCCGGATGTCCAGAAGCCGGTCGTCCAGGGCGCCAACCACGACCTGTTCGGCAACCACTAAACGGATCTGTCCTCGACAGACCCTCAAAGCGGCGGGCTTGTCCCGCCGCTTTGCTTCTATGCAGCCGGCTATCCGTTGGACCGGTCCCCGGCGTTTTTGATCAAGCATTCATCACGAAGCGGTGAGGCCTGTAACGAGGACCCCGGTGCTGCCGAACTGGGAGCAAGGGCCGATAGACGAGGCCGATCCAGGGAAATTCAGACGGGTGGAACGAGCGGGCAGCAACCGGGCGATGTCCGGGGCGTGCTGTGTCGATCCGCTGGGTCATCGGATCGTCAATCGCTCCCGATCCATAACACCGCAACCCCAGAACCAGGAGTATTTGAAATGACCAAGATCGTACTCACCGCAGCCGCCATTCTCGTCGTCACCGGCACTGCTTTCGCCAGTTCCGACAATTACGGCTCGGCCAACGCCAACCAGCCGGTCACCACCATCGACCGGACCGTGACAGCCTCGGTCGCGAAGTCCGACGCGGATATCCATGAGCCGGTCGTGCAGGGCGCCAATCACGACCTGTTCGGCAACCACTGATCCGGTCCGGAATGTACCAGGCGGCGGGCTTGTCCCGCCGCTCTTCACAAGCATTTGATTCACAAATATTTGTAATCGTTATCCTTTTTTCGATCGAAGTCGAAGCCAAGGGTGCTCTGGCCGCTGAAAGGCGAAGGTGCGGGGAATAAATCCCGGTCGCCGCGGGTCTTCTCGGCAGCGGGGGCCATCCTCCCAAGGCCACCGCCGATCAAACGACACGAAACAAGGAAATCGAACATGACCAGGATTGCATTCGTGGCGGCCGCCATGCTTGTCGCCGCCATGGGCACCGCATCCGCTGGCAGCGATCACTACGGCGCTGACGGCGTGAACCAGGCAGCCGTCGGCGCCGACACCAGCCTCACGGCCTCCATCCCGAAGCACAAGACAGTCAAGCCGGCTCCCAAGGTCGATACCGACATGAAGACTGGCTCGACCGGCGCCGCGGATTGGCCGGGCCCGCCCGCGGACAATTGGGGTAATTGATCCGCTTCTTCGAAATACCAAAGGCGGCGGGCAAAACCCGCCGTCTTGCCTATCGGAGGCCAAGCTTTGGGCGCTAGCCCAAATCCTTCGGCCGCAGGCAATGCGTCAGCCTGGCACTGCCGAACGCAAGGTCCGCCCAGTCGCCGTCGAGCGTGAATCGCGCAAGTGCCGCCGTCGGAAACTTCGCTTCGATCTTCTTGAAAACGCCCTCATCCGATCCGGCGCCAGCCAGCCGCAACGCAAAATGCTGCAGGCCGGGATTGTGGCCGATCACCAGCAGAGTCGTCGCCTTGACCTGCCGCACGCGCGCCAGGATGGTGGCAGGCGCCGCCTCGTAGAGCTCTTCCGCGAATTCCGCCTGCACATGCTGCGGTAGTTCCTGGGCGACCAGCCGCCAGGTATCGCGGGTACGCAGCGCCGGCGAAACCAAAGCGAGGTCGGGCAGCCAGCCGCGCCGGGCAAGCTCCCGCCCCATCAGCGATGCGGTCTTCAGCCCACGCGGGGTGAGAGGACGGTCGAAGTCGGCAAGTGCCGGATCGTCCCAGCTCGACTTGGCATGGCGCAGGATGAGGAGCTGTTTCACGGGCATCGATCAGAGCAAAAGCAACTAGTGAGGTGAGCGCGGGCTCTTAGTTGCTCCGTTGTTGAGATTGTCGAACGGACCACTGGCTAGCCCCTCCATCCAAGCCTTACGCAACCGCTCACTTTCGGTTTCGCTCTGGGGTTGGCTCGGCAATTCCGGTGAAGCGTTCACGTTCTTGCTACCCCTCGCAAGGCTACGGTGTGATGCGCGCCAGCTGTTCGAGGTCGGTCTCCTCGCGCAGCGGGTCGGGCGCCATCACCACCGAGCTGGCGTTCTCGGCGTCGTCGGCGAAATGGGCAAGCACCGTGTGGCCTTTTTCCATGCGCGCCTTGCCCTCCGCGACCAGGCCCAGCGCCAGCGTGTAAAGCCGATGCTCGGCCTTCAGCACGCGCGCGGCCAGCGTGTCTTCATTGTCGCCGACCATCACCGGCACGGCGGCCTGCCCGATGATCGGGCCGTCATCCATCTCGGGCGTGACGAAATGCACCGAGCAGCCATGGATGCGCACGCCCGCGCGGATGGCCCGCGCATGCGTGTCCAGCCCCTTGAAGGCCGGCAGCAAGGCAGGGTGGATGTTGATCATGCGCCCCTGCCATTTCTCGACGAGGCCGCGGCCGAGGATGCGCATATAGCCGGCAAGCGCCACGATCTCGGCGCCGAAGCCGGTGAGCGCGGCGTCGATCGCGGCGTCATAGGCATCTTTGCTCGCATGCTCGGCGCGCAGGATCACCTTGGTGGCGATGCCGCGCGACTGGGCGATGCCGAGGCCGGCCGCGTTGGCGCGGTCGGAGATGACGCCGACGATTTCGGCCGGATAGCTTGGATCGCTGGCCGCCGCGATCAGCGCCGTCATGTTGGAGCCGCGCCCCGAGATCAGGACGACCGTGCGCTTCCTGCTCATAGGCCGATCGAGCCCCGATAGATGACGCCGGCGTCGCGGCGCGGCACGATGCGGCCGATCGGCGTCACCGTCTCGCCGGCTTCCTGCAGCACCGCCGCCACCTGCGCCGCCTGGCCGGAGGCGACGGCGAGGATCATGCCAATGCCGCAATTGAAGGTGCGCATCATTTCTTCCGGCGCGACGCCGCCGGTCTTTGCCAGCCACGAGAACACCGGCGGCACGTCGATCGCCTCCAGGTCGAGCTCGGCCGAAAAATCCTTAGGCAGCACGCGCGGGATGTTTTCCGGAAAACCGCCACCGGTGATGTGGGCCAGCGCCTTGATGCCATGCGTGTTGCGGATCGCCTTGAGGATCGACTTCACATAGATGCGCGTCGGCTCGAGCAGCGCCTCGGCGAGGCTGAGCTCCTCGTTGAACGGCGCCGGATCGCTCCAGCCAAGGCCGCTCGCGGCAACGATCCGGCGCACCAGCGAAAAGCCGTTGGAGTGCAGGCCGGAGGAGGCGAGGCCGAGCAGCACGTCGCCCTCGACGATGTCGTCGGTCGGCAGCAACTGGCCGCGTTCGGCCGCACCGACCGCGAAACCGGCAAGGTCGTAGTCCTTGTCGTGGTACATGCCGGGCATTTCGGCCGTCTCGCCGCCGATCAGCGCGCAGCCGGCCTGCCGGCACCCATCGGCGATGCCGCCGACGATCGAGGCGCCCTGGTCCGGATCGAGCTTGCCGGTGGCGAAATAGTCGAGGAAGAACAGCGGCTCGGCGCCCTGCACGACGATGTCGTTGACGCACATGGCAACGAGGTCGATGCCGATCGTGTCATGCTTGCCGGAATCGATGGCGATCTTGAGCTTGGTGCCGACGCCGTCATTGGCCGCGACCAGCACCGGATCGGTGAAGCCGGCCGCCTTCAGGTCGAACAGCCCGCCGAAACCGCCGATCTCGCCATCGGCGCCCGGCCGGCGCGTCGCGCGCACCAGCGGCTTGATCTTCTCGACCATCAGATTGCCGGCATCGATATCGACGCCCGCCTCGGCATAGGTGAGCCCGTTCTTGCGCTTGGCCGGATCACCCTTGCTCATCGTCGGCTCGTCCCTGTTTGTCATTGCGGGCTCTTCGCATGAATGGTTTCGGGGAGCAAGGATGACGCGCGGGTGAGGGAGTATGTTCCCGAGGAAAGTGCCAGCGAGCGAGGTGATCGGCAGCTTCGTCGCTCCGCTACTTGCGCCAATCTCCCATCTCCCTCATCTTTTTCCCAACAAGAACCCGACGGGACCTCACGTGACCCTTCCCAACATGATCACGATCATGCGGCTGCTGCTCGTGCCCGCCGTGGTGCTTGCCATGCTGCAGTCGCTTTGGGGTTGGGCATTCGCCGGCTTCCTCGTCGCCGGCATTTCCGACGGCGTCGACGGCTTCATCGCGCGCCGCTGGAACCAGTCGTCCCGCCTCGGCGCCTATCTCGATCCGGTCGCCGACAAGCTTTTGCTGGTCTCGGTCTTCGTCGTCATGGGCTTTGCCGGCGAACTGCCGCTCTGGCTGGTGGTGACCATGGTCTCGCGTGACGGGCTCATCGTCTGCGCCGTGCTCCTGTCCAGCGTGATGAGCAATCCGGTCGAGGTGAAGCCGCTCTTCGTTTCGAAGGCCAACACCGCCGCGCAGATCGTGCTGGCGGCGCTTGTGCTGGGCGAGCTGGCCTTTGCCGCGCATCTGGGCCCGCTGCGGACCGCGCTCATATTGCTGACCGGGGTCTTGACCGTGGCTTCGGCCGCGGCCTATCTCGTGGCTTGGCTAAGGCATATGAGCGGCTATGGCGAAGGCTCCCGAACGAGCAACTCCCAGAACGACAACACCAACCGCGGCGGCACCAAGTCGGGCATCGGCAAAGCCGGCGGCTCCGGCACGGACGCCTGACAGCGATGGCGCGGTGATCGCCGCCGTCGACAGTTCCGGCGGGCTTCGCCGCCAGGTCTTCTTCTGGCTGGCGACGGCGGTCCTGCTGGCGCTGTTCCTCTACGTCTTCTCGGGCATCCTCCTGCCTTTCGTCGCCGGCATGGTGCTCGCCTATTTCCTCGATCCTGTTGCCGACTGGCTGCAGCGGCTTGGCCTCTCGCGCCTTATGGCGACGGTGGTTATCCTGATCGCCTTCATCGTCATCGTGGTGCTGGCCTTCGTCATCCTGGTGCCGGTCCTGGCGACCCAAATGGCCGATTTCGCCCGCAAGCTGCCGGAATATCTCACGCGCCTGCAGTCGCTGCTCACCAGCTTCGACCCGAAATGGCTCGAGCAGCGTTTTGGCGTCAACGCCGCCGGCCTGCGCGACGGGCTGAACTCGCTGTTGACCTCCGGTTTCAGCCTGCTCACTACCGTCTTCACCTCGATCTGGAGTTCCGGCGTGGCGCTGATCTCGGTGGTGAGCCTGTTCGTCGTCACCCCGGTCGTTGCCTTCTACATGCTGCTCGACTGGGATCGCATGGTGGCCGAGGTCGACGGCTGGGTGCCGCGCGACCATGTAGAGACGGTGCGCGCGCTGGCCCGCGACATCAACACCGCCACGGCCGGCTTCGTGCGCGGGCAGGGCACATTGTGCCTGGTGCTCGGCGCCATGTACGCCACCGGGCTGACGCTGACCGGTTTGAACTTCGCCATCCTGATCGGTTTGTTCGCCGGGCTGATTTCCTTCATACCTTATGTCGGCTCGCTGACGGGGCTGGTGCTTGCCGTCGGCGTCGCCTTCGTCCAGTTCTGGCCGGACTGGACGATGATCGTGCTGGTCGCCTTCGTGTTCTTCGTCGGCCAGTTCATAGAGGGCAACATCCTGCAACCGCGCCTGGTCGGGAAGAGCGTCGGCCTGCACCCTGTTTGGCTGATGTTCTCGCTGTTTGCTTTTGGCGCACTGTTCGGCTTCGTCGGCCTTCTGATTGCCGTGCCGGCCTCGGCGGCGATTGCCGTGCTGGTGCGCTTCGCCATTGCCCGCTATCTCGAATCGCCGCTTTACAAGGGCCACGACACCCAGCCCGTGCCGCCTTTGCCGGCCGATCGCGGCGGCGGCCATCGCGCGAAGCCGCGTGGCTGAAATGGCTGCTCAGCCAGCAGATAAGCCGCGCCAGCTGCCGCTCGATCTCGGCCACGGCACCGGCTATTCGCGCGACGAGCTCGTCGTCTCGGGCACCAACGCGCAAGCCGCATCGTTGATCGACCGCTGGCCGGATTGGCCTTGGCCTGTCGTGGTGCTCGCAGGGCCGCCCGGTTCGGGCAAGACGCATCTCGCCCGAATATGGCAGGAGCGGGCGCACGCCGTCGCTATCGGCCCAGGCCGCATCGGCGAGCATATTGCCGGCCTGGGCACCAGGCCGGTGCTCATTGATGATATCGACAAGGCGGCGATCGATGAGCAGGGCCTGTTCCATCTGATCAACGTAGTGCGCGGCATGGGCTCGACACTGCTCTTGACGGCGCGGCGGTTCCCCTCGGCCTGGCGTGTCGGGCTGCCCGATCTTATCTCGCGGCTGAAGGCGGCGGCGACGGTCGAGATCCATGAGCCCGACGACCTTTTGCTGGCTGGCGTCATCACCAAGCTGTTCGCCGACCGCCAGATCGAGGTCGAGCCACATGTGGTGCAATATCTGGTGCGCCGTATCGAGCGTTCGCTGGGCACCGCCATGCGCATCGTCGAGCGCCTCGACCGCGTAGCCCTCGAACGCAAGACGCCGATCACCCGAGCGCTTGCGGCCGAGACGGTCAGCGCCATGGACGAAGGGCAGGGCGAGTTCGATATTTAGCTTCCTTCTGTCCCATTCCGGAACAGCCTTTCCGGCATCAGTCTTGCAACGCCGACGGTGCCGGTTGATCCCGGTCCCGGTCGCGTTTCCAGATCGGGTTGTAGGCTCGCCGGGCTCGAGGTGGTTGGGGTTCTCGCCCGGCGGGTTTACCGTTGCTCGATCTTGATACGGACCATGGAGCGGTCTATTTTATTGGACCATATCATGGTCCATGAAGAGCAACCATGCAGATATCCGTGACCGACGCCAAGGGACAATTGACTGAATTGGTGAGGCGCGCCGAGGCCGGCGATGAGATCATCTTGACCCGTCACGGTCACGCTGCCGTGCGTCTCGTGCCGATACGATCCGTACCCGATCGAAAGCACCGCCGGGGTTTGCTGCAGGCCGCCCGGGCAGCGGGCGCGGCGAAGGCCGGTGCCGGTCCCTCCGCGGCACGCAGCCAGGATTTCCTCTACGGCGATGAGGGCCTGCCGGAGTGATTGTCGTCGACACCTCAGCCTTATCGTCCTCGACGAGCCGGCGGCGGATGACTGTGTCGCCGTGCTGGAGGCGGAAGACGACCTTCTGATATCGGCAGGAACCGTCGCCGAGCTCCTGATTGTCGCGGCGCGGAGAGGCGTGGCCGAGGAGGTGCAGTCCCTGCTCGACGGGCTCGGCTTAGAGATCGTTCCTGTGACGGAAGGCGCCGCCCGACGTGTCGCTGATGCCCATGCGCAATGGGGAAAAGGCATCCACGCTGCGGCGCTCAATTTCGGCGACTGCTTTGCCTATGAGGTGGCAAAGGACCGGGCCTGCCGGCTGCTCTATGTCGGCGACGATTTCTCCAAGACCGACATCGAAAGCGTGATCTGAGCGGCGAAAAGGGAGCTGGAGCAATTCCAGGAAAAGTGCGAGCGGTTTTCCGTCCGGAATTGCGTAAGAAAGAAGAGATAGAGCGGGTCGCCGTTTCCGTGAAACGGTGAAATGCTCTAGTTGCTCTTACCCTTCAGCCGGTCCCGCAAACGGCGCAACTGCCGCCGCCACCACGGCTTCGGCTTGCGCGGGACCAGGACCATCTTGCCGTCGATGACGGCGTCGTCCACCCAGTCATGCACCTGCATTCGCCAAGTGACCCTGACGCGGGCAAGAAGGGGCAATGGATCCTCGCCGGTGATCCGTGCCAGTTCCGGATCCTTCAGCACTGGGCGGAAATCGAAGCCTTGGGCGATGAGGGCTCGCAGGAACACGATCTGGCGCCGCATGCGGTGGAAGTCGGTTCCCTGGCCGTCGACCATGGTGCGGGCGCCGATCCACTGGTGCAGCCGTTCGCCCGACAGCGTTTCATCCGGCGGGCGAAAGGAGACCTGCCGGCGCCCGTCCTCCAGGCGGCTGGTCGGCGTCAGCGGATACCAGAAATCGAGCGGCTCGTGGATCGGCACGCTAACGCTGGCGCCGGTAAGCGCGGCCTCGGTCGCGCCGCGCCGGAGGCAGACTGCGCTTTGCGCGGCAAATCCCAATTCCGCGAGCGCATCGAGCAGCAGCCTGCCGCCGCCGACGGCGAAGGCAGCATTGATACGGTCGCTTATGAGGGGAGACCACAAGTCGCGCGGCACCCATGTCAGCCGCCGCCTGGCACCATCCACAACGACGATGATGTCGGTGTTGGTGTCCCAATTGTCCCTGTCCAGGATCGCTACAACCGTGGCTGCCAAGGTGAGATCCGCCCTCTGGCCGGAAATGCAGGAACGCGGAGACCGGCTTGGTTCTGTCGAGGAAGGGAGCGATGGTCGGAGTGGCGTGATTCGAACACGCGACCCCCTGATCCCAAATCAGGTGCGCTACCAGGCTGCGCTACACTCCGACGCCGGGTTTCCATAGGGTTCCGGGCGATTGAGGGCAAGCCCAAAAAGCGAAAAACGGAACGAACGGCAAATATCGCAGGATCCGGCCGCCAGAAGTTCCACGAAAAGTCCAGCGTGTCTTCGCTCGTCGATCTTTGAGGTCGACTGCCAGGAAGCGATAGTGCCAGCCATCCTCTACTGCCTAATCGAGAGCTGGTCGGGATGCGCGGCTACGGCAAAAGATCGCTTCACCGGCTGATGGCCACAGACCTGCTAAGTAAGAAAACGCTAAACTCGAAACGAGCCGGCGATTGCCAAAGCCCGAGACTTAGGTGGGCAAATCGCATTAATCGCTTCGCATGTTGCCAAAGTGCAACTTTGCAGGAAAACCCGAGCAGTCTCGCGATTGGGACTAAATACTCTAGGAAATATTCTGCTAGATTAGAGCCGGTTTTCTACGCTGGGGACTCGCAATGAAATACATTCTGGCAGCGGCGATGCTGGGCGCCACTCTTACGTCCGCCATGGCGGCTGATGTTGTGAACGAACTTCCGGTCGCCTCCACGTATGACTGGAGTGGTGGGTACATTGGGGGCCAAATCGGCTATGCTTGGGGACGGGACCACATCGAGGACGAATTGGTAACCGGTGGCGGAACGGATTACTCTGATAGTTTCCGGGTTCGCGGTGTAACCGGAGGCATTTTCGCTGGTTATAACATGCAGTGGGGCAACATCGTCGGCGGCATCGAAGGTGACATCGAGGCGTCCGGGATCGTCGGCCACAATCCTAACTGGCCGTTCGGAACGGATGACAATACTCATGTCGACGCTCAGGGCTCGCTGCGTGGCCGCTTGGGCTACGCAATCGATAACTGGATGCCATATGTGACGGGCGGCTTGGCCTTGGGAGATATTCACACGAAATTCGAAGATGGCGCGGCCACGGACTCTAAGTCCCAGATTAAAGCTGGCTGGACACTCGGTGCTGGTGTCGCTTACGCCATCAACAGGAATTGGTTCGCTCAGGTGGACTATCGGTACACGGATTTCGGCAAAGTTACGACCGCCACCACCAATACCGACTCTTCTTATGTCGAACACGAGCACGTCAAGACCAACGAGGTCAGGATCGGCATCGCATACAAATTCTGATAGTCGCCCGCGACGGCTCTGACGAGCCGCGGGCCGGCGAAGCCCTAAGTGCAACGTCGGCAACAGTCGGAGAATGCGCGGGCGCTTCTGAACCGGACTGAACTTCTCTTGGAGCCAAAAGCACCTGAGCGGAGTGCCGATACGTGATTTCGAGGGCGGCAGGAGAATCTTGCGCCCGGAAAGAGTAGTCGCCTCCGCCAGGCTTTAGAAGCACCCGGCGTGGTCATTGGCGACTGCGCCGGACCGTTCCTGTTCCACATCTGAAATAAAAAGCCCGCCGACCGAAGGACGTCGGGCTTTGTGCATAATTTGGACTGGTTCAGTCGATCGGTCCCGATAGCGATAGGGCCACAACTGATCCCAGGCGCTCTCGCTTGCGCAGAATAGGCTTCTCGTAAGTCTTCTTCATCAGCCGATCACCTTCGACGGAAGGAAGACCGCGGTGACGCTGTTGAGGCGTTCGCGTTTGGTCAGCACAGGCTTTTCATAGACTTTCTTCATGCGGTAGGTCCCCAAGTTGCCCTCAAAAACACCGCAGAAATGGCCTGAGCAACCGACGGTTGTCAAGACAGACCCGCCGGCATGTGGGTCCGGGGGTGCGGTTGGCGCAGAGGGGTTTGCGGCGTTCCATGAGACATTGAACGCAAGAGAAGATCAGGCTGGGCTCTGCCCTTCCTTATCAGGCCCCACACTCCGGATGTGTTATGGCGTATAGAGCGTACGCCCGGAAGCCAACACATGGCAGGGGTTCTGATCCGCCTCAATATAGCAGTGTTAAAGAGCGCCATTGCTCGGTTTCGTTGACAAGCGGCGGCACCTGCTGTTGACTTCCCTTGGGACAATTGGGGTTTTGCAGATGGCACGCTTGGCACGCGTCATAGCTTTCGCATTTGCATTGGTTCTTTCTCGTCTGCCGGCATCTGCGCAAGACAAGGCCGGCGACAAGCCTGAGGTTCTCACCAAGGTCACGCTCGAAGATATCAGGGATGCCCTGCAGAACGCGGCTATCGCGGCCAGATCAAGAACGACAGCACCGGCGAGTATGTATCGAGCGCCTCGGGCGGACAGAATTTCTTCGTCAGCCTTGGCGGATGCGATGACCAGAAGGTTTGCAAGACGCTCTTGGCAGAGACTGCAGGGTGGACTCCCAAAACACCTTTGACGGTGGACGGTCTAGACGCATTCGACTGGGACAATGCCGGCTGGCTCACGGTCGTGAAGTATAAGGACGGCAAATATTACGCCAACTATCGGGTGACACTGGTGGGCGGAGTGACCAAGGCCTGGCTGCAGTCAAACCTGGAAGGCTTTGCCACCACGACCGAAAATTTCGCAGCCTTCATGCAAAAATAGGCCTCGGCGGATCACCAGGGATGATCAGAGATCGACCTTGGCCACATTGTCCTTGTATTTGGGATCGTAGCCGAGCTGCATCTTGATGCCGGAGACGACGCTGGAGGCGTCGAGCCAAATTTCGGCCTGTTCAGGATCAACGCGAATTTCGCCTCGAGCTCATCGGGCGTCGGCATCTCGCTTCCTTTCATCCAGAGAAAGGCAAACGACCGACCGTCCTGTCTGTTCCTTGTGGCGCGCTCACCGCTTCAGGCCGGCGATCTTCCTGGCGATCGCCGCGGCCTGGATTGTTGCGTTGGCGAAGCAGCCGCGAATGCTGGGCCGCATGCCGGTGAACCAGAGCCCGGGCAGCTTCGGGTCGTTCGCGGCGCCGTTGAACAGCGGCACGCCCTTGCCGTCGAGCACGCCAAGCTTGCCCAGCATCGTTTCCAGCCCGGTGCGGTAGCCGGTGGCGGCAATGACGATGTCGGGCGCGATCGACTGGCCATTGTCGAGCACGACGCCGTCGCGCCTGAATTCGCGCAGTTGCGGCACGACGATGATGCGCCCGGCCTTGATGGCCCTGACCGCGCCGTCGTCGGCGGCGATCGCGGTATAGTCGGAGCCTAGCCGGCTGGCGCCGCCCGACGGGGCAGGGGGCAGGCCGTATTTCGTCAGGTCGCCGAACACCAGGCGCTGCGTTGCCGCCATGACCGCGTCGGCGAGCCATGTGGGCAGGTTGGCCATGAGCGGCGATATGCGGTGCACCGCGATCTTGCCGATGCGCTTGGGCAGCAGCGAAGGTCCGTTGCGCGCCGCAAGCCAGATCTGGCCGGTTTCGGCGCGGGAAAGATGGTTGAGCGCATCGAAGCCGGAGTTGCCGGCGCCGACAACGAGAACCTTCTTGCCGGCATAGTCGCTTGCCCTTCCGAAATCGGCCGAATGGATGATCCTCCCGGAAAAATCCTCCATGCCCTTCCAGGCCGGGATGAAGGGCTGCCGGTCGCGTCCGGTGGCGATCACCACATATCGCGCCGCCTTCAAGCCCTTGCTTGTCCGCAGCAGCCAATGGCTGCCGTGAAATTCGATTTCGTCGACCTCGACGCCGAAGGCGACCGGCAGCCGGTGCGTCTCGGCGAACTCGTTGAGATGGCGCACGACGGCGCTGCGGTGCGGGAAGGCCGGTGTCCCCGCCGGATAGGACACGCCGGGCAATGAGGAGAGGTCGCGATGCGTGTTGAGGTGCAGATTGTCGTGGCGGCGGTGCCAAGGCTCGGCCAGCCTCTGCTCGCGCTCCAGGATTTGCGTCGTCACGCCGGCCATGGTCAATGCATGCGCGGCGGCAAGCCCGGCGGCGCCCCCGCCGACGACAATCGCGCCATCCAGAATCGCTGGCTCGCCGTCCCCCAACGGCGAGACTTTCGTATCCGCGCCCATTCGTATCTTTGTCGTCGTCGTCATCATGCCTTCAAGTGGCACGACCATGTATCCGATGTATGCCGCTCACAGGCCAAAAGGAATAGGTGCGTGTTGCAAATCCCCGGCATTGTGTCGCGGATTTTGCAAGCGCCGGCTAATGAACCGGGTCCGCATGGCGATGCACCAGCTTGAACGCGCCGTCCTCCAGCCGAAACACTTCCGTCACCCGCAAGGTCATCTCGGTCGTCTCGCCGTTCTTGCCGATGCGCGCCTTGGCATGCTGCAAGCCGCTCCAGAAGGCCAGATCGCCGCTGGATGACGCCTGCAGCACCTCGAGGTCGGTGTTGCCGCCTTTGTGGAAGCTCGCGGCATCGCGTTCGTAGCGGCCGGCAACCGCTTCGGCGCCTTCGAGATGATCGCCGCGCGGTGAGAAGAATGTCGCCGGCCCGGCACGGGTGACGATCGCTTTCAGGGAGGAGGCATCGCCATTGACATAGTCCTCGGCGATCTTCTCGCGCTGCTTCATGAAGGCGTCGAAGGACGAGCCGCCAGGATGCACCGTCCTGATCCATGTCTCCAGGCTGGCCATGAAATCCTCGAGAAAGGCGGCGGTGTCGGCGTTGGTCACCGCGCCTTTGTCGTCCAGCAATTCCGCGACATTGCCGATATACGCCTCCGGCTGCTGCATCACCGGCATGTCGAGAAAGACGAAGGTCTGCCGGAGCGCCTGGTTGGAGCCGAAGGCGCCGATCTTGCTGGGACTGACACTGACGACCCCTGCGGGCAGTCCCTTGAACACGCTCTTGCCCGGCGGGCGCGAGCCTACATCGAGCGCATTCTTCAGGCAGCCAGGGATCGAGCGGTTGTATTCCGGGGTGACGAACAGCACCGCGTCGCATTCGCGCATCGCTCCGCGGAAGGCAGACCACGCCGCCGGCGGGTCGTCACCGTCTAGGTCCTCGTTGTAGAGTGGCAGGTTGCCAATCTCGATGAAGCGGCAGCGCACCGAATCCGGCGCGCGGGCGGCGAGCGCCTTGGCGATCTTGCGGCTGAAAGATTGGGCGCGCAGGCTGCCGACAAGCACGGCGAGCTGCAGGACGGTGTGTTCGATTCCATTGGTCATGGCGAGACGTCCGCTTCTGGTTGAGGGCTCGGGAGAAGGCTTGCCCGGCCCGGCCGCCCGACCTTTCGATAATGTCGCCGGCGCGGCGAGGTTCCCTGCGCCGTGGGAGCGCGGGGGCGCTTGCGGCCTTGCCGCCGCGGCCATTGCGCAGTAATGACGGGTTGGCGCGAGATTTCAGGTCCCCGACAGGGTGCTCAAACGAGGCGCGCCGAACAGGTGCAAAGAGGTGCTCATGTCCGCGCGCATTTTCAGTCCAGCCAAAACCGCGATGCAATCCGGCAAGGCCAAGACCGGACATTGGGTGCTGGAGTTCGATCCCGCGCAGCGCAAGAAGATCGACCCGCTGATGGGCTACACCACCTCCGGCGACATGCTGAGCCAGGTGAAGCTAACCTTCGACACGAAGGAAGAAGCAGTGGCTTATGCCGAGAAGGAAAAGATCGCCTATCGCGTAGAAGAGCCGAAGGAAGCAAAGCGCCGGCAGATTTCCTATTCGGACAATTTCCGCTATGACCGCAAGACGCCCTGGACGCACTGACTTCGAGTCGTGCATCGCTTGGCGTAACGCAGCAGCCGGCCCGGCCGGCCGACGGTCCCGTAGCTCAGCTGGATAGAGCACCGGCCTTCTAAGCCGATGGTCGCAGGTTCGAATCCTGCCGGGATCGCCAAGCGGCTTTGGTCCGTTCCGGACACATAGGTTACAGTTTATACCGGAGACATGGGTAACACTTTTGGCCCGAAGGGGTTGTGGAGT